>NZ_JBPSEG010000005.1:0-226315 GCF_051488665.1 Melioribacter sp. Ez-97 | reverse complement strand
AAAATATTCTGCAGTCGGTAAAATGACTTTGATGAAATAAGGCGAATAATTGATTAATAGAAATTAGCGGAGAGCAATATATGATTATGAATGATGCTCTCCGTTTTTTATATATGTATTTAATATAACACAGCTATGAAATCTTTGTGATGATCCATTAGTAAATCCATTATATCTTTACGGAAGTCTGAAAGTAACCCACTCGCCCGAATATGCGAAATTCGCAAACAGAATAATAAATTTGTTCGACGGACGCGTTGTGAATTGAAACCGGAATTTATTACTTTGTTTTAATCATATAATAGTTTTATTCCGGATCGGATGGACAGCTAAAAGTACAAACGCGATAAATATGAATAATAATTCTTATCCGCCATTCATGCTATACGCTGCATTAATGATTCTGCGAAAATCAACGCTAATACATTTCCATATAAAAAATTACTTTGTTTAATAATAATTTATTCTGTTCTCAATAATTATGGACACACTCAAATATCTGATGCTCGTTAGAGAATTCCCACTAAAATTTAAATAAAATTTAGATTATCTTTGTATGGTTATTTTTCAAGAAACGGAGGGAAAATGGAATATTTAGCTTCCGGAAACAGATACGACAAAATGAAATACAACCGCTGCGGGAAGAGCGGCTTAAAACTACCGGCAATTTCATTGGGATTGTGGCATAACTTTGGCGGAGTCGACGTTTTCGAAAACGGGCGGGCTATTGTACGCCGCGCGTTCGATCTCGGCATTACTCATTTCGATCTGGCAAACAATTACGGACCGCCTCCGGGCTCCGCAGAAGAAAACTTCGGGGTCATTTTGAAAAAAGATTTGAAGCCTTACAGAGACGAATTAATCATTTCCACAAAGGCGGGATGGGGAATGTGGCCGGGCCCTTACGGAGACTTCGGCTCGCGTAAGTATTTGATCGCATCCCTCGATCAAAGCCTTAAAAGAATGGGATTGGAGTATGTCGATATTTTTTATCATCATCGTCCCGACCCTGAAACTCCTCTGGAAGAGACAATGGGCGCGCTCGACCAGATTTTAAGAAGCGGAAAAGCTTTGTATGTCGGAATTTCACAATACAAGCCCGAAGAAACTAAAAAGGCGGTCGATATCCTGAAGCAAATGGGTCATCATTTATTAATTCATCAACCTCGTTACAGTATGTTCGACAGATGGATTGAAGACGGTTTAACCGACTTGCTCGAAAAGGAAGGAGTTGGAGCCATCGTATTTTCTCCGCTGGAACAGGGACTGCTTACCGATAAATATTTAAAAGGAATTCCGGAAGGTTCGCGCGCTTCCAAACCGTGGGGCTTTTTGAAACCCGAAAGAATTACTCAGGATAAACTTGAAAAAGTGAAAAAACTGAACGAGATAGCCGCAGGCAGAAATCAAACTTTGGCTCAAATGGCAATAGCGTGGGTATTGCGAAAACCGGTTATTACTTCCGCATTAATCGGCGCAAGCAAAGTGGAACAGATCGAAGACGCCGTCAAAGCGCTCGACAATCTTGAATTTAGTTCGGAAGAGCTGAACAAAATAGAGAAAATATTAAATGAATAACTCACAAAATAATTGGGAGATGTAAAGATGAAAGGAGATGCAAAATTACTCGATGTATTGAACGATTTATTGGCTGACGAATTAACAGCCATTAGCCAGTATATGGTTCATTCCGAAATGTGCGAACAATGGGGCTACGGAAAATTGCACGAAGCCATCGAAAAACAGGCTATCGACGAAATGCACCATGCAGAATGGCTAATCCAGAGAATCCTTTTCTTGGAAGGAATGCCGGTCGTAAACAAACTGAAAAAAATGAATATCGGGAAATCGGTCCCGGATTTTATCAACAACGACCAGGAAGCCGAAGCTGACGCGGTAAAAGCTTATAACGACGCCATTGCTCTAGCGCGTAAAGTTGGCGACGAATCGACAGCCGAATTGTTGACCAAAATTCTAAAGATGGAAGAAGGACACGTTGAATGGGCTGAAAAGCAGCGCGCTCAAATCGAGCAGATGGGTCTCGACGGTTATCTTTCGAATCAGGTTTAACTGTCGATTCATCGTCGGTCTGAAACTGAATTTTTCAACGTAAATAATTAACCGCCGATTTCGCAGGAAAACGCCGGGAATTTTTTTAGAAGCGTCTTGCGTCTCGGCGGTTAATTATATGTTTGTAATAAAGCGGGAGACAATTTTTTGAAGCCGCATAAATACAAGCGGGAGCGGAACTAATTTAATAAGAGGAACGAATGAATTTCAAAGTAATAAAAAGCAATATAGTTTTCGAAGGAAAAGTATTCAGCGTAAAAGTTGACGATATTCAGTATAACGGCAGCGGTAATCTGGCAACGCGTCAGGTTGCGGTTCATCCGGGAGGAGCCGTCGTTCTCCCGCTGAAGTCAAACGGGAAGATTATTTTTGTAAAACAATTCAGATATCCTCATAACGAATTTGTCGTAGAATTACCAGCCGGAAAACTCGATAAAGGCGAAGACCCCGAAAAATGCGCCGTTAGAGAACTAAAAGAAGAAACAGGCTTTTCGCCGGAAAAGGTTGTCAAATTAGGTAAGATTTATACCACTCCGGGTTTCTGTAATGAAACGCTTCATATCTATCTCGCTGAAAATTTAAGAGAAGGAGAACACGCGCGCGAAGAAGGGGAAGAGGATATGGAACTGCTCGAAATGACGCTCGAAGAAGCCGAAGAAAAGATCCGCAGCGGCGAAATAGTCGACGCAAAGACAATCAGCGGATTGATGATGTTCAGACTTTATTGTCAGGATTTCAGGATTAACAAGTAGGCAGGTTCGTCGTGCTGAAGCGCGGGCGTTAGGAACGCTGAAGTGGGGGTGTGAGGAAGTGCTGGCGTTTTTTGTTGTATAAATTTGAATGACAAACAAATAACTCCCAAACCAAGAACGTTGCCCCCTAACCCCTGATCCCTAATCCCTAATCACACACCTAACCTTGACCCCCAAAACCTTG
The DNA here is from genome assembly GCF_051488665.1 of Melioribacter sp. Ez-97. Lineage (NCBI taxonomy): Bacteria > Pseudomonadati > Ignavibacteriota > Ignavibacteria > Ignavibacteriales > Melioribacteraceae > Melioribacter > Melioribacter sp. Ez-97. The sequence continues at coordinate 223,309 of NZ_JBPSEG010000005.1, read as the reverse complement.
AACGTTGAACTAAAAAAACGAATAACCGCTAACAAAACTATTTCCTTATTTCACTCGTTCGTCAATTCTTCAAGTTCAACTTTGTGGATATTCTTAATTTTCTTGCCCAGGAAGCGTTCCGCAATCGCTTTGAATTTTGCCGGAAGGTCGCTTACGTAATATTCGTGTTGACCTTCGTGAACGGAATTGTTGCGCAATTGCCTGCCGTTGAGATAGTCTTGCACTATTTTTGCCGCGGGCGTGCCCGAGTCGATTAGTTTAACTTTTTTTCCCATTACTTTTTGAATAGTATCGCTCAGAAGAGGGTAATGAGTGCATCCGAGTATAAGGCTGTCGATGTTTTTATCCTTTAATTCCGTAAGATATTCTTTGGCTATCAATTCGGCTGCTTTATGATTTGTCATGCCTTCCTCGGCGAGCGGCACAAAGAGAGGACATGCTTTTTCATACACCTGCGCTTTGGGGTCGAGTTTTTTGATTTGTTTCGAATAAGCTTTATTGTTGATAGTAGCGTAAGTGCCTATAACTCCAATTTTACGATTCCTCGATTCCGATAGAGCCATTTGAGAGCCCGGTTCTATCATACCGATTACAGGCACCGTAAGAAATCTGCGCAATTCATTGAGAGCCACGGAAGACGCTGTGTTGCACGCCACAACCAGCAGTTTAATGTTTTTCCTCAGCAAAAAGTTTGCGGCTTGAATCGAATATTCGATTACAGTGTCGTTGGATTTGCTTCCGTAGGGAACGCGGGCAGTATCGCCGAAATAAACTATGTTTTCGTTCGGCATCAGGTTTGTAACCGCTCTTACAACCGTTAAACCTCCTATACCCGAATCGAAAAATCCGATCGGGTTCGTTCTGTTCATAAAATTCAATTTTTCACCTATAGCATTTCTTCTATTGTTTCGGTTAGCTGCTGAATGATAAGTTCGTAATCGTTGGCGGAGACTTTACGTTTGTGACGGTCGAGTATATAAAACGAATCGACTATATCATCAGCTTTTGTGTTAATTTTAGCAAAGTAAATCGACAGACCGAGCTCGTTCATTTTACGTGTTATCTGATACAATAGTCCGAGTCTGTCAGGCGAAAAAACGTCGATGATTGTATATCGGTCGTGCTTTTCGAAAACTATTTTAACTTTGCCTTTGCGCTTAAAAAGTTTGTTTTCGAGTCGCCACCATTTGGATTTAATGCGATTGAATTCTTTTGTAATCTGAAGCTCGTTTAAAGCCGCTAAAATCAAATCCGATTTTATTTTATCGTAGCGAGATTTATCCACTGCTTCGTTCGTTCTGAAGTCAGTTACGTTAAAATTATCAATTACAATTCCGTCTTTGCGCGTAAATATTTTTGCGTCGTGTATGTTGAGATCGTTAATCGACAGAGCGCCGCAGAGCCTTGACAACAGAGCTTCGGAATCGCGTGTGATAACGGTTATCGAGGTATATCCGGCTTCTTCTTTGAAAAAGACGGACGCTTTCGAACCTTTTTCAATTTCTTCGATATGCTGATTAATTTCTTCCGCCGAATAAAATTGCAAATAACCCAGATCGTCGATCGATTCGATGTGCTCTTTAACCGTTTTGTCGGAAAAGACTTCGGATTGTTCCATTATTTCGAGCATACTCGACGCTAAAAGTTCTTCGCCTGTAATTCTTTCTTCGAGCATACGTTTGGTTTTATGATAAAGTTCATAGAGCAATTCGCCTTTCCATTGAGTCCATACGACGGGAGAAACAGCGGAAAGATCGGCGTACGTAAGCAAGTAAAGCAAGTCGAGCAGTTCGGTGTCCGGGAATAAATCCGAGAAGATATTCAAAGTTGTAGGGTCGTTCAAATTTCTTCTGAAAGCCACTTGTTCCATTGTAAGATGGTGCCGAACGAGAAATTGAACTTTTTGAATTTCTTCTACGCTGTAGCCGAGTCTTTCCATAACGGAGCTTGCAATTTCCGCTCCGATTATTTCATGTCCCGATATAGTAATCGGTTTTGCAATATCGTGAAAAAGCACGGCGAGATATAAAATGTCTTTGTTTTTTATGCTCAGAAAGAGGCGGCTGAGTGTGTTCGATTCGTGTCTGAGATTTTCGAGATTGGTCAATGCAATCAATGTATGTTCGTCGGCTGTATAGCAGTGATAAACGCCCGGTTGGAAAAAATTTACCAGTTCGCCGAATTCCGGCAGGAATGCGCCCAGAACTCCCAGCTCGTTCATTACGTTGAGCGTTTTGCTTACATTTTTTGGCAGTCTGAGTATCTCTCTGAAAAAGACAGAAGATTGATGTTCCGCGTCTTTCGATTCTTCCAGGTCGATAACGGCTTCAATAATTTTGGAACGGAGTACGTCGTCGAATCGCGCATCGTGTAAGCCTCTGTAGTAAAATGCCCGCAGTATAACCGACATTGTCAGTTCTATGTCGCTGGCGAGATATATTATATTGCCTTTCATCGTAAAATCTTCGTCGAGGGGAATGGAAAGAAAGTCCGATATCGGTTTCGACATTTCGTCTTCAAAACGCTTGGACATTGTTATCGTAAAACGTTTAATAACATTAGACGCGTCGAAATATCTGCGCATATATTCTTTCCAGTTGCTGTCGGTGTATCCGTGTCGTCGGGCAATCTTTTCCTGGTCGCTGAATTCCAGCCGGTCATTTTTGTGTCCCGATATCAGATGAAGATGATTTCGTGTGTTTAATATGAATTTGTAACTCTCTAGCAGCCGTTTGGCGGCTTTTGGAATTAGTATTTTATCCTTTTTAAGAAGTTCTAAAAAAACTTCCGTTTGAGTTATCTCTTTTTGAGTATCGATTATAATATCGTTTTTAAGCGAGTAGATCCATTGCAATACCTGCAGGTCCCTTAAACCGCCTGCGGTAAATTTAACGTTCGGCTCGAGCACTTTTGCCGAAGAGCCGTATTTCTGGTACCTGAGGTTTATGTCTACGAAATATTCATTAATAAGATTCTTCTTGGTTTCCTGCTTGAGAGAGCTTAAAACTTTTTTGTTCCATTCTTTGTAGATTTCGTCGCTGCCGCATATAAAGCGCGTTTCGAAAAATTGAGTGAATGCGTGCAGGTCTTCTTTTAGAAATTTATTTATGTCGGAATAATCTCTGACGGTATGCGACACTTCAATGCCGGTATCCCAGAGGATTGTAACGCACTGTTTAATAGCGTCGTCGTTTCGCGGCACTTTGTCGTAGATGAACATTATATCGATATCCGAATAAGGAGAAAGTTCGCGTCTTGCAAAGCTGCCGACGGATGCAATGGCGCAGTCGAGTTTAATGTCTTTAAGAGCTCTCAGAATAAATTCTTCAACCAGCACGCTCCATCGGATAGAAAACTTAAACGCGTCTTTTAACAGATCGGAGTCGTTAAAAACAAGATCCCGTTCCGCAAAAAATATTTCTTTTAATTTGAGCGCTTCGTTCATATTTAAATAATCGGGACTGACAATCCGTCCGAATAATCTTTGCCAGTCCCGTAAACACCTTTTGAAAATTGACTTTACAATTTTACGAATTTTGCCTGGAAGAATCTCAAATATTTTGGTTCGTATACCATTTTTAATCCTTTGATTTTCTTCCTGTCCTGATAAACCTGAGCTATCGATTCGACGGTAACGTCGATATGGGATTGAGTATAGACGCGGCGCGGAAAAGTCAAGCGAACCAATTCGAGTTTGGGATAACGGTTTTCGCCGGTTTTGGGATCTCTGCCGGCAGATACAATTCCGCGTTCCATACCGCGGACGCCGCTGTCGATATAAATTTCGGCTGCCAGCGATTGAGCCGGGAATAAATCCTGTTTAAGATGCGGCAAGAATTTTTTTGCATCCAGAAAAATGGCATGTCCGCCGAACGGATAAACGAGAGGCACGCCGTATTTCTCGAGCTGTTTGCCGCAATATTCCACCTGCCCTACGCGGGAACTTACATTTTCGTATTTTACCATTTCTTCAATGCCTCTCGCCATGGCTTCCATGTCCCTGCCGGCGAGTCCTCCGTAGGTATGAAGTCCTTCATAAACCACAACCATATTGCGGGCTTCTTCGTAAACCTTTTTGTTGCGGGTTGCCAAAAAGCCGCCGATATTCACCATCAGATCTTTTTTTGCGCTTACCCAAATTCCGTCGAAATAGCCGCACATTTCTTTTAAAATTTGTTCGATCGATTTTTTTTCGTAACCTTTTTCGCGGACTTTAATAAAATAAGCGTTTTCCGTGGCGCGCGTTGCGTCTAACCATAATTTTATTCCGTATTTCTTTGCAATTTTATGCACTTCTTTGAGGTTTTGCATTGAAAATGGTTGACCGCCCGCCATATTAACAGGTCCGGCCATGCTGATATACGGAATTTTTTTTGCGCCGACTTTCTTTATCAAATCCTCAAGTTTGTCCGTATCGATATTGCCTTTGAAGGGATGTTTGTTTTGTGGTTTGTGAGCTTCGTCAATAATCACGTCGACGAATGTGCCGCCGGCTAATTCCTGATGCAATCGGGTTGTTGTAAAGTACATATTGCCGGGGATATAATCGCCTGGTTTAATCATAATTCTGGAGATGATGTGCTCTGCGGCTCTGCCCTGGTGCGTGGGAACAAAGTATGGCATGCCGTAATATTTTTTGATATTGTCCCACAGGTAGTAGAAATTTCTGCTGCCCGCGTAAGCTTCGTCTCCCATCATCAAGCCTGCCCATTGATAGTCGCTCATTGCGTTTGTTCCGCTGTCGGTGAGCAGATCGATGTAAACGTCTTCAGATTTGAGCAGGAAGGTATTGTAACCGGCTTCTTTTGCGCATTTTTCCCGGTATTCGCGCGTTGTCATTTTAATGGGTTCTACCATTTTGATTTTGAATGGTTCAGCCCAGCTCCTTTTGATTTTCCGTTTTGCCATTTTGTGACCTCACGTTTTTTTGATCGGGTGCGATCGGTTATTGACTTCAATAGCTTGTGGCTATTGTTCCTTTTTATATTCAGCAATAATGTCGGAGTGGATGCCGCCGCGAGTGTTGAATTTTGCGGTCAGTTTCATTTTTCTCGGTTGAAGCACTTCAACGAGGTCGTTCAGTATTCTGTTTGTAACGGCTTCGAAATAGATGCCGTCGTTCCGGAATGACTGGAGGTAGAATTTGTACGATTTCAATTCGACGCAGAGTTTGTCGGGAATATATTCCAGAATGATAGTCGCGAAATCCGGTTGACCGGTTTTGGGACAAAGCGAAGTAAATTCCGGCGCCGTATGGATAATGATATAATCTCTTTCCGGATTTGGGTTCGGAAAGGTCTCGAGTATTTTTTGTTTTTCGTTCATATTTATTACCTGTTAAATTTAGAAAAATAGTTGTCAATTTCATCTCTCATATCAATGCCTGCGGTTTCGAAACATATTAATAAATCATCGTATGTTCCTTTACCCCCAAGGAAATCCCAAAATTCTTTTCCAACCATTAGTTCATTCTTAATATCTATCATGCCAGCCATTGTCCAGCGAGCATATGGATTGGGTTCATAAGGATTGTATGGTATTGCCAGGAGCGTATTAATTTTATCATTGGGATCATTAAGAAGAGCAACTGCAGCCCATTCTAGAAGCGTCCGTTTAAATTCTTTAAAATTACCCTTGTTAGGTTTCGCTGTTTTTATATCAATTAAAAAAGTATTGCCTTTTCTATCTTGTAAAAAAAGGTCAGTGACGGTTGGCTTGGTTTTTCTAGTTTTTGATGGGTTGATTGACTGACGAATCAATTCTAATTCTTTGATTTTATCTGGTCTTGTTGTAGCCGAAGTTAAATTATCCATGATTTTTTGTATAACGTAAAGCGAATCTTCCGATATTCTATCTCCTACTTTGTATTGTGATTTGGCAACATTAAATTTACTTTCAGCGATGGAAAGAGCAACTGGTTCGAAAATAGTTAAACCGAAGTTAGTTATAAGAGAGTGTATAAACTGATATAGAGCTAATCTGTCTTTGCCAAGTAAACGCGTATGAAAAGGCATCGCTGAGGTTTCGGGCTTATATTTTGCAAATTTGTTTCTTAATGAGTTTTTAAGAGTTTCGACAACCTTAAGCTTTTGTTGGGTACTGAGAGACATTAACTATTTTCCTTTAATAAAAAAATCGATTCTGAATAGGCTCCTTTGTCTTTTTCCGTTCTGTTCAATACAGGTCGTTTGAATTGTTGCACAATTTTAAGTCCCGCTTTATTAGCTATAACCGGGTATAAATTATACTTATCATTAGCAACTAAGAAAATACTGAAATTATTAGCAAGATATTTTTTGCTATTTATTAACACGGAAGCTATTCCTTCAATGTAAGATTCTTTTGCTTTCTGCCCTTTCCCTTTAAATAAGGGCCCTATTTCTAAACTGTCATTTCTTTCAAAGCCAAATAGCTCATAAGCGTATTCATGCTGTTCGTGATAATTGATTAGTCCTACATATGGGGGACTTGAAAAGATTCCTGCAAATTTCTGCCTCTTTAATTTTTGGCCGAAATCAGGATCTAATTTATCTACAGCATCAAAAATATCAATGGTTCTACTGTCGCCGGTAAAACAATGTTGAAAAGTATCTGTTCTAAGGGAATTGAATTCTGCAATCCTATTAAGAGTATCTTTAGTATACCTTTCCCACCAAGATAAAATTGAAAATAAAGGCTTGCAAATTTTGCCGTGTTTTGAACAATAATAAGTTGAATAGACAGGACTAACTAAAGTGGCTAGATCCGAATGTGTTGTAGCTCGACATGATCTTATAGTTCTGCTCAGTATAACGGTGGCTAGTTTTTTTGTTCTCTTATTTCTGATATTTTTGATTAAATTGAATACAAAATCGATTTCTTCTCTTACGCTTTTTGTATACCAAACATCAAGAAATGTATTTGTTCTTTCTTGCCGAACCTCTATCTTGTATTTATTTAATAAGTTTTTATAAATTTTATTAAATGCTTCTTCTTTTTCTTTACCGTAAATTTCTTCATTAATCTCGCCTTTTCTAACTTTTCTTTTATATTCTGGCGAAGGGAAGTATGCGTTGTTGAATTTAGTTAATTCCTCGTTGAGATTTTGTTCGAATTCTAAGATTATCGATTCTGCTTTGTATTGTCTAAGGGCTTCGGTAATATTTTTAAGTTCTAAATACAAATTCGATAAATCATACTTCTCGATTTTTACATTACTTATTAGCGCATTAAACGCCGATATATCAATTCCGACGGCATGCATGCCAAGTTCATTCGCTTGCACTAAAGTTGTACCGCTCCCGCAAAATGGGTCTAATATTATATCGCCTTTATTAAAGAAGACCTCCGTTTTAAATTCATCGATATGTTGATCCAAAAAATATTCAACAAGCTGCGGTATAAATTTTCCTTTGTATGGATGTAATCTGTGTACATGTTTTGTAGTCTCAGATTCTTTGTACTGTTCAAATGATAAATGCCAATTTATATCATTCCCTAATTTTTCAGTCCAATTTAATTGACGTTTACCATAGTAGGTCCGATAGTAAGCTAATAATTCGTTTTTGTTAACGAGAGTGTTCCCATTATCGCTATATTTTTTAATCCTACCGTAATTAACAAGATAAGAAATATTAGAGGGCGTAATATCGCGTTCTAATTCGGAACTAATCCATATACTTGCTTCTTTTATCGTTAATAAATTATTTCTCATTATTCCAAACCTAACTTTTATTTATACACCGGACGAACTTTATATGGAATCGGGTCTTCTATTCCAGCGGTTTGAAAACCGCGCAGTCTGAAAGCGCAACTGTCGCATACGCCGCACGCCTCGTCTTCGTTTTGATAACACGACCATGTCAAATGCAACGGAGCGTTAAGTTCAACGCCCTTTTTTATTATTTCCGCTTTGGACAGATGAATTATAGGCGTGTGGATTTTTATCTTGGTTTCGGGTTTTGTGCCCAGGTCAGCCATCTTTTCGAAAGCTTCGAAAAATTCCGGGCGGCAATCCGGATAACCGCTGGCGTCCTCATAAACGGCTCCGATAAAAACGGCTTCGGCTTTTAAGACTTCCGCCCAGCTTACGCATGCCGATAAGATATTTGCGTTTCTGAACGGAACGTAAGAAGATGGTATCTCGCGGCTTTCGATATTTGCGCGGGTTACTTCTATCTTTCTGTCGGTCAGCGACGAACCGCCTATTTTCGAAAAGTGCGTATAGTCAATTACCAGTTTGTGTTTTACGTTGTAATATTCAGCTATATCGTTAAATGCTTTCAGTTCTCGATTTTCGGTTCTCTGCCCGTAATTAATATGTATTAATGCCAGATCGTATTCCTGGCGGGCAATAGCTGCCGTCACGCAACTGTCCATTCCTCCGCTTAATGCGACTACGGCTAATTTTTTCATCTCGTCCCTTTATTGTTAATTCCAAAAATAACAAAAATCGCCCACAATTTAAGGCGCGAGCTAAACGGTTTAGGCTGAATGCCATCTTAGAGTAAGCTTCCTAATAATTTGACTATTCTTGATTAACCAGCCCTTTTTTGATAAGTTTCAGTTCAATTTCTAACAATTTTTGTGTGTAATATGAAATACCCTTTTGAATCGATCGAACTTAAGTGGCAAAAATACTGGAAAGACAAAAAAGTATTCAAAACCGATTTGACTAAAATCGACAATAAACTCTACGTACTTGTTATGTTTATTTATCCCTCGGCGGCAAAAATGCATATCGGACATTGGTACAATTACGGACCGACCGACTCGTTTGCTAGATACAAAAAGCTGAAAGGATTTAATGTATTCGAGCCGATGGGATACGACGCATTCGGACTGCCCGCCGAAAATTACGCAATTAAGACCGGCATTCATCCTCAGGACAGCACTCTCAAAAACATTAAAGACATTCGCGCTATGCTCGAAAGGATGGGCGGTATGTACGATTGGGACGCCGAATTGATGACTTGCGTGCCCGAATATTATAAATGGAATCAGTGGCTCTTTTTGCAATTATATAAAAAAGGATTGGCATACAGAAAAAATGCGCCGGTCAACTGGTGCCCTTCGTGTCAAACGGTTCTGGCAAGAGAACAGGTGCTCGGCGACGGCGGATGCGAAAGATGCGGAACAACCGTTATTCAAAAAAATCTTACTCAATGGTTCTTCAAGATTACTGAATACGCGGACGAGTTACTCGACGGTCTGAATAAAATCGACTGGCCGGAAAAAACCAAAACAATGCAAATTAATTGGATCGGCAAAAGTTACGGAACGGAAATCGATTTTTCTATCGAAGGCTCTGATGAAAAAATAAGAGTGTTTACGACCAGACCCGATACGCTCTTCGGAGTTACTTACGTCGTGCTCGCTCCTGAAAATGAACTTGTGCAAAAAATTACCAAACCGGAATACAAAGACGCCGTAGATAAATACATCGAATCGATTAAGTCTTTAACCGAAGTCGAAAGGACTTCCACGACCAAAGAAAAAACGGGAGTTCCAACCGGAGCTTACGCCATAAATCCAATAAACGGCGAAAAGGTTCCTATCTGGATAGCGGACTATGTGTTGGCTACATACGGCACCGGCTGCGTTATGGCTGTGCCCGGACACGACGAGCGCGATTTCGAGTTCGCTAAAAAATTCAACTTGCCAATCAAAAAAGTTATTCTTCAGCCAGGTACGAATGAAGAAGACGAATTGAAAGAAGCTTATACCGATGTGGGCGTCATGATAAATTCCGGAAAGTATAACGGTCTAAGTTCCGACGTCGGAATCGAAAAAATATCAGAGGATATCGAAAAACAAGGACTCGGCAAGAGGACCGTTAATTACAGATTGAGAGACTGGCTGATTTCGCGTCAGAGATATTGGGGAACGCCCATTCCCATAATACATTGCGACAAGTGCGGCGAAGTTCCCGTGCCGGAAGACCAATTGCCCGTTGTGCTGCCTTATGAAGTAAACTTTAAACCGGACGGCGGCTCGCCTCTTGCAAGTTGCGAAGAGTTTATCAATACAACCTGTCCCAAGTGCGGCGCGCCTGCCAAGCGGGATCCCGATACAATGGATACATTTGTCGATTCGTCCTGGTACTATCTGCGCTATCTCAATCCCCGATACGAGGAAGGGATGTTCGATACCGGACTGGCAAATAAGTGGACTCCTGTCGACGTTTATGTAGGAGGCGCAGAACACGCTACCATGCACCTTCTCTATGCACGTTTTATTCATAAGTTCCTGAGGGATATCGGATTGGTAAACAGCGACGAACCGTTCCGGAAATTAATTCATCAGGGCACAATTACAAATCAAGGCGCCAAAATGTCGAAATCGAAAGGCAATGTGGTCGATCCGAATGAGTTCCTGGAAAAATACGGCTCGGACGTTTTCCGTATGTATTTAATGTTTATGGGTCCGTATGAGCTCGGAGGCGACTGGAGCGATAAAGGAATTGTAGGCGTTGATCGTTTTGTGCAAAGAACATATACTCTTTTTGAAAATTACAAAGGAATCGCTTCCGGCGCCCATGCAAAAAGTAAATATGACTTGAACGAACTTTCCGACGACGAAAAAAAGATTTATCAGAAAGTCAATCAAACTTTGGTTAAAGTCGACGCTGAAATAGATAATTTCAGATTCAATACGGCGGTTGCGGCTTTGATGGAATTGTTGAACGAACTTAAGAATATCGACAATTGCCGTAAGGAAATTCAAGTATATACGCTCGAACGGTTCGCTTCGATGCTGGCGCCGCTTGCTCCTCATCTCGGCGAGGAATGTTGGAGTTTGCTTGGCAAAGAAAAATCGATTTATGAAGAACCGGTCTGGTTCGAAGCCGACCCCGACGCGCTTATAAACGAGACCGTTACTATCGTAGTGCAGGTAAACGGCAAAGTCAGAGCTAAAATTGAATTGCCTGTCGATACTCCGGAACAGGAAGTAAAAAATATCATTTTCAACGACGAAAAAATCAAAGGTTACGTCGACGGCAAACAGATAATTAAAGAAATTTATGTTCCGAATAAAATTTATAATATTGTAGTGAAATAAAAAGGAATTAAACATGCTCGACATCAAATTCATAAGAGAAAATCCTGACCTGGTTAGAAAGGGATTGCGCGACAAAGGCGCCGCCGACAATGTTGATCAGATTCTCGAACTCGATGAGAAAAGAAGAAAAATTATAGCGCGCAACGACGAATTGAAAGCGCTAAGAAATAAAGTATCGTCACAAATTCCGATATTGAAAAAGAAGGGCGAAGATACTACCGCCGTATTCGCAGAGATGAAAAAGGTCGGAGACGAAATAGCGGAGCTTGACAATGAGCTTCGCAAAATAGACGAAGAACTCGACGAAATATTGAGATGGACTCCGAACCTGGCTCACGAGTCGGTTCCGGTCGGAGCCAGCGCCGATGAAAATGTAGAAGTTAGAAGGTGGCTGCCTGAAGGCTTCAGCTTCGATAACGACTTCGAAATGCTCGATCATATCGAACTCGGTAAAAAACTCGACATACTCGATTTCGAAAGAGGAACTAAAATATCCGGTTCGGGATTTCCGCTTTATAAAGGAGCCGGAGCAACGCTCGAACGCGCATTAATAAATTTTATGCTCGATTTTCATTTGCAGAACCACGGATACAAGGAAATACTTCCGCCGATTCTCGTAAACAGGGATTCAATGAAAGGCACGGGACAAATTCCCAAACTCGAAGAGGATATGTATTTTATCGAAAAGGACGGTCTCTATCCGATACCTACCGCCGAGGTTCCTATCACGAATATACATCGGAATGAAGTGTTGAACGAAAGCGAGCTGACAATTAAATATGTCGGCTACACTCCATGTTTCAGACGCGAAGCCGGTTCGTACGGTAAAGAGTCGAAAGGCTTTTTGCGCGTTCATCAGTTTAACAAGGTGGAGATGGTAAAATTTTCGAAGCCGGAGGATTCTTACGATGAACTCGAAAAATTGGTCAGGGACGCGGAAGATATTCTCCAGGCTTTAAATATACCGTACAGAATAATCCTGCTTTGCACGGGCGATCTAAGTTTTTCGGCGGCAAAATGTTACGACATCGAAACGTGGTCGCCGGCAGAAAAAAAATGGCTCGAAGCTTCTTCGTGCAGCAATTTCGAAGCGTTCCAGGCGAGGAGAGCTAATATTCGTTTCAAACGCGAGGGTTCTAAAAAGACCGAGTTTGTGCATACTTTAAACGGCAGCGGACTCGCCACCAGCAGGCTAATGGTTTCGTTGCTCGAAAATTATCAAACGCCCGAAGGAAAAGTTATTGTTCCGAAAGCTCTGCAAAAGTATACCGGTTTCGAAATAATCGGTTGATATCGTTTAAGAGGAATTATTTTTCCATAGCGGTTGTTTATTATTAGAAAGGACTTTCGAAAAGTTGTTCGGAAACTTAACCTATTTAAAAAAATACTTTGTCCGGTATAAAAGCAGTTACCTGCTCGGAATCCTATTTATCCTGATTTCGAATGTGGCAACCGTATTCGTCCCGATTCTGATAAAAGACAGCATTAACCTGCTCGAAAACAATCTGGACACTCACCTGATTGTAAATTATGCTCTTTATACTGTCGGCATAACGTTAATTGCCGGAGTGTTTCAGTTTTTCATTCGCGAAACTATAATAGTTGCATCAAGAAAAATCGAATACGACCTGAGGCAAGATTTCTGGGAACATATCCAAAAACTGCCTCTGCGATTTTTTCAGAATAATTCTACCGGAAATATAATGTCGCATGCCACAAACGATATAAACGCAGTGCGTTCGTTTGTAGGACCGGCTGTAATGTATTCGATAGACAACGGCACGTTGTTCCTGATGATAATTCCGATAATGCTTTCGCTCAGTCCGGCGCTCACTTTTTACGTACTTCTGCCGCTGCCTTTTTTGTCGTATTTGGTTTATATCGTAATGAGAAAGGTTCACGTAAAATATACAAAGATACAGGAAAAGTTTTCCGAATTGACGGAAAAGGCGCAGGAAAACTTTTCGGGTATAAGAGTGGTCAAATCGTACGTAAGGGAAGATTACGAAGTAAAAGAATTCACAAAACAGAGCGACGAATATCTTAAGAGAAAGATGGATCTGGTGAGGCTTCAGGCGCTATTCCATCCAATCTTTTTTGTAATTGCGGGCTTTTCTACCATCATCGTTATTTTTGTCGGCGGTAAAATGGTAATCGACGGTAAAATTTCGCTCGGAATTATAGTCGCCTTTGTGGCGTATCTGTCGATGCTGATCTGGCCTATGATATCTTTCGGATTTGTCGCCAATCTGGTTCAACAAGCAGACGCAAGCATGAAACGACTTTTGAAATTTTTCAACGAGCCGTACGAAATTAAAGACGGCGACGAAACCGATTATTCGATTGAAAATATCGAAGGGCAAATCAAATTCGAAAACGTGAGTTTCAGATACAACGAATATCTTCCGCCCGTACTTGACAATATCAGTTTGAAAATTAACAAAGGCGAAACAGTCGCCTTTATTGGCAAAACCGGAAGCGGCAAGACAACGCTTGTAAATTTAATACCGAGATTTTACGACGTCACGGAAGGCTCGGTTAAAATCGACGGAGTAGACGTGCGTAAAATACCGCTTAAAACCCTGAGAAAGAATATCGGCTTCGTACCGCAGGAAACGTTTCTGTTCTCGGACACGTTGGCTAAAAATATTGTTTACGGCAACGGCAAAGAAGACGAAGAACTGATTAAGTACGTCTCTCAAATTTCGCAATTGGCAAAGGACGTTGAATCTTTTCCGAAAGGATACGATACCATCTTAGGCGAACGCGGCATAACTCTTTCGGGAGGACAAAAACAAAGAACGTCGCTTGCTAGAGCTCTGGCTATCGACCCGAAAATATTAATACTCGACGATTCATTCTCCGCCGTCGATACGCATACCGAAGAAGAAATTCTTAAACGACTGAAAGAGTTTATGAAAAACAGAACGAGCATAATTATCAGCCACAGAATTTCCACGGTAAAAGATTCGGATAGAATATTCGTGATCGATAACGGTAGAATAGCCGAGGAAGGAACTCACGAAGAACTCGTTGAACTCGGAGGAATATATGCCGACCTCCACTTCAAGCAATTGCTCGAAGAAGAATTGAAGGAATTAAACTAAAGGGAATCTCTTATGAAAAAAATAAAAATAGCATTCTTTTCCATACCTTCTAAAGAAAAAAATTATATAAAAAGAAGATTCGATAAAAATAAATACGAGCTCTTTTTCTTCAAAGACGAACTAAGTCCGGATAATCCCGCCATTAAAGACGCCGACGTTATATCGGTCTTTATTTATGATAAAGTGGATAAGGGCGTTATCGATAGAGCCAGAAAGCTGAAACTAATCGCGACAAGGAGCACCGGCTTTAATCATATAGATATCGAATATGCAAAGAAAAAGAAGATAGCCGTTGCTAACGTCCCTTACTACGGCGAAAATACGGTGGCGGAGCATACATTTGCGCTTATTTTAACATTATCGAGAAACATTCACAAAGCCTACGTAAGGGCGCAGCAAAGTAATTTCTCGCTCGAAGGTTTGCGCGGTTTCGACTTAAGAGGCAAAACTCTGGGAGTAATAGGCGCAGGCAGCATCGGCGTGCACGTAATGAAAATTGCCAAGGGCTTCGGTATGAAAGTTCTCGCTTATGACGTTAAACAAAATCATATTCTGGAAGAATTGCTCGATTTCAAATACGTCGACATGGAAACGCTGTTAAAATCCTCGGACATTATTACTCTCCATTGTCCGTATAACAAGAGCACTCATCACCTGATAAATATGAATAATATTGAACTCGTAAAAAAAGGCGCGCTCTTTATCAATACCGCGCGCAGCGGTCTTATCGAACCGAGAGCGCTCTACTATGCAATCGACAAAGGTATTTTCGGCGGGGCGGGTCTCGACGTATTCGAAGGCGAAGAGCTGCTTAAAGAAGAAAATCAAATGTTGACAAAAAACGTCGAACTTGAAAAAGTCGACGCGATATTAAAAAGAAATCTTCTGCTGAGACGCGAAAACGTGATTTTAACGCCCCACATGGCTTTCGATTCTCAGGAAGCCGTCGAACGAATACTTGAAACCACGGCGGAAAATATAAACGCATTTTTCGAAAACAGGAATTACTATAAAGTGATTTAATGGCCGACCACAGGAAAGACGATGAAATATTAGGCAAAGCGTACGACGCCAAATTAATGAGGCGGCTGCTGGCTTACGTCAAGCCGTACAAAGGTTACGTATTACTCGCAATTCTGTTGAATATTGTGGTCGCTATTTTGCCTTCCGTCAGACCGTATCTGACAAAAATTGCCATTGACGATTATATAGCCAATAAAGATTTCGAAGGTTTGATTACAATATCTGCGCTGCTGCTCGGAACACTTTTGTCGCAGGCGGTAGTGCAGTACTTTTTAACCTACTTCACGGAATTGATGGGACAGAAGATAATTTTCGACATACGGGTGCAGCTGTTTCGTCACGTAGAAAAATTGGCTCTAAGATTTTTCGACAAAACGCCGATCGGTCGGATTGTAACCAGGGTAACGAACGACGTGGAGTCGCTTAATGAAATGTTCTCTTCGGGAATAGTGTCGGTTTTCAGCGATATCTTTGTAATTATCTGGATTTTCTTCTTCATGTTTACGATGTCGTGGGATCTGTCGCTGGTTACTCTTTCGGTAATTCCGATCCTTTTTTACGCTACCTTTTTGTTCAGGAAAAAAGTCAGGGAAGCATATCGGGACGTAAGGTATCATCTGGCGCGCCTAAATTCGTATATGCAGGAACATATAACCGGGATGAATGTGGTTCAACTTTTTTCGAAAGAGGATGAGGAACTGAAAAAGTTTTCTTCTATAAACAACGATTACAAAAACGCCAATATACGCTCGGTTTTTTATTACGCAATCTTTTTTCCGTTTGTCGAACTCCTGAGCGCAATTTCAATCGGATTGATTATATGGTACGGCGGCGGAGAGGTGGTGCAAAAAAATCTGACTCTCGGCGTTCTTATTGCTTTTCTTCAATATACGGAGATGTTCTGGCGGCCTGTGAGAGACCTTTCGGAAAAATATAATATTCTCCAGACAGCCATGGCTTCTTCGGAAAGGATATTCAAACTACTCGACGATAAGACCTTCGTTAAAAATCCGGAAAATCCCGTCAAACTGGAGAACGTCAAAGGCGAAATCGAATTTAAGAATGTGTGGTTCGCTTATAACCCGGGAGAATACGTATTGAAAGATATCTCGTTTAAGATTAACGCCGGAGAAACGGCGGCGATAGTAGGCGCCACGGGAGCCGGCAAGACGAGCATCATCAATATTTTAACGCGTTTCTACGATATCGAAAAAGGCGCAATTTTTCTCGACGGCGTCGATATAAGCAAAGTTGACAAAAGGGATTTGAGAAGGTATATTTCAGTTGTGCTGCAGGATGTGTATCTTTTTTCCGGAACTATTAAGTCCAATATATCTCTCGGTAATGAAGAAATTTCCGAAGAACGGATAATCAGCGCCGCTAAAACGGTTGGAGCTCACGACTTCATTATGAAATTGCCCGGCAAGTACGATGAAATAGTCAAAGAAAAAGGCGCTACGCTCAGCGTCGGTCAGAAACAATTGATTTCGTTTGCCAGGGCGCTCGCATATAATCCCAAAATATTGATTCTCGACGAGGCTACGTCGAGTATCGACACCGAAACGGAAATATTAATTCAAAAAGCAATTGAAAAATTACTTCGGGGGAGAACCTCAATTGTAATAGCCCACCGGCTTTCAACAATTCAAAATGCCGACAAAATTCTCGTTATGCACAAAGGCGAATTGAAAGAAGTAGGCACGCATCAGGAATTGCTGGCTCGTAAGGGAATCTATTACAAGCTCTATCAATTACAGTACAAAGATCAGGAAGTAATTAAATCCAACTAAAGCAGGAGGCATTATGCCTTTGAAGCAATTTATGACGCTCCCCCGTCATATCCTCGAAGGTGAAAAATTGCATCCCGAAGCTACGGGAGAATTATCAGCCATCTTATTGCAATTGGGATTGGCTGCAAAAGTAATTTCACTCGAAGTAAACAAAGCGGGCTTAGTCGAAATCCTCGGATTCACCGGTAAAACGAACGTCCACGGCGAAGACGTCAAAAAACTCGATCTGTTCGCTCACGAAATGCTTATAAGAGCGATGGACCACGGCGGACACTTTTGCGTTATGGCGTCTGAAGAAGACGAAAATATTATCCACCTTCCGCCTCATCATAAAATCGGAAAATACGTTCTCCTGTTCGATCCGCTGGACGGCTCGTCGAATATCGAAGCTAATGTGAGCATAGGCACTATTTTTTCAATCTACAGACGAATAAGCAAAGGCAACGGTCCGGGCACGATCGAAGACTGCTTGCAGCCGGGATATAAACAGGTAGCCGCGGGCTATATTGTGTACGGTCCTTCCACAATATTTGTTTACAGCGCGGGGCACGGCGTATACGGATTTACATTGGACCCGGCTTTCGGCGAATTCCTTTTGTCGCACGACAATATTAAGATTCCGGACAGAGGAAGAATCTACAGTATTAATGAAGGAAATTATAATTCCTGGAGCAGGGGATTAAAGAAATATATAAAACATCTTCAGGTAAATAAATTCGAAGGGAAACCGTATCAATTGAGATATGTGGGTTCCATGGTCGCCGACATACACAGAACGCTTTTATACGGCGGTACGTTTATGTATCCGGGCGATAAGAGAAATCCGAAAGGGAAATTGAGACTCGTATACGAATGCAATCCTGTTTCGTTTATTATCGAGGCGGCAGGCGGAGTTGCAATCGACGGAGAAAAACGAATTCTCGAACTGACGCCTTCGTCGCTTCACGAACGCACGCCTATTTTTGCCGGCAGCAAAGACGATATAGAACTTCTAAAAAAATTTCTGGACGAAGAAAAAGAATAGCGCTGAATTAAAATCGGCGGGCGGGCAAATTGACAATAAGGCTGGAGGAAATCCAGCCTTATGTTGAAATATTAATTAAAAATTTTTAATGCCTTCGTCTATCAAATCGGCAAGTTCTTTCTCGGCGATGTTTTCAAATTTTATTTTAGCCGATTTCAAAATTACCGCCGGCGGATCTCCTTCTCCTTTTTTAAAACGGTATAAATTGAAAGCTAATCTGTACCGCTCGTTCGGAATCGGTATATATTTTTCGAGCGTTTCCACAAAATTATAACATTTCTTTTCTAACGAATCTTCAGGAAAAGTTTTTGTGCCGGGCGATGGTAATGTCGTCATAATTCAACTCACATTTCGTAATTTATTAACCAAAAATAATGAAGATTGAGCTTAGTTGCCAACGATACGACTGCGGGTTTTGAATCGTTCTTTGAATTGTCTAAATTTGCGTTAAAGAAAAGGCGTTCTCGTTGTGGATGAAAATCGTCCTCTAAAAATTCTCGTTATAAGGCTAAGCTCTCTGGGAGACGTAATACTAACCACTCCTGTAATCCGATCATTAAAATCCAGATATAAAAATTCGGAAATCGATTTTGTGGTTAAACCGCAATATGCCGACGCATTAACATACAATAAATATCTGCGCAGCGTTCTGAAATATGACAAGAATAATGTTAAAGAATTATTGAAAAAAGTGTCCTCCCGGAACTACGATATGGTTGTCGACTTGCAGAATAATTTAAGAAGCAACCGAATAAATATTGCCGCAGGCGGACAAATTTACAGGTTCCGAAAACCGGCTTTTAAAAAAATACTTTTATCTAGATTCCGTATAAATTTATACAAGAACGTCAAATCGATACCTGAGCTGTATGCCGCTTCGGTGCCGGGTTTGAAACTGGATGAATACGGGACGGAGGTGTTTTTACCCGGTAATATTGAAGTCGATCTGGAAGAGGGTAATTATATCGGATTCTGCCCCGGGTCGAGACATTTTACAAAAATGTGGCCGCCCGAGTATTTTGTAGAACTGGGCAAAAAAATCCGTGAAAGAGGATTTAAAACGCTCGTCCTCGGAGGAAAATCGGACAAGGATTTGTGCGGTTTTATTGCAGGCAATATTCCGGATGCAGTCGACATGAGTACAAACGACGAGCTTCTGAAACTCGCTTTCATTATGAAAAAGTGCAAACTTATAGTTAGCAACGACACAGGGTTGATGCATCTGGCGGCGTCTCAGAACATACCGTTGATTGTCATATTCGGCTCGAGCGTTAAAGAATTCGGATTCCTTCCGTACAAAGTAAGATACGGACTGGTAGAAAACGAGGGACTGGAATGCCGTCCGTGCAGTCATATCGGCCGCGAAAAATGCCCCGAGGGACATTTTAAATGCATGAAAGAATTAACTCCCGGCGCGGTTTTTAATAATATAATAAAATTACTCGAAGAAAAATGAAAAGGTTCTGGCAAATAATATATAACATTTTCTTTTATCCGCTTTCTGCGCTCTTAAAAGTAATTGCGCCTGTAATTGGAGGCAAGATAAGAATGAGCGTTCAAGAAAGGGAGCGCCTCTTCGAAAATCTGATAATTGCGATGGCGGATATCGACCGTTCAAAAAAGACGGTTTGGTTCCATGCTGCTTCGATGGGCGAATTCGAGCAGGCAAAACCGATTATAGAAAAACTAAAACAGGAAAGAGATGTTATAATTCTCGCTACATTTTTTTCTCCTTCAGGTTACCGCAATTCAATTAAATATCCGCATGCAGATATTATTTCGTATATACCCTTTGACAGAATTAAAGATATCAAACGCTTTTTGGAAATAACGCAGCCCGGTCTGGTGATATTTATGCGTTACGATATCTGGCCGAATACGATCTGGCAGCTCGAAAAAAGAGGAATACCCTATTTAATAGCCGACGCTACAATGCGGTCGGACAGCAGCCGGCTTTTGCCTGTAATTAGATCTTTTCATAAATACGTTTTCGACAGCGCGGCAAAAATTTTGACCGTTTCCGAAAACGACGCCATAAATTTTCTCAAGTTCGGATTATCTCCGGAAAAAGTAACTCCGGTGGGCGATACGCGTTTCGACAGAGTCTACATTAAAAGCATGACGGCAAGGGAAAAGAAAGTTATCAGAGATGAAGCGCTGCAAAATAAAAAAGTGCTTGTCCTCGGGAGCGTTTGGGAAGCCGACGAGGAAGTAATATTTCCCGCATTAATTAAATTGATGAAATACATACCGGAGCTTATGATAATCGTCGTCCCGCACGAACCCGATTTAGTTCATATCGAAAAAATCGAAAATGACTTTTATAATAAATTTTCCACTATAAGATTTTCCCTGATGAACAATTACAACGGCGAACGCGTAATTATAGTAGATTCGGTCGGTATTTTATTGACGCTTTACAGTTATGCCGACGCCGCTTATGTAGGCGGTAGTTTTCGTCAAATTCACAATGTGCTTGAACCCGCCGTTTATTCCATCCCGGTTGTCTACGGGCCCAAAATAGAAACCAGTCAGGAAGCCGTCCAAATGCATAAACTAGGCGGCGGCATTATAATTAAAAACCAGAAAGAAGCTTATAAAACGTTCCGGCGTTTGTTCGCAGACGAGAATCTAAGAAGAACCGCAGGGAAAATAGCGGGCGAGTTTGTAAAAAACAACACCGGAGCGACAGATAAAATACTTAAGGAAATTTATAAATACATATAAACAACCGTAAAAAGTAAACTGTCATGCCTCTGCAGCCTTAGTTGATAAAGTAAATCTAATTTTATACCTTTGTATCGTATTTTATAATATAACGGAGCTTATATGAAATCAAAACTGGAAATCTGGCGGCAATTGAACGATATGGGGATAAAGAATATTAATAATCTTTTCTATAATCTTACAACGCCGGCTTTATACGAACAGGCTGCAAGGCGCAGGGAAGCGATGATTGCTCACATGGGACCGTTAGTTGTAAGAACCGGGCAGCATACAGGCAGAAGTCCGAACGATAAGTTTTTGGTGAAAGAACATTCGAGTCAGGATCAGATCTGGTGGGGCAATGTAAATAAACCGATAGAAGAAAAATATTTCGACAGAATTTTTGCGCACATGTGTTCTTACATGCAAAACAAGGACTTGTACGTTCAGGATTGTTACGCAGGCGCCGACCCGGATTATCGACTCCCGATTAGAGTAATAACCGAAACGGCGTGGCATAACCTGTTTGCAAGAAATTTGTTTATCAAAGCCGAAGGAGAAGATCTCGTAAATCATTATCCGGAATTTACTGTTATAAATCTGCCCTATTTTCAGGCAGACCCGGAAAACGACGGCACGAATTCGGGCGTTTTTATAATAATTAACTTCGGCAAAAAACTTGTTCTAATCGGCGGAACAAGTTACGCGGGCGAAATTAAAAAATCGATTTTTACCGTAATGAATTATTTAATGCCTCTCAAAGGAGTAATGTCGATGCATTGTTCGGCTAACGTAGGCAAGGACGGCGACGTGGCGGTAATGTTCGGTTTGTCGGGTACCGGCAAGACTACATTATCCGCAGACCCGGAAAGAAAATTAATCGGCGACGACGAGCACGGCTGGAGCGATAAAGGCGTATTTAATTATGAGGGCGGATGCTATGCCAAAGTAATCAGATTGTCGGCTGAATCCGAACCATTTATCTATGAAACCACGCGTAAATTCGGAACCATTCTCGAAAACGTAGCGATGGATGTTAATACGCGTATGCTCGATTTGAACGACGATTCTCTGACTGAAAACACACGAGCGGCGTATCCGATCAATTATATTCCGAATATTGTTCCCGACGGCACGGGAGGACATCCGAAAAATATAGTAATGCTTACGGCGGACGCATTCGGAGTTATGCCTCCGATTGCAAAACTTACGCCTGAACAGGCGATGTATCATTTCCTCTCGGGCTATACCGCTAAAGTGGCGGGAACAGAAAAAGGCGTTACCGAACCGAAGGCAACTTTCAGCACATGTTTCGGTGCTCCCTTTATGGTTCTTAAACCTTCTGTATACGCAAAATTACTCGGCGATAAAATTCAAAAATACAACGTAAATTGTTGGCTTGTAAATACGGGATGGACAGGGGGTCCGTACGGAACAGGAAGCAGAATGAAGATCGAATATACCCGCAGAATGCTTAATGCGGCGCTTGCCGGAGAACTCGATAACGTAGAAACTTATAAAGACAATTATTTCGGACTCGAAGTGCCGACAAAGATCAAAGGCATTCCGGATGAAATACTTTATCCTCAGAATACATGGCCGGATAAATCGAAATACGACGAAGCGGCGCGTAAACTGGCTGCAATGTTCAAAGAGAATTTTAAGAATTTCGAAGCAAACGTTTCGGAGGATGTGAAAAAAGCCGGTCCGATAGTTTGAAGATTCTGCGCTGTTCCGTTCATACACGGAACAGCGTCCTTTATATGATTTCAAACCGCAATGATTTTAGAATGGCTGCCTGTTCGCCTGTTAATGACGAACCGTCTATCTTATAATTGAAAAACTCCCGCCTTATTCTGTAATTTTTTCTGAGATCGTCGAAGTAACGGGAAAATTCTTCTTCGGATAATTTTAATCCTTTCTTCAATACAATGCTGTCGTCATTAATGTCGTAAATGTTATTCAGAATATTTTTAAGTAGCTCTGCATTGGAGTCTGTCTGTATCGGTTTTATAATATTATTATTAAGCGGCAAGTACTCGGGTTTCCATTTTTTTTCGACGCCGGAATATTCGCAAAATTTATTGTAGATAAAGAGTGTGCTGTTTAGTTTGCCTTCATATGAATATCCCGCAATATGAGGAGTTGCAATATCGGTAATTTCGAGTAATTCTCTGTCGATAGACGGTTCGTTTTCCCATACGTCCAGAACCGCGTTAAATCTTTTGTTTTTCATTAAAACTTTTTTAAGAGCCTGATTATCGACAACGGCGCCGCGTGAAGAATTGATTAACAACGAGCCGTCTTTAATTTTATTTATATTTTCTTCATTCAGCAGATGAACCGTATTATCCAATCCGCCTTTGTTCAGAGGCACATGGAATGTAACTACATCGCAAACGAGCGCTTCTTCCAGGCTCTTGAATTTTGAATTGCTTGTTTTTCTTTTAAGCGGCGGGTCGTTTAATACAGTATCGAATCCGAGCGCCTTTGCAAAAGCTTCTACCTTCGTACCGATATTGCCGTATCCGACTATGCCTATCGTACTGTTCCGGAAATCCTTCCCGTTGCGTAAAAAGACTTCTGTTAGGGAGCAAATAACATATTCCGCCACCGAATAAGCGTTGCATCCCGCAGCGTCGGCGAATTTAATACCTGCTTTGTTAAGATAATCTTTGTCGATATGATCCGTGCCTATTGTGGCGGTAGCGACGAATTTGACTTTCGTTCCTTCGAGAAGATTTTTATCGACTCTTGTAATAGACCTTACCAACAGAGCATCGGCGTCAATCAAATCTTTTTTTGTTATCGATCTGCCGTGAAATAATTTGACTTCTCCGAAATCGCCGAACGCATTTTTTACCTGGGGTATGTTTTCGTCTGCAACTATCAGCATAATTAAAAACCTCGTAAAAATTTTAATGACAAAAATAACTAAATTATGAAACAGTCAGGATAATAAAAAAGCCGGCATCAGAGAGCCGGCTTTTTCCGTTTGCTCGTAGTTTTAGAAAAGATCGACTTTGCCGTTGATATGCTTGGATTTATCGACAATATTTCCGTATTTGTCGACGACGCCCACATGGCATGTGCCGCAAGCGCGAAGTTCGGCGTCTTCATGACCCGTGGGCGGCAAGCCGTGACATGTGCCGCATGCAGCCTGGCTTCCGTCCACCTGATTCCATTTGGGCGAAAAATTATTGCCGGTCATTTTGTCGGCGGTATAAATAAACGGATAGTCTGAATTTTCTTTCTTGAATTCGAAATTGCCGTGACAGTAAGTGTTGCTACAGGTATTGCTGGCAAAATCATAAGAAGGACTTGAAGGACCTGAAGACGTAAACGCGCCGAAGATAACCTCTGCGTGCGGTGTGTTGTCGATATGTCCGGGCGCTTCAAAGCTTGTCGGCAGTATATGGCATTCCATGCAGGAGACGTTATCGGATAACAAAGACGCATTCAAGTGAGCCTGATGAGCGCCCACTCTCGGGTCGGAAGTTTCCTTTGCATTATTTGTCGCCTGCGGCGGGGCTATGCTTCCGCCTTTGAAAAAGTCGCCATGACATGTGTTGCATGCTTCGGGACCGCCCGCTTTGTTGTGACATGTCGTACAAGTGGGACTGGTAATTCCACCTGCATAATCGTCGCCGTGGCACTGGGCGCATTGCGAAAGATTCCAGTTAGTAGCGGCAATAAATCTGCCGTGAAAGTTATCCGAACCCGGCAACAATATACCGTCGACATGGACGTTGATTGCGGGGTGGCAATTTACGCAGCTGACGCCTGCGGTGCCTCCGGAATAATTCGAAGCATGGCATTGTTTACAACTTTCCATACTATTATCTGTCAGCTTCTTGCCGTGAAAATTATCGGAGGATTGCGACAAAAATCCCGCTCCGTGAACGCTCAACTGAGCCGGCGGAGTAATTTCCTCCTGAACGTCGCTGCAAGAAGCTAAAACGAATAATAACGATAGAGCCAAATAATATTTAATATATTTCATAATCTACCCAAAAATTTAATTGTGACAATAACCGCAGAATCCCACGCCTTTAATGCCGTCCGGGCGAGCGTTGGCGTCAGTATGACACGAATAGCATACGGAATTAAAGTCGGAATGCCAATCGCCGTCGGAGCCGTTCATAAATCCGCTTACGTGGGTTTTCGGGTTAGTTCCTTTAACGCCGTCGTTATCGACATGGCAGAGGACGCAATTCGGATCCGCACCCTGGAGGTCGTGACACGACGAACACGATTCAATGTCGCGCTTTGCAAGGATAGCGTGCTGTCCGCCTCCCGTTCCAACGCCGATTGTAACAAAATTCGGTTTGGTATGCGAAGCCGGCATGGCTCCTTCGAGCGCATAATCTCCTCCGCCGTTATTATGGCATTCTGCGCAGAATGTTTCTACCTGATGGCACGTCTGGCATTCGGCGGACTTTGTATTTGCGTCGATGCCGTGCGAAAAGCGGTAATTCAAATCGTGAACCCGCGTTATCTGTTGCATCTTTGTGTTGTCTGTGAACTTATGCGGAGAATACGGAACGTAAAAATCCGATTCTGTATTTGTCTCGGTCATCATTGTAGTCGATACGTGACAAGCCTCGCAGAAACTGTTATCGTGACACATTTCGCAATTACTGTCCATTGCGGTGGCTTTGAACTTGTGAGCTTTGAAGAAGCCAACCTGCTGATGGTCGTCGGGAATTAAATTGACGGTCGAAATGTGGCAGACTTCGCAGTCGTTTACAGCCACCGATTTATTGTTGTGGCAGGTAATACAACTGCTCATCGGCGGGTTGACGCTCGCAGATTCGAAACCGTAATCTACGCCGTCGAGCCCTTTATGGCAAGCGGCGCATTCCATCTCTTGCTCGTTGATGTGAAAGCTGTGGTTGAATATCAACGAACTCTTCGTTTGAATCAGAGGCTCGAATACATCTTCATAATGACACATTTGACAATTGTCCGTATCCTCAACGTCGTGACACGTAGCGCAGACATCTTTTTCGGGCAATAGCCTGTCGTTAAGTTTTATGCTGCTTGCCACATTTGTATGACACGACGCACAATCTGTTACTTCACTATGAAGCTCGTGAGAAAATTTAATTATGTCCTTATTGGTTTTACGTGGCTCGTTGCCTTTGTCCGCGTCGATTGCTGCTACTGTAAGAAAAACGAGAATCAAAAGGCTGAGCGGCAGATAAATAAATTTTATTTTCATAATGGTCTACAAGTTTGTATTAAACAAGTAATTAACTTTGAATAAAACTCTGAAATCGTTTTTGTATATCTTATTGTTGAAATACTGCGTTTGGAAATCGAAAGATAAAATTCTCCATGGTCTGAAGTTAATACCGACTAGGAGAGCGGTAATGGAATTGGTCTCGTCGTCGCTTGAAAGTTTATAGCTGGTGTATGTAACTCCGACCGAAGGGGTGATTAATCCTTCGACAAACGATTTTGCCAAATAGAGAGAAGCGGCGTCGAGTTCTCCGGCGTCGCCTAAAGTCTTGCGGTATGAAACCGAACCGTACTGAGTTGTAACGCCGAGACTCAATCTCGATGAGTGTTCGGAGTCGAATTTAACGTCGCCGTATTTGAAGAAGAGGCGATAGAGACCCGAAATCTTATAGTCGAAACCGCCTTCGATTTCCTGAGAATTACCGTAGTCGAATACGGAGAAGATCGAGTTGTAACGTATCCTGGGCTCTCTATAGTTATAATAAAAATTGAGCCCAAGTTTGTCGGTTGCGTTTACTCTTCCGTCGAATTCGACTTTTGAAGTCACTTCATAGTTCAAATCATATTCGTAACGCGTGCTTACGTCGACGAGGTTGTTGTATGAATAATAAGCGTCGGCAGAGAGTAATTTGTATTGATTCGATTTCGATTGAATCAGGATAGTAACCGGGTCGAGATTCTCGTCGAGTCGTTCGGCGTAATAATCGACCGATTTGAAATTCTTGTCGATATACGATACGCCGAGACGGAAGTTTTTCAAGGCAACCGTTTCGAAACGACCTCCCATAATGTAATCGTTGCCGAGGTCGTGCGTTAATTCGAGTTTTTGATATGCCGGCAGGTTACCGCCGTAGAAACCTGTCAGCGAAAATCCCGCGTATTTTAATTTGAGATTAATACCGTCGAAAAGACCGCCGGCTACAGGAGTAAAGAGCGGCTGTCTTCCCAATTTTACGGTTGCAATGCCCAAGAGATCGCGCGCTTCGAGATAAAGATTGTAGAAACGAACCCGGGGATCGGCGTCGAGAGCATTGCCCAGATTGCTTTCAAAATTAAATCGTGTACGCAAGGAGAATTTCGAGTAGTTTGCGTTAAGGTTCAAAGCCTGATAGGTTCTGAAAAATGTTTCAGATGAACTGGCGGTATTATATCTTTCGAACGAATAAAACGAAGACGTAATTCTGCCGTTAATATTTTGAGCGTTCAATAAGAACGGCAGGAATAGAAAGAATATTATTAATAACCTTTTCATGTTCTGCCTTTATTTTTTGGGAACAGGGTGAGCAATTTGAGGCCACATTTTTGCAAAATCGAATTCTTTTTTAGTCGGACTTTCTTCGTTGTGGCAAGTTTTGCAAAATTTTTCGATTTCGGCTTCGTCTTTCCAGATTCTCAAGCCGTTTTTGACCGCTTCGTCGCGACTTTTCATAACTTTCATCGATTTGTAATCTTCTCCCGGACCGTGGCAGGTTTCGCATTGAACGCCGTCTTCAACGGAGAATTTTTTCCCAAGTAATTTTTTATCGACGTCGTAGCCGCTTGCGTGGCATTTGAGACATTTGGGATTTTCGACCGCTTTAACTTCTCCGGAAATTTTATTTGCCTCTTCCGAGAGGAGCGCTTTATAAGCGTTAGCGTGTTTTGTACCTTGCCAGATTTTTAATTGCTCGCCTTGCTTTTCGCTTTTGTGACACATACCGCATGCTTCTGCGCCTATATACCCGTGCTCTTGAGCGTTCAGGGTTTCGGGCAATATAAAGAAACATAGAACTGCAACTATGGTAAGGATAATACCATTCTTAAACATATTTCCTCCGCGCTTTTTTGATAAAAGTTGTTTATTTATTTTAATTGAATATAGCTCAATCAATATTAAGAGGCAACCGTCTTATTATCTTTATTTTTCCCCTTTGTTATCTTCCGGATTCAATTTATTTTCGAGCCACAATCTCAGTTCCGGGTCGTTTTCGAGTTCTTTATCGAAAACTGCGTCGGGATCGAGATTGTTTTCTCTCAATGTTTTCGTAAAGAGAAGAGTGGAATTGCTGAGTCGTTTTTCTTCTCTTTTTCCGGCTTTATATTCTTTCCATTCCAAAAGAACTTTTCTGAAATGTTTTTCGTGATGATGTCTGTAGTTCTTAAGCGTCATTTTGCCGTCGATCCAGGTCAAACTCATCGGGTATTCATGCGGATGGAAAATCACAAAGAACCAGTGCCAAACAAGAATTGCAAGCGTAGCAAGAATAGCTTCGTAAAAATGGATAAGCTCGCTTACTTTAATCAACCATACGGGAGCCCAGTCGCCAACAACAGTCGGGAACCAGAGAATGAAACCGGTGGCGCCCATAATTACCGTACCCCATATTAAAGCCCAATATTCGGCTTTTTCGGTGTAATCATATTTATCGTAAATCGGTTTTTCTTTTTTAATTCTCAGATAATAAAGTATGGTGTCCCTTGCTTCGATTATGTCGGTATGTTTCGGTAACAGATTTTTGAGAACGTCTCTTCCCCGCGCTGTGAAAATAAGATAGAACACATGATAAACTCCGACGCCGATCATAAGAACAGCCGCGCCGCGGTGGATATATTGGCGCACGGTTTCAGTCATTCCGAAGTACATCAAAAGTTCTGCCCACCAGCTTGTGTGGTATTTAAGCGCAAATCCTGTAATAGCCAGAACAATGAACGAAACGAGCAGCAGAAAATGTTGAAGGACTTCGCTCTTCGTAAAGCGCGGTATTGTAATTTCCTTTTCGGTTCTTTTTTTCTTCTTCTTAATCTCATATAAAAAGATAAGCAGGTTGTGCAATATCATACCGCCGATAACCGATACAATCAGCCAGAAATAAATATCGGTTACAATTTTTTCTACCTTAGCGGCTTCTTCATTAATCGTAACGTGCGAATAACTTTGAGAGAATACGGGGGTTGCTTCGGGGTGACATTTTTGACACGTTTCAGTTACGTTTGAAACATTTACGGCGGATTCGGGGTGTTCTTTAGGCAAAATTTTATGAACGCCGTGACAATCGACGCACATAGCCGCGTCTTTATCGCCCCGCATAACGGCTAATCCGTGATAACTGTCCTGATACGATTTAGCCTGATTACCGTTGATTCCGAAACGTTCGGCAATGCGCGGATTTTCATGGCAAACCATGCAGGTTTTTTGTTGTATTTTGCGAGCCTCGAGTCTTTTATCGCCGCCGGAAATCGGGGTTATGTCGTGCTCGTTATGGCAGTCGTTGCAAACGGGCGATTCGCGGTAGCCTTTCTTAGCGCGAATCCAGTGAATCGACTCCATATATTCCTTGGCTTCTTTCTCGTGGCACTGTCCGCATGTTTCGGGCAGATTAAATGCCGATATCTTGGAACCCTGCTGGACTTTGTTTTTGATATCGTGAACCCCGTGACATGTAGTACAGGTGGCTCCTTTATTGCCTTCCTTTACCATCATTCCGTGAACCGAGGAGCTGTATTTCTGACCAGGGCTTACCAGACCGATGTCGTATTTCTTTGCAATCTCCGGATTATCGTGACATTTACTGCAGGTAATTCCGATATTGACGGAATTTACGGGACTTGAGGGATGGTCGACCTTCTTGATGTTATGCGAACCGTGGCAGTCCCAGCATTTGGCGGCGTCGTCAATTCCTTCGCTCAGGGCTATTCCGTGTATGCTTTCTTTATGTTGCGCCGCTATATCTACGTGGCATACGTAGCAGTTTGCAACTTCTGTAATTTTTAGATTTTTCGGGTGTTTGGAGATATTTTGAGCGATGTAGCTGTGGCAGTCTGCGCATTCGAGCTTGCTGTGAACGGATGTGGGCAGCGTTAATTTGACGTCTTCCTTTTTGTGACAGCTGAGACAATTGTCTTTGCTTATTTTTTCGGCGTGATAACTCGTAAGCAAAGGTTTGGCTTCGTGGCATTTCGAGCAGTAGGTTCTCGAATTCGTTGACAGGGAAGTCGACGGCTTTTTAATATTATGCGAGCCGTGACAGGAAACGCATCCCGGCGCGTTTTTAATTTTCAACCTGTGATGAATGTCGTTTTCGACCGAATTCATCTTGTCGTCGTGGCACATTGTACAATCGACTTTTTCCGCGCCGTTATCCATATGTTCTTCGTCTACTACATCCTGATGGCAATCCTGACATTCGATTGCTTCGAAATGGACGGATTTTTCGATGCTTACTTCGTGACAGTCGAGGCAATTAAAATCTTGAGCATTTAATTCATGATTAAATAATATAAATAGAGAGCACGCAAATAAAAGAACAGTTTTACGAATCATTTAGTCTCCAGATAATTTATGCGAAAGAAATAGTAATCAAATATCGTGCTGAAAAATGAACGGCTGAAAATTCGAAATTCTATCCGATAATCCGTTTTCTTTATTAATAATGAGAATGCTTTTCGTATTAATAAGATAATGGACTTAAATATCCTATCTAAAAATATTTACTCGAGAGGATTAAGTCAATAAAAATTTTGATTAAAAAAATCCCGCAGTAAAACTGCGGGATTAATCGTGTCATTTTTCGAAAAAAGAGCCCGTAACCAGATACCAGTCTTTATCTTCCAGATTTTCAATACCGCTGAATGAGCCCTCTTTTCCGTTCGCGCTTTTGACTTTGTCTTTGAAGGTTTCGAGGTATCTGTCGATCTCTTCCTGATAGAATGCCACGGCGCTTTTGCCGATTTTGAGTTCAGCCAGTTCGGATTCGAGATTTTCCGCATCGAGAGTGCAAATCCAATGTTTACCGTATGGAGTAATGTCGAGAAGATCGATGTTTTCCCTCAATTCGTTATTGATAGCTTTAACTTGTCCGCTTAATGGTGATGCAAATTTAATTACGCGGTTTTTTTGAATAAGGCTGAATAAAGTTTGTCCCTTTTTAATATTCATACCGAGATTGGGAAATTCGATATTGTCGATTTTACCGACGATTTTCTTTGCAAAATCGTCAATGCCGATTCTGGCGGCTCCGTCCTCGGTAATTGCGGTCCAGCAGTGATTATCCGAAATAAAAACTCCGCCCGGAATCGAAAATTCGCCTTGCCCGATTTTTTCGGTTTCCGGCAGATGAGAAATATGAACGCGGGGTTTGAGCTGTTTTTTGATGCGCTCCTGCCGTTTGATGAGACATTTTTTCGTGAAATCGAGGAGTTCGTCCTCGGTAAACGGCTTTTGAACGTAATCCATAGCTCCGTATTTCATGCATTCCACCGCCGACTCAACTGTGGCATAGCCCGTTATGATTATTACATCGATATCGGGTCGCAGATGTTTTATAGTTTTGGTTACCTCAACTCCGTCCATTTCCGGCATTTTCAAATCGGTAAATACAAAATCGTAATGATGGCTTTGAACCAAAGTAATTGCTTCGGGACCCGAATTAACCGTATCGACCGAATAACCGTCGAGAACCAAGATTTTCCTGAAACTGTCGAGAACAACGTCTTCGTCGTCAACGCAAAGAATCCGGGCTTTCGGATTTTGCACTTCGGCTCTTTTTAATGTTTTGACTTCTTTGCCGTAGTCTACTTTTACTACTTCGGCAAGAACTGCTTCTCTTTCTTTGCGGAGTTTTGCTTCTTCATATTTTTTGATGAATATTCTGATTATAACGTCCGCAATAATGAGAATGATTAAAAGTAAAATGAATAAAGACATATCTATTTCTCCTGTTGTTAAAAATTATCTGTCGGAACTGCACGGGATTAAATTTTCGATTTCGTCTTTCAAATTCACAGGAATCACTTTATAAAGCCATCCTTCGAAATAAGGGTCTTTTTCGATTAATCCCGGTTTTTCGAGCGCTTTTTCGTTTCGGTCGATTATGCGGCAGCTAACGGGCATACTCAGAGTATGAGTCAAACCTTCGTAGTCGGTGATATATGCCGCCGCCGACGCCTGCGAAATTTTGTCGTTAATTTGAAGCAGCTCTATTTTTTTTACTCCGTCAGTCAGTTTGACGAATAAATCGGTCGCGCCGGTAACAAAGCTCCCGTATGAGAATTCTTCGTTGATTAGATTGACCGGCAGGTCGGGCTTTATCCACGTTCCGTATCCGAAACGATAGTATTTGGCAGGACAGGGCACATAGAGCAATTCGTTTTTGTTTTTAACCGCTTTGAGGTTAAGTTTGCCGTAGGCTATGCCTCTTTTAACGACAGCCGAAAGTTCGTCTATCGTAAAAGGTTTGGGAAGAAAATCAAAAGCCCCGAGCTTTATCGATTTAACAGCCATCTCGGGCGTCGTATAACCGGTAATCATTATGACGGGAGCTTCGTATCCGATTGAGCAGAGCGACTTAAGAATTTCAAAACCGTCTTTGTCGGGCAGCATAATGTCGCAAATTACGAGTCCGTATTTGTTTCCTTTGATTTTTTGAATTGCAGCTTCGTAAGTGTCAGCCGAATCTGCCGTCAGATTATTTAGTTTGCATATTTTAATAATCGAATCGATAATGACCGATTCGTCGTCGATTATCAATATGTCGAAACTGTTATTCATAATTTTCAGCCGGAAGTTTAATTGAAAATGTCGTTCCTATGCCGGGTTCGCTTTTAACCGAAATCGAGCCGTCGTGATTGTCGATTATTCCCCAGACTACTGAAAGTCCGAGTCCGGTTCCTTTTTGTCCTTTTGTTGTAAAGAACGGTTCGAATATTCGGTTCAAATGTTCCTGAGGAATACCGCAGCCGTTGTCTGAAATTTCAATTTCGACGAATTTTCTGGCTCCAGCATTGTCTATTCTTTCCCATCTCTGCCAGTCGTCGTTGAAAGAAGCGCACATTTCGACGTAACCTTTTCCGGGAACTTCGAACTTGAAAACAGGACCGCCGCAAACCGGACAATTTGAATTCCGGTCAATTAACGATACGTCGCATACAGGGCAATGAATGCCTATGTGAGAATTTTTTTCGATCGGAATGCCGAAGTAATGTTGAGACCTTCCGTAGATCGGGTCGATGAATACCGCTCCTTCGTTTTCGCCCGATTTTAATTTTACGCGAATCGAAGACATCCCGGCAATTTTATTCTCGTTGTCGATCAAATTATGATTCTTGGGGCAAAGCGCCGCTTTGATATGCGTATATCCTTTCGGAGGCAGAGTAAGTTGTTTGGTCTTGATTACTATTTCACCGCCTTTATTACCGATTGCGTCGATTGCATTCAGTATAAGATTCAATAATACCTGCTGAATTTGATTCTGGTCCGCCGCGATCTGCGGTAAATTATTGTCGAGTATTTTTGTCAGTTTAATATTATTAAGCGACAACTGATTATGAGCCACCGACTCGGTTCTTTCAATAATTTCATTGATATTAATCAGATTTTTCTTGGGCGAAGATTGTCTTGAAAAATCGAGAAGGCTTCTAACTATATCCCGGCATCGCATAGTTTCCCTTACTATTACCTGCAGGTCTTCCTGCAATTCGGGATTGTCTTTGGCTCGTTTCATTAAGTAACTGCTGTAAGTGAGCACGCCGGTTAAAGGGTTATTGATTTCGTGAGCGACGCCGGCTGCTAGCTTTCCGAGCGAAGCCATTTTATCGGATTGGAACAGCTGTTGTTGTGTCTCGTACAGCTTTTTTGTCATGTTGTTGAAAGATTTGGCGAGGTAACCCAGTTCGTCGTCGCCTATCTCTTTTATTTCGTAGGTTAAATTTCCCGCGGCAATCTGATTGGTAGCTTTAATCAATTCTTTTACAGGACGGTCTACCCAACGTTTTACGAATATGCTTATTATTATTCCGATTGCAAGAATCGATACGATCGTAAAAATCAATTCCTGAATTTCGTTGCGTTTAATTGTGGCGTCGATTTCTTCGAGCGATATCGTTATATCGAGCACTCCGAGAACAGACGCATTTTCCGGGTGGGCATGACATTCGGCTTCGTAACACGACTTCTCGTTGTAAATCGGATTTATTATTCCCATAATTCTCGGATTGTTATCGCCGAGTTTGAAAATTCGGGTTCTCTGTTTTATCGGCAGACGTTCGAGAGGTTTGTTCTCGGCATGGCACGCGTAACAGCTTTCTGCTTTTTTGTCGAGCATTTTACCGAGGTCTTCCGGATTGCTCGAATAGATTATTCTGCCTTCTTTATTGTAAATTCTGATATTGTCGATTGTTTTGTCCTGACCGATTGTCTTTACAATTTCGTCCACATATTCTCTCTGATTGAGCAACATACCGTAGCGCGTGCTGTTTTTAATCGTCTCGCTCAGTTGATTGGCGTGACGTTCAACTTCGGCGAGAAGACAATTCGTCTGGAAATTTATTTTGATATACGCATAAACGCCTATTATCAAAACGACGGTCAGACTGACTATAAGAATTAATTTCAATCCGATTTTTCTGAAAAATTGTATTTCATTAAGTCCGTTCATTTTTTAATTACCTTTCCGGGTTTGTCTTTTGGATACGATTTGTCGTCGTGACAATTATCGCAGCTTTTTATATTGTACGTCGGCTCCTGATGACAATTTTCGCATTCGAATTCAACGTGAATTTCGTCGAGATTCAGTCCCGTAACTTTGTGGTCGAAATTATCAATAGTCCAGACGCCGTGGCAGCCGCTGCATTCTTGTTTCAATCCGGTAAATTTGCCTTTGACAACGTGGCATCTCGAGCATTTCAAATCGGAATGGAATTTAGAAATGTCGAAGCCGGCGCGCTTTTGATGGTTGAACGGAAGCGTTTCTTTATTGGAATGGCACCTGCTGCAGGAGTTGATCTCTTCGGTATCGTGACATTTGTTGCATTTGGAATGAAGAATTTCGGGCGACGCTTTTGTAGGGATTTTCTTCGATGCGTGACATTTAATGCAGCTTTCGTTTTTATGACAGTCGCTGCAATCGTAACCGAAGGTTTTATTGTGTTCCTCGTGATAAAATGTAACAAGTTTGCCGTCGCTGAAATCCGTTTCGTAAACTTTCTTAACGGGAGCTTTTATTTCCGGATGAATCGATTTTGTCGTGGCGGGTTCGTAAAGCTGATTTTTTTGAGTTCCTGCAGGCGTATGGCAGCTTACGCATTCAATTTCGCCGCTCCATTCCCGATGGCATGAAATGCAAAGACGGTGATATGCGGCTTTCAGGTCGGGCTTGCTTATGTCGTTTCGTTTACGCTGCGGGCTATGGCATTTTGAACAACTGATAATATTTCCCGGAGGATTATAATGATGACAAATTCTGCAGTCGCCCGACATTACCGACATATCGGAATGAGCGTAATGATCGAAAATTGACGGTTCGTAGAGATTTGTTTCTTTTATCCGGTCAATCTTGATTATTCGCGGAGCTTCTTCGGGTTTCTGGTCGATTCGTATTAATTCTTCTCTCGGGCAATCTATAAGACACGGATTCTCTTTGGTGGGTATATCGCATGAATGACATGTTTTACATTCCAGGTTTAATTTCGAATGCTGAGCAAACAAAATTAGAGGCGCCGTCAATAATATTAATATTATTTTTTTCATTATTTACCTCTGATAAAAAATTTAGTTTTGGAAGCCACTGGCTGAGGTACGGATACAATCGGGAATATCATCACAAAAGCGCGGAACAGAAGAATTTCAAGCGCAACAAATCCGAGCGTAACGAGTATCTCTCCGATTGACGGGAAATAAGCTGCGTATTTATAAGGAGGATTATAAGCTATAATAAAATTGTTAATCCTGTTGAGTAATACTCCGAATATAACGAGAGCCGAGCCGATAAAAAGTCCGGCGCGTGTTTTTGTGAGCTTAGGCGAAAGAAATATTCTGAGAGGAATTATAATTCCGAAGAAAATTTCGATTAAAAACAGAACGCTTTCTACGCTTAACTCGTTGAGATAAACGAAAGTTTGGCGTATTACCATGTCGCCGAGTTTAAATGCGAGATAAATGCCGAGCAAAGGAGCGACCATCGTGCCGAGATTTGAAAGTACTTTCATCTCGGGTTTTAAACCGAAAGATTTCGAAGTAATGAGCGATTCGAAAATTACCATCGGAAATCCTACCGAGATTGCCGACAGGAGAAATAGCAGCGGCAGAATCGGAGTTTGCCAGAGAGGGTGCATTTTGGATCCGGCAATTACCATCAACGTTCCCAAGGACGATTGATGCAGACACGAAAGTACGACCCCTGCAATAATAAATATGAACATGGTTTTATTGAGAGTTTTATCGAGTATTCTCAGCAGAGAATCGACGGGTTTGTTTAAAGCCGAAAGAAATCCCGGGAGATTAACTCTGCCGATGAATCTTTCGGTAACAATCGGAATGAATTCGATATAAAGAACAGTAAGATAAGCCATAACGCACATACCGACTTCGAACAATACGGAATTTCCGTTCCACATAATGAGCGGGTGCCATATATAATACCATCTGCCGAGATCCATCGCCACGCTGAAAGCCACAAAAGTGTAGCCGAGCAGAGCGGTAAGAAGAGCCGGGCGCACGATTACGTGATATTCTTCTTTGTGCATAATGTGACCGAGAGCGGCGGTTGTAAACCCGCCTGCGGCAAGAGCCACTCCGGCTGCAACGTCGATTCCAATCCAGATTCCCCACGGATATTGATTGCTTAAATTTGTCACCGCGCCGAGTCCGAATATTAACCTTGCCAGCAAAAACAAAATTCCGACAGTTGCAAAAGCAAAAATGATTATTACTCCGGGAGTAAAGTATTTGGTTTTAAGCGGAGCCGGTTTCATGTAATCTTCCATTATTCTTCCCCCTCTTCTGATTTTTTGCGATTTTTATTTATCCACATTACTCCGCCCAGCAGTGCATACAATGCAATCGGGGGCAGGAAGTAGGCGAATATACCGTGTTGAATAGCTTCGGTAACGCCCGGCGCCGGACTTTCGCCCAATTTGGGGAATTGCAAATCTTCGAATTTTCTGCTTGCAAGATAGAGCCAAGCGGTGCCGCCGACTTCGGTTTCGCCGTAAATGTGATTAATGTATCTGTCGGGATAGAGTTCGATTTTACGCCGCGCAACGTCAATCAAGTCTTTTCTTCTGCCGTATGTAAGGGCTTCCATCGGGCAAATTTCAACGCATGCCGGCAGCCTGCCTTTTGAAGTTCTGTCGAAACAGAAATCGCATTTTTTGATTTCCGGTTGAATAGCTTTGTGATATTCGAAAGCGGGAATTTGGAACGGGCAGGCAACCATACAATAACGGCAGCCGATGCACTTATTCGTATCCCAGATTACGCTGCCGTTTTCTTCTTTAGAAAATGCGCCGACGATACAAGCGGAAACGCATGCGGGACGGTCGCAATGCATACACTGAACTTTTACGTCGATCGGAAACTTGGGATAGTCGTCGAATTCATATTCGTTAACGACAGTCAAAGTAGTATGGTCGGGACGACGCATTTTTTTCATCGCCTCTCTGTTGTCGTAAGATTCCAGAGAGGGTGTTGGCATATTATGAGCCGTTTTGCAAGCCCATTCGCATTTTCTGCATCCTACGCATACAGTCGTATCAACCAGCACGCCCATTCTGTCTTCGGATAAAATGTTTTTCGGAGCGGCGTTTGATTTCTTTGGCAGTCCTGCAATTACGGAGCCTGCAGCCGCCGCGGTTTTGATAAAATTCCTTCTTGTTTGTTTCGGCATTTTTCCTCCTTGTGAGTCAAAGCCGCAAGCAACGACTTTAAAATTACTAAATAGAGTTTATTATCTTATTCTAAATTAGATTTTAAAAGAAAATAAGTCAATAAAAAAATAATATTAAGGATATTATTGTATTATTATGCTTTTTGAAAGTCCGCTAAATCTTTCGTTTTTTGGGTAATCTGTTAAAATGTCTTTTTTTAGGCGTATATTTTTTTTAGATTCGCAACTAATAAATTATCGGTTGAGGAAATGCCCCGTAAATCAAAATATGATCTCAATACAATTAGAGAGAAAATCAATAAGATTGACGAAAGTATTATTACGCTTCTTGCAGAAAGAAGACAGCTAAGTAAAGAAGTTATACTCGCAAAAGAGAGCAATAAAGCGCCCATACGCGATCAAAAGCGGGAAGAAGAACTGTTAAAAAGACTCGTTAAACTCGGCAAGAAAGCCGGTCTCGACGCCAATTACGTAACGAAAGTATATTACGAGATTATAGAAGATTCGGTGCGGCTGCAGCAGTCTTATATTCAAAATCTGATAAATAAAAGCGAAGAAAAAAAGAAAATAGTTTCGGTTGCAATTCAGGGAATCGAAGGCTCTTACAGTTATCTGGCTACTCAGAAATTTTTTGCAGGCAGCGGATATAAACTGAATTTTGTATTCAAACGCAGATTCGACGAAGTAGTGGAAGCGGCTGAAAAAGGAGAAGCCGATTTTGCCGCGCTTCCGATCGAAAATACTACGTCCGGCGGCATAAACGAAGTTTACGATCTATTGCTTCATACGACTCTTTCGATAGTGGGCGAAGAAAAATTTCAGGTCAAACACTGCTTCGTTGCTTTGGAAGACGTTCCGCTTCAGAAAATAAAAAAAGTGTACGCCCATTATCAGGCGGCGGCGCAGTGCAGCAAGTTCCTGGAACAAATTCCGAACGCGGCTATCGAATATTTTGACGACACAGCCATGTCCGTTCAAAAAATTAAAGAAGAGGGAAACATTTATCACGCTGCCATTGCCAGCGAGGAAGCCGCCCGATATTTCAAACTGAAAATCCTGAGAAAAGATATTGCCAATCAACCCGGGAATTATACAAGGTTTTTGATAGCCTCTAGAAAACCTCTTATGGTTGACGAAAGAATACCGTGTAAAACTTCAATTGTATTGGCTACGTCCCATACGCCGGGTTCGCTCGTCGACGCATTGAACGTATTCAGAAAATACAATATTAATTTAACAAAACTCGAGTCCCGTCCCATACTCGGAAATCCTTGGGAAGAGATGTTTTATCTCGATTTCGAAGGCAATACCGCGAACGAAACAGTTCAAAAAGCGCTCGACGAGTTGGGGCAGTATACTCGATTTATGAAAATATTGGGCACATATCCTTCTCAGGAACTCGAAAAAACTCAGTTGAATTTTGCTTTTATCGACAAAGAAGAGAAAAAGAAGCTTTCCGTAAAATCATCCGAAAAGGAAAGCGCGCCGGCTGTTAAAAAGTCTTCAAAAAGTTATCGCCTTGCCAGCC
Organism: Melioribacter sp. Ez-97; assembly: GCF_051488665.1. NCBI lineage: Bacteria > Pseudomonadati > Ignavibacteriota > Ignavibacteria > Ignavibacteriales > Melioribacteraceae > Melioribacter > Melioribacter sp. Ez-97. The sequence continues at coordinate 184,208 of NZ_JBPSEG010000005.1, read as the reverse complement.
GCGATTATAAAAGCGAGGATACTGTTATTAAGGTGAAGAATGTCATTATCGGAGGAGATAATTTTGTCGTTATTGCCGGTCCCTGTTCGGTCGAAGGCGAAGAAATGATAATGAAATGCGCTCTTGAAGCCAAAGAATCGGGAGCCCATATTTTGCGCGGCGGATGTTTTAAACCGCGTACTTCGCCTTACAGTTTTCAAGGACTCGGCTACGAAGGACTGAGGCTGCTGGAAGAAGCCGGAAAGTATTATGAGCTTCCCGTAATAACCGAAGTGATGGATACCGATCAAGTTGAAGAAGTCGCCAAGCATTCCGATATACTGCAAATCGGCGCGCGGAATATGCAAAACTTTGCTCTGTTGAAAGAAGTGGGCAAAACACATAAACCGGTTATGCTTAAAAGGGGATTAAGCGCTTCGATTGACGAATGGCTTAACGCTGCGGAGTATATCCTGTCGCAAGGCAACAGACAGGTGATATTATGCGAACGCGGGATAAGGACTTTCGAAACAGCCACCAGGAACACTCTCGACCTGAGCGCCATTCCAGTACTAAAAGAATTGACGCATTTGCCTGTTATAGTTGACCCGTCGCATGCCATCGGCGAACGGAATAAAGTGATTCCTCTTGCAAAAGCGGCAAAAGTGGTAGGAGCGCACGGCATTATGGTTGAATTTCATCCCGATCCGCCCAACGCTTTGAGCGACCCCGACCAGGCGCTCTATTTCGAGCAGTTCGAATCGCTTATGAAAGATCTTTATAATATCTGATTCATAATTGATAAGCGTAAGAAAGCAGGAAAGAGTAATAAGTTGCGTTTGTGCGTGTAAGTCCCAATCCGTAATCAATGCCGATTGAAAATCGTGAATGACGCGTCGGTTTAATTCCAGCGTTAATGCTGAATGTTATTCCGGGTTCCCAGTAATCGACATCCGAAAAAGTACGGTCGTTAATAGCCGCAATTCCGATCCCTTCTTCAATGTAAGAAATCCCGTAAAGGTTCTGCTCGGTAACGGCTTTTAAATAGAAAGATTTGACGAACGGATAATATCTTCCTTTGCGGTTCTCAGGAAGAAAATATTCGGCTTTTCTTGAAAACAGAAAGCCCCCCCGAATGTTGATATAATCTGGGAATAAAATATCCGTATCGATAAATATTGCGCCGCTCAAAGAACCTACCGACGCCGAATTCCCTTTGATTGTGCCTCCGCCCGCTCCTATTCCGATTTTAGCGATTTGCGCATCAACTTGTATATATGCGCATAACAGGATGCATATTAATGAAAGTTTAATTATTTTCATTCTGTCTTCCCGGATATCTCGTAGTTAGGTTGCTATTGCATATAAAACCAGTACGGAAAAATTAATAAGAAAGGATGAGATATGAAAAAGTGGATTTTTTTATTCGTCGCAGTATTATTTATTCTCGGTTGCAAAAGTAACAAAGCCCAACTGAAAATTGAACTTGCATTTCCAAATATCGAGGTGGATTATCCCGTGGATATCCAAAACGCAGGCGACGGAAGCAACAGGATCTTTGTAGTATCGCAGCCGGGCATCATCTATGCTTTAGAAAATAAAAGGGATGTAAATTCAAAAAAAGTTTTTCTCGACATAAGCGACAAAGTCTTATTCGGAGGCGAACAGGGATTGCTGGGACTGGCGTTTCATCCCGATTTTAAAAACAACGGAGAATTCTTTGTTAATTATACCGCGGACAATCCGAGAAGAACCGTTGTGTCGAGATTCAGAACTGACGATACTCATACGGAAGCGTTGGAGTCGAGCGAAGAAATACTGCTCGAATTTCAGCAGCCGTATTCAAATCACAACGGAGGTCAAATTTTATTTTGCCGGGACGGTTACCTTTACATCTCGACCGGCGACGGAGGTTCGGCGGGCGATCCTCAAAATAACGCCCAGAATTTAAATTCGCTCCTTGGAAAAATATTGCGCATCGACATCGATAAGAAAGACGAAGGGAAAAATTATTCGATACCCGAAGACAATCCTTTTGTAAATAATCCGGACGCCAGAGGAGAAATTTATGCATACGGATTGCGCAATGTTTGGAGATTCAGTTACGATCCCGTTACCGGTTTGCTCTGGGCGGCGGACGTAGGACAGAATAAATGGGAAGAAATCGATCTTATCGAAAAAGGGAAAAATTACGGTTGGCGTATTATGGAAGGCTTTCATTGTTATAATCCTACAAGCAATTGCGACACGACGGGATTGACTATGCCCGTTTGGGAATACGGACACAATGAAAAGGGAGGATGGTCTGTAACGGGCGGATACGTTTACAGAGGTAATGACGCAGGGGAACTCGAAGGTAAGTATATATATGCCGATTTCGTATCCGGAAACATCTGGTCGCTTGAAATAAATGACGGTTCTGCGATTAATAATTTATTGTTCGACACCGACTATGCTGTTTCAACTTTCGGAACGGACGAGGAAAACGAGCTCTATTTTGCGAATTATTCTAACGGCAGAATCTATAAATTCGTTGACGCGCCCGTTTCTGTAGGGCAAAATGAAATTCCCGCGGAAACGCGACTCCTTCAAAATTATCCGAATCCTTTCAACGGCAGCACAATAATCGATTATTACTTGAAAAAAGCGAGCCGTGTCTCGATGAAATTATATAACATCACAGGGAAAGAAATAGAGCTTCTGCTGGATGAGTACAAACCGGAAGGCTGGCATCGATATGTGTTCGAGACGGCAAATCTGGGAAGTAATTTAACCAGCGGCGTCTATTTTTACAGATTTACTACAACAAATATGTCAGAGGGAATGGTAGGGAAGATGGTTTATGTAAAATAATGAGGTCGCAAGCTAATATTTTTTATTATAAAAATAACCTGCCTTTTATTCTGTACAAATCAGATTAATCAATGAACGGGTTGCTAAATTTTATTTGCTATTTAAGGAATTAAAGCCTAATTTTACGTTTAGTTATTTTTAGAAAAAAATATACTGATTCATATTACTTTCTTTGTGGAGCTAAGAAATGAATTACGGTCATTTTTCCGAGGATGGAAAGGAGTATATTATAACAAATGTTAAAACTCCTACCCCGTGGATAAATTATATCTATAACGGTGAATATTTTTCTACTGTTTCCAATAATGCCGGCGGCATCAGTTATATTAAGAGCCCGTTACACGGAAGGATTACGAGATATCGGATAAATGATGTGCCTTCCGACAGGCCCGGAAAATATATTTATGTTAAAGACGAAGAAACCGGGAAAATTTGGACATTGAGCTGGCAGCCTGCCGGTTACGATCCTAAAGCCTACAAGGTTATTCACGGCTTGGGTTATACCGTCATCGAATCGTTTGTGGAAGGAATTCATGCCCGCGTTACTTATTTCGTACCGATGAATTATAATCATGAAGTCTGGAATGTTGTTCTTACAAATAAATCCGGAAAGAAACGCCGTCTGTCTGTTACCGGTTATGTGGAATTTGCTTTGGGTCACGGACTTATAGATTTGATCAATCAATGCGACGACCAGCATTTTAACAGAGCATATTTCGACAAAGATTTGAACGCCCTTTTTGCAACAAAAACTTATTGGGTTACAGAAACCAACGGCACTCAACAGCAGGAAAATAAAGAGTGGAATCAGTGGGCTTTTTTTACGTCCAATTTACCGATAAACCGATACGAAACTCTGAGGGAAAGATTTCTCGGCTTTTATAACAATGAAGAAAAACCAATCGCGATAACCGACGACAAATTTTCTAACTCCGGTACGGACTATGGAAACGTAGTGGGCGCAATAAACATAAGACTTGAATTGGACAGCGATAAATCTGAGAATGTGGTTTTTTCTTTAGGCGTTCTGCCGAAGGAGCGGTTCGATGAAAAGAAAAATGATATCCCCAAAATAGTTCAACCCGGGTATATTGAAAGATCATTCAAAGAAATTGAGAATTATTGGACAGAATTCCTGGGACACACACGAGTTGAAACCCCGGATAAAAATGTTAATATATTTATGAATAATTGGGTGCCGTATCAGGCTAAAGTAGCTTTCGATGTCGGCAGGGTGGCGAGTTATTATTATTGGGGAATCAGCAGGGGATACGGTTTCAGAGATACTTCTCAGGATGTAATAGCCGTAACAATTGCGCATCCTGAAAAAGCAAAGGAACGGATTCTGCTTTTATCTCGCCAAATGTTTTCAGACGGAAGAGTATACCATCACTTTTATGACGATGGCAAAGGAGAATTAACGCGTCATTGCGACGACCCCGGCTGGTATATTCTGGCAGTAACGGAATATATTAAAGAAACGGGCGATTACTCCATTCTTAAGGAGAAAGTCTCTTTTGTAGATAAAAATGACGGCACGGTCCTGGAGCATTTGCTGGCGGTCGTTAATTTCATGAAAAATAATCTGGGGCGCCACAATTTGCCTGTATTCGGACGCGGCGATTGGAATGACACCCTCGATTATATCGGGGGCGACGACGGAGGCGAAAGCGTGTGGGGCGCTATGTTCTATGTAGCAATGCTCAATAAATTGATTGAACTTTTCCAATTTCTTAAGGTCGAAAATATTGCCGATATAATAAAATTACGAGACGAAATTAGAAGAAATATTAATCAATTTTGTTGGGACGGCGATTGGTTCATAAGAGCGTTCGGCAACGGAGGCATGGTAATCGGTTCCAATAAATCGAAAGAAGGAAAAATTTTCGTAAACACGCAAAGCTGGGCTGCAATTTCGAATCTGCCGGACAAATCTAAAATAAGGCAGGCGCTCGACAGCGTCAAAAAACACCTCGACAGCGAATATGGCCCGAAAATTTGCGCTCCGGCTTTTAAAGAAATCGACCCGAATATCGGACTGGTTACGCGATGCGTTCCCGGCAAAAAAGAAAACGGAGCCGTATTCTGTCATCCTGTTACCTGGCTCATTCAAGCCGAATGTATTATGAGAAACGGCGACAGAGCATACGACTATTTCAGAAAACTTCTGCCGAACCGCGTCGACCCGGACATTTATCAAGCCGAACCGTACGTTTATTCTCAATATATTACAAGCGACGAACATTCCTCTCCGGGAAAAGCGAGCCATTCCTGGCAGACCGGAACAGCCGCATGGATGTATCGTGTGTTTTATGATTATATTGCGGGAGTAAGACCCGATTACGACGGTTTAATCGTAGACCCGGTTATACCCGCTTCATGGAATTATATTCGCGTAGAACGTATATTCAGAGGCGCAAAATATATTATCGAAATAGAAAATCCGGACAATGTTCAATCCGGTATCTCTTACATAATGATTGACGAAAAAGAAATAGAAGGAAATAAATTGCCTTTGACGGATAAGAAAATTTGTCGCGTTAAAGTATTAATGGGCAAAACAATCGAAACCGCCAATAAATAGAGTCGTTTATGTTAGTCAGATATGAACGGAATCCAATTATAACAAGAAAGCAGATCCCGCCGGTTAATCCGTATCTGAAGGATGTTTCTTCGGTATTTAATCCCGGAGCAATTAAGTTTAGGGATAAATATCTGCTCATTCTCAGAGTTCAAACGAGAGGCAGAGAAACTTATCTTATGAAAGCTTCGAGCGATAACGGTATCGATTTCGAAGTTGAAAATTCCGTCATAGAGTTTGAAGGCATCGAGAAAATCAGGGATGAGATTTACCACATTTATGATGCGAGAATCACTCAAATCGGCGAACAATACTATATTATGTTTGCAATGGATATGGTTTCCGGATGCAGACTCGGTTTGGCAAGAACGGAAGATTTTAACAGATATGAATTTTTAGGAATTGTCTCGAAAGACGATTCGAGAAACGGCGTGCTTTTTCCGGAAAAGATTAACGGAAAATTTTTACGATTTGAACGACCCAACAGCGTTAAACTTGAAGGCGGTCCTTTAACGGGCAATACAATTTATTTGTCGGAATCAGACGACCTGATTAATTGGGAATATGTAGAGCCGGTCATGTCGGGAAGATTTCATTACTGGGACGAAAACATCGGCTCGGGTGCGCCGCCCGTTAAAACAAAAGAAGGCTGGCTGCATATTTATCACGGCGTGGCTACTCATTTTTCCAGTTCGAATATATATCAAGCGGGAGTTTCTCTGCACGAACTCGATAACCCCGCTAAAATTATTGCGCGCGGCAGTTTGAATATCTTAGAACCGAGAGAAATCTATGAAATGGTAGGCCAGGTTCAGAATGTTTGTTTCCCTTCGGGTATGATTGTAGAAAAATATGAGGACGGATTCGCTGCGCTCGACAGCAAAGCTCTTATCTATTACGGAGCCGCCGATACGGTTGTGGCGCTCGCCTTTACAACAATAAAGGAGCTTATTGATGCTGCAAAAATATGATCTATGCGCTGTTATTTTTCTTTTAATACTTAATTCGTCGGCGTTTTGTCAGGCAATACCTCGTCCGCAGGTGGAATTTAATCCGCGTTATTATATCGTTCATCGCGCCGAAGAAAAAATAACGGTCGACGGAGCCTTAAACGAAAAATCGTGGCGCGCAGCCGAATGGACTGAAGATTTTACAGATATCGAAGGCGATATTCGACCCGCGCCGAGATTCAGAACGCGCGCAAAAATGCTGTGGGACGACGAATATTTTTATGTGGCGGCGGAACTTCAAGAACCCGATATCTGGGCGACATTAACAAATCGGGACGATATTATTTTTTATGACAATGATTTCGAAATTTTCATAGACCCCGACGGCGATACTCATCGCTATCTGGAATTCGAAATGAATGCCTTCAATACCGTTTGGGACCTTCTGCTTATCGAACCTTACAGGGATGTCGAAAAAGCGGCATTGCACGGCTATGACATTAAAGGACTCAAATCCGGCGTAAAAATTTACGGAACGATCAATAAGCCGGGAGATGCCGACAGTTGTTGGACTGTTGAAGTCGCCTTCCCCTGGAACGCTTTCGAAGAAATTACGGAAATGAATCTTCCCCCAGAAGACGGCGATAAATGGAGAATTAATTTTTCGCGCGTTGAATGGAAAACTGCAGTAAAAGACAATAAGTATGTTAAGATTATTAACCCCGAAACCGGCAAACCTTATCCCGAAGACAATTGGGTCTGGAGCCCGCAGGGCGTAGTAAACATGCATTATCCCGAAATGTGGGGATTTATTAAATTTACTACTAATACTGCGTTCAATAAAACTACAGACTTCGAATACGACGAAATAGAAGAAATAAAATGGTTCCTCAGACAAGTCTATTACGCGCAAAGGGAATATTACGAAAGAAACAAACGATACGCGGATGACTTAATGTTGCTTGATATTCCTGAAAATAATTATGAAACAACTATTGAAACCACGACCAATTTTTACGAAGCCGAAATTAAGATAGACGACCGCTCTTCCGTACGAATTACGCAGGATGGTTTAATAAAAATTATCAATAGATAAAAATCATGATTCGTCGTCCGACTTATAATAACAGATGTTTTCACAGCGCTGTTGTGGATGAATTTATCGACGATCTTCACGCAAGAATAGCCGATAAAGATCTCGCCGATATGTTTGTCAATTGTTTCCCGAATACTTTGGATACTACCGTCAAATTCAATAATAAAGACGGCGCTCCGGATACTTTTATTATCACCGGCGATATCAATGCAATGTGGCTGCGGGATTCGACCGCGCAGGTATGGCATTATCTTCCATTCGTTAAAAAAGATCCAAAGCTGAAGGAATTAATACACGGGCTTTTGAATAGACAATTGAAGTCGGTGCAGATTGATCCGTATGCAAATGCTTTTAACGATACCGGAAAAGAGAGCGTCTGGAGCGGGGATCTGACCGAAATGAAGCCGGAGGTTTACGAACGCAAATGGGAAGTCGATTCTCTTTGTTATGTTATTCGGCTCGCATATGAATTCTATAAAACGACTGACAACAAAAATTATTTTACGAAAGATTGGAAAATTTCATTCGATTTGATTGTTAAGACATTCAAAGAGCAACAACGGAAAAACGGACGAGGACCGTACAAATTCGGGAGAATTACTTCCTGGAGCACAGATACGGTTCCGGGCGACGGGTACGGAAACCCGATTAAACCGAACGGAATGATCGTTTCTATATTCAGACCGTCGGACGACGCTACTATATTTCCGTTTCTGGTGCCGTCGAATTTGTTCGCGGTAAAATCTTTGAGGCAGCTTTCCGAAATTTATAATGAAATATATGAAGACAAAACGGCGGCAATTGTCGCGGCAAATTTGGCGGATGAAATAGAAAACGCTGTTTATAAATACGCCGTTACTGAACACCTCAACTACGGTAAGATTTTCGCTTACGAAATAGACGGATTCGGCAATCGTTTGTTTATGGACGACGCCAACATTCCGAGTCTTCTTTCTTTGCCTTATCTAGGAATTGTCGATTGCCACGACGAACTTTATTTGAACACGCGAAAATTCGTTCTGAGCGAAAATAATCCCTACTATTTTGTGGGGAAAGCGGGAGACGGCATAGGAAGTCCGCACACTTTGATTAACAGAATATGGCATCTCTCAATAATAATGAGAGCCTTGACGAGTAATAATGAAGACGAAATTGCGCATTGCCTTAAACTGATGAAAAACACTCATGCCGATACATGGTTTATGCATGAATCGTTCGACAAAGATAATCCTTATAATTATACAAGGTCTTGGTTTGCCTGGGCAAATTCGCTCTTCGGAGAATTGATAGTGAAAATTAATAACGACTATCCCGATTTGTTAAATAGGATATATTAATGTTATGACGAAATACCTGAAGCTCATAGTTTTATTATTAACTGCAAATCTGTTCGCTCAAAATACGCCCGGATATCTCAACGTTGATCTTCCTTTTGAAGCGAGAGCGGAAGATTTATTGAAGAGACTTACGTTGGACGAAAAAATTTCTTTGATGGTGCATCAATCGCCGGCAATTGAAAGGCTTGGCATTCCCGAATATAACTGGTGGAACGAAGCTCTGCACGGGGTTGCAAGAAACGGAAGAGCTACGGTCTTTCCGATGCCGATCGGACTTGCAGCTACATGGGACAGGGATTTGATTTATCGAATTGCGGATGTAATTTCTAATGAAGCGCGGGCAAAATACAATTCGGCATTGAAGAAAAATCAAAGAGGAATTTATCAGGGAATTTCTTTGTGGGCGCCGAATATCAATATTTTTAGAGACCCGCGATGGGGGCGGGGAATGGAAACCTACGGCGAAGATCCTTACCTTACGGGAGAGCTCGCGGTCCGTTTTATCAAAGGTTTGCAAGGGCAGGATAAAAAATACTTGAAAACAATAGCCACGCCAAAACATCTTGCGGTTCATAGCGGACCCGAACCGGAAAGGCATCATTTTAATGCATTGGTGAGCGATTACGACCTTAACGAAACTTACCTTCCTCATTTTAAAAAAGCAATTACGGTCGGGAAAGCTTATTCGGTTATGTGCGCGTATAATCGACTTAGAGGAAAAGCCTGCTGCGGGCACGATACTCTTCTGACGGATATTCTGAGGAAAAAGTGGGGCTTCAATGGAATCGTTGTTTCGGATTGCTGGGCTGTCTACGATATCTTCAATTCGCATAAGTTAGTCGATTCGCCTGAGAAGGCAGCCGCGCTGTCTGTCACGTCCGGAACGGATCTGGAATGCGGAAACACTTTTTTATCGTTAAAGAAAGCTTACAAGAACGGATTCATAACCGATGAGGAAATCGACGCGGCTCTGCGAAGAGTCCTCATTGCCCGTTTCAAATTGGGAATGTTCGATCCTCCCGAATCGGTGCCTTATTCAAAAATAGACGAGTCCTGTCTTGATAATAGTTACAATAGAGAGATTGCGCTGGAAGCCGCGAGAAAGTCGATCGTATTGCTTAAAAACGAGAATAAACTTCTGCCTCTGGACTCCGGCATAAATAAAATCGCGGTTATTGGTCCGAATGCAGATAATCTGGAATCTTTGTTGGGAAATTATCACGGTTTCCCTTCCCAATACGTTACACCGTTAAAAGCTATTAAAAGCGTATTAAAAAACGGCGAAGTTTATTATGAAAAAGGTTGCGACTTTGCGCCGGGAGTGCCAGCCTTTGAGTTAATTGGCGCCGCTTATCTTTTTGCGGACTGTAATAAAAAAAGACCGGGTCTCATAGGCGAGTATTTTAATAATTCCGGATTGAAGGGGAAACCGGAATTAATTAGAACGGACGAAAGTATTGATTTTAGTTGGCTGGAAGAATCGCCCTGCTCAGGTATAAATCCTGACAGCTTCAGCGTCCGTTGGACCGGATATATTGCGCCTCCGGTAACCGGGGAATATCAAATCGGAGGTTACGGTTACAACGATTTTAAGATTTACATTGAAGATTCTTTGATTGCAAGTTTCAAAGGTGAATTTGACCCGGAAATTACGTATGGAAATTATTTCCTGGAAGAAGGAAAGATTTATAAAATAAGAATTGAATTCGTAAGGAGGGAAAGATACGGTTTTATGCAGCTGCTCTGGTCGATTCCGTTTCCCGACCTTGAAGAAAGAGCGTATAAAGCAGCCTTGAAATCCGACGCCGTCATTATGTTTATGGGATTGTGTCCGAGAATGGAAGGAGAAGCTTTGAAAATCGAAGTGGACGGATTCAAAGGAGGCGACAGGTTGAAATTGTCATTACCCGTCAACCAACTTAATTTAATCAAAAAGATTCATTCTGCCGGAAAGCCCGTAATATTGGCGCTGCTTAACGGAGGTCCTATATCCACAGTCTGGGAAAGCGAAAACATTCCGGCAATACTGGAAGCCTGGTATCCCGGACAGGCGGGAGGAACGGCAATTGCGGACGTAATTTGGGGAAAGTATAATCCCTCGGGTAAACTGCCGGTAACTATTTATAAATCAGAAAATGATCTGCCTCCTTTTGAAAACTACGATATGCAAGGCAGAACTTACCGCTATTTCAAAGGCGAGGTTCTCTATCCGTTTGGGTGGGGCTTGAATTATACGGATATCACGATTTCAAACGTTGAACTATCCTCGATCGAAATTAAAGATAACGACACTGTTAAGGTAGTTGTGACGCTAAAGAACAAAGGAATTACAGCGGGCGAAGAAACCGTCCAGCTCTATACAAAAGCAAAAAACGACAATCGTACGGTAAAAACTCTTAAGGGATTTGAAAAAATAAAACTGAAATCCGGGGAAGAAGGGAAAGTTGAATTTTATTTGTGCAAAGACGATCTGTCCGGTTGGGTAGATGGTTTGGGTTTTGAAACCATGCCGGGCGTATATGAAATCATGGTCGGTTTGTCATCACTCGAAACTGAATTTAGTAAAGAGATTAAAGTTAGTTTGAAATAATAAAAATGTTTAAGTTTATTCATAAGTAAAATTAATTGGTTCAATCGGAACCGTATAAATAAAAAAATATGCCTGTTATTATTTTTATTGCATCTTATTTTTATTAGGTTTATTTTTATTACGAAAAAACAAAAAGATCCTAACGGGCACCGTTCTTAATAAGTGAGAGGTAAATATGAAGATTAAAACACATCTTAGCGGGGGATTGCTAATCTTGTTAATACTTGCCTTTTCGGAACTCTCTTTTGCGGCGGGCAGAGTTAAAGGCAAAGTGCAGGATGCGCAAACTAAAGAGCCGCTTCCCTTTTGTAATGTGATTCTGGTAGGCACAAGTTTTGGAAGCGCGACGGATTTTGACGGCTTATACCAGATCAATGCGGTTCCGCCCGGCAAATACACTCTCAGAGCGTCATTCATCGGATATAAACAGGAAGAGGTTTCCATTGAGGTAAAAGAGGGGAAGACAACCGAGTATAATTTTAATTTGTCGCCAGAGTCTGTCTACGGCGATACTATAGTTATTACCGCTCAGGCGGAAGGACAGGCGAAAGCAATTAACGAGCAGCTCACTTCGGTTACAATTAAAAACGTAGTTTCTTTTGCCAAAATACGCGAACTCCCTGATGCAAACGCTGCAGAATCGGTTGCCCGATTGCCCGGCGTATCGTTGATCAGAACCGGCGGCGAAGGCTCGCGTGTAGTCGTAAGAGGTCTTTCTCCTCAATATAACAGAGTAACAATCGACGGCGTCGAATTACCTGCAAATGTCGCTTCGAACGACCCGAACGAACATCGTTCGGAATTCAAATCGGGCGACGAATTATCGCTGAGCGGAGACAGGGCTACCGATTTAAGTATGATTTCGTCGAATATGCTCGGAGGAATTGAAGTAGTTAAAGCCATTACTCCGGATATGGACGCTACTCTACTGGGCGGAGTTATCAATTTCTCTATGCGTAAAGCGCTGAAAACTACGACGGGTAAACCCTCGTTCGAATTTTTCAGTCAAGGGTCTCATAATAGCTTGAAAAACACAAACGACGACTATAAGTTCGTCGCCTCCTACGAACAAAGATTCTGGGATAATAGTTTCGGAATTTTTGCTCAGGGCTCCGTTGAAGACAGAAATCTCAGCGCCAACGAACTTTCTGCCGATTATAACTTTGCCGGCAAATTGAATGTTACAGACGAAGGCGACCCCGAATTCCGGTCGATGACGCTTACCGATGTGCTAAGAGACCGTAAACGCTATGGCGCTACTGTCGTTCTTGATTACAAATATAGCAACGGCAGTATTGGTTTTATGAATTTCTTTAGCAGAAGCAATACGAAAACAATTTCCAGAAACGAATCGTATCATTTGTTGGACGACGACCTTTTCTATTCGGCGACCAATTCCGAAAATACGCTTGACGTATTGAGTAATTTGTTGAGCATATCGCATTCGCTGGCTGGATTCGGAATAGAACTGAGGCTTTCTCATTCTTATTCCAAAACAACTTATCCGAACGATGTAAGATTTAATTTCTGGCAAAACGGCGCCGGCTTCGAAAATAAATTCACTCTCTTGAGATATCAGCGCCCGGAGGTTATTGCTTCGAATGTTATTTACGACCCTGAAGATGCAGTCTTCTTTGATATTTATAATATCGACAACACTTCAAAAGACAGAACGTACAACGGCACTCTGGACATAATCAGAGATATAACGATTAGCAAGTTCCTTAACGCCAAGGTTAAGTTCGGAGGAGCCTACCAATATCGCAAGAGATCGTACGATTATAACCAGAGCAGCGGTTCGGTATTTTACGACGACGGCGGGCAGGTTGCTTCCGCTGTTATTAAAGCTTTTCCTCAATTCGGAACAAGTATTACATTCTCGGATTTTATCGATTCGTCTTACAGCTACGGAGAATTTTTGAACGGCGATTATCAACTCGGGCCTCCATTGAACGTAGATCTGATGATGCAGGTAATCGAAGTAGCCAAGAAGAATCCGGGAGCAGGAAACGGCGGCGGATATAAACCTCATAAGCTATCGTCGATACTGTACGACTATTCCGGACATGAGGTTAAAAGCGCCGCATATTTTATGACCTCCATTAATCTGGGTCAAAAGATTACGTTTATCCCGGGGGTGCGTTATCAGAATTTGACTACCACTTATAACGGTATACGCGGCGAGCAAATTCCCGGCGATATCCAGTATACGGTTGCTGAAGAAACTCAATCTCACGGCTATTGGCTGCCGATGGCGCACCTGAGATACAAACCGACCGACTGGCTCCAGTTTCACTTCGCTTACACAAATACTTTGAATTATCCGGATTATAATTCAATAATTCCCAGATACTATATCGGAACGAATTATATCCTTTACAACAACTACAGATTAAAACCGGCGCGCTCGGAAAACTTCGACGCTATTATGTCGATTTATACGAACGAAATCGGACTCTTCTCGATCGGCGGATTTAAGAAACGAATTAAAGACCTGGTCTTCCCCACAAAGACATATCCCGAAGACTTTAGCGCTTATCCCGAGTTGCAGGAAAAACTCAAAAACAGAACCGAGAGCTTTGCGCTATATACATACATAAACAATCCCATACCGATTGACGTGATTGGCGTTGAAGGAGAATGGCAGGGACATTTCTGGTATTTGCCGGAACCCTTCACCGGACTTGTACTCAATATTAACTACACGCACATCTTTTCCGAAGCCGATTACCCGAAAACTTATCTGGTTACTATAATTGACGAGAATTATATTCAACATACAGTAGGCATAGATACATTTTATACAGACCGACTTCTTTATCAACCTAATGACATAATTAACGTTGCGCTCGGTTACGACTTTAAAGGATTTTCTTTCAGAGTTTCTATGCTCTATCAGGACAATATTTTCAAACGTCCGGATTTCTGGTATCAAAACCGCGTCCATTCGGATAAATACGTGAGATTCGATTTGTCGGTAAAACAAGAATTACCGTGGTACGGCATTCAGTTATACCTGAATATTAACAACCTGACCGGCGAAGACGACGTCGATATAAATCAGAAAACAAAGTACGTAACAAATCAGCAAAGGTACGGTATGACCGCTGATTTCGGAATGCGTGTTAGATTATAGAAAATTTATGCCCGTAAGCGGCTTAAACTATAACACTATAATAGGAGGAATGATATGAAAAAGCTGTACGCTTTCCTGATAGCCATCGGGATAATATCTCTGTTGGCTTTCCCTGCCGAAACTGTGGCGCAATCCACAACCGATACTGTTTATATTCCGGGTTCCCAGTCTTTGGAGATCAGTAACATAATCAACGCAGATACCGCCGTATCGGACTATCGCGTATACGTTCTCGATAGAGGCGCTATCTATTACATCGAAAAAGCTTTTGAAATTAACAGTTCGTGCAAGTTTATTGCAAAGGGGGATGAAACAAAGAGACCGCCGGTTCTTGCGCCTGCAATCAGAGCCGACGGTACTTCCGAAGAATGGTTTTTTAAATTTATCAAAAAGGGCATCAAGGTCGAACTTAACGATTTATATCTGTTGTCGATGAGATCGGACGGTAAAACTTTGGGCTGGAGCCGAGCCATCCATATCGGCGCAGACAGTATTTCGCTAAAATTACGCCGCGTTGTTTTCGACGCCTTTACCGAAGCCGGCATACGCGTTGACGGCGCCAAATTCGTCAAACTTGATGTGCAGGACTGTCATTTCAGAAACTTCATTCATTCAACTTCTTATTTCGGCGGACAGCCTTTCTTATCGGGCGGGCTGGATCATCCCGACAGCACAATCTTTATTAACAATACTTTCTTTGCCTGCAACTCGTATCTTTATTCAATTCGCGGTTACGATCCTTATTCCGTATTCGAACACAATACAGTTGTCTATACTGTAGTTAATCCGTTCTTGATAAGACAAGCATCCAACTTATATATGAAGAACAATCTGTTTTATGCAGCCCATGCATGGGGCGGCGATCCCGAACAGGTAATTCAGGGCTGGTTCTTTAATTATCCCGATACCATTTCTTCAAGTATTTACAGAATAAGAAAAAAAGGCACATATAATGGCTATGAAATAACCGGTCCTGAAGCTTACGTCGATTCCGCAAGAGGCATTTATATCGACCTGTTTGATCCCAGCAAGCGCGTACACGTCGCTCAGAACAACGCTTATTTCAATCCCGAAAAATTGGTTAAGTTCTATAATGACTGGAACGATACCGTTACCGTAGCGGACAGCGTCGTAATGCTCGACGATTCGAAACAATATCTGGTAAGAAAGCTGACAATGGCTAGATGGATAAACGACCTGAGCCTCTGGTGTCTCGACTCGCTTACGAATCCCGCTTCGTGGGATTACTCGCCGTATATTGACGTAAGCAACAACATGGAAGCAGATCCCGGTTTTACAGACCAGGGCGTCGTAAATCATGTCGACAGTCTGGTCGCTTATGTTCGCAGAATAGCTTCGAGAAAGCTCGACAATCCGTGGCATTATGAATTGAATTTCCCGCCGAAATGGCCATTGCCCGAAAATCTTGCTTATTCGAATACGATGCTGCAAAACGGCGGCACTGACGGTTTTGCTATCGGCGATTTGAATTGGTTCCCCGAACAGAAAAATCTGTGGCTGCAGGGGTAGAAGAAGTTAATCCCGAAATTCCAAACGAATTTACGCTTTCGGAAGCTTATCCGAATCCGTTTAACCCGACGACTAAAATCAACTTCAGCCTTACCAAATCTTCGAATGTGACTTTAAATGTATATAATATTCTCGGACAAAAAATCAGAACGCTTATCGACCAGAAAATGTCGCCGGGAACATACTCGGCAACATGGAACGGAAGAGACGATTTCGGTAGACAGGTATCGAGCGGCGTTTATTTTATCGGTTTGGAATCCGAATCATTCCGTGCATTCAGAAAAATTGTGTTGATGAAATAGTAGCCTCCTCCACAGCAACAGTAAAGCCAGCCGGATCTGTTTCCGGCTGGCTGATTATTATATTTACAAATCGAATGAATCAATAATTTGGATATAGCTATGAAATCGAGAGCGCTTCCGGTTTATTTGGCATTCTTGTGTATGGGATTCGGCGACGTCGTCGGTCCGCTCGTCGGATTGGCTAAAGACAGTTTTAGCCTTTCTTATACAATGGCTCAATTAATACCGTTTACCGGCTTCATAATGTTCGGAATTTTATCAATTCCAATCGGAATATACCAGGATAGAAAAGGAAGGAAATACGTATTGTTACTCGGTCTTACGGTCGCTTTAATCGGATTGTTACTCCCGATATTAAACGGAATGTACGGCTTACCTTTCGATTTATCTTTAGTCGGAAAATTTGACTTTTTAGTTGTGTTGGCTTCAATACTGTTATTATGCGCAGGGGCGACAATTCTACAGGTTGTCGGGAATCCGATAATGAGAGATGTTTCGCCCGAAGGCGCGTATTCAAGAAATTTATCGCTGGCTCAATCGTTGAAAGCCGTCGGTTCTTCTATGGGTTTTCTAATTCCTCCTTTTGTGGCTTATGTTTTTAAACTTGAGTGGACTATATTATTTCCGCTCTTCGCTTCCCTGATTTTGATTACGCTGTTAATAACGGTAAAAACCGACATACACGAAAAGGAGCAAAAAGATGTGCCGGCTTCTATTAAGTCTTGTTTTGAATTACTGAAAAAACCTTATGTCTTGATGATGACGCTTGCAATTTTCTTTTACGTTGGAGCTGAAGTATCGATGAGTTCCGGCGTGCCTATTTTACTGAAGGAAAACTTCGGAGTCGCGGGGTTTAGTTTGTGGGTCAGCTGGTCGTTGTTTTTTCTGCCTATAATGGCGGGAAGATTTTTGGGGTCTTTAATACTCCGAAAAATAGAGGCGCAAAAGTTTTTAAAATTAACCGTTGTGATTTCTTTTATCGGAATAGCGTTGATGTTTACAAACAGCGCACTTATAACGTTTGTCGGAATTATTTTAACGGGCTTGGGTTTCTCGAATATTTTCCCGCTTGTCTTTTCGATAACGATTGAAAAGATGCCGGAAAGGTCGAATGAATTGTCGGGTTTAATGGTTACTGCAATTGCAGGCGGCGCCGTGGTGCCGTTAATTATGGGAGCGGTAAACGATTTGAGCGACGTTCTTACCGGTTTTATAATTCCGTTGTTATGCGTAATCTATATCGGAATTGTATCCGTATACTCGTCAAAAATTAAATTCGCTACTGAATAATCCTAAGAATAAAAATAGAGAATACAATGAATTTTGAAAAAGACTACAGAATTATAATGACGTTGGACGGAGGGGGTACGAATTTCGTATTCTCCGCTTTTCAGTCCGGAAGACAGATAGCGGACGAATACCGTCTCGACGCGTGCGGAGACGACCTCGATAAATCGATGAACAATATTGTCGAAGGTTTTAATTATGTATTAAAACAACTCGATAAAACTCCGTCGGCTATAAGTATAGCTTCCCCCGGTCCGGCAGATTACCCCAACGGTATTATCGGAGATCTGGGCAACCTTCCCGCTTATAGAGGCGGTGTGGCATTGGGTTCTTTTCTTAAAAATAAATTCGGCTTGCCGGTTTTTATCAATAACGACGGCGACCTTTATGCTTATGGTGAAGGGCTTGCCGGTTTCCTTCCGTATATAAATAAATTATTGAGCGACGCCGGCAATCCCAAACGATATAAAAATCTGATCGGCATTACTTTGGGAACGGGATTCGGATGCGGTTTATTCATTAACGGAGAACTCTACAGAGGCGATAATTCGATGGCAGGTGAAATTTGGCTTTTGCGCAATCGTATCTCTCCTGAAGAATTTGCCGAAGAACACGCCAGCATAAGAGGAATAAGAAGACTCTATAGCGAAGCCGCGGGAATAGAATATTCCGACGCTCCTTCCCCTAAAGAAATTTATGAAATAGCTGTTGGAAAAATTGAGGGAAATAAAAGCGCCGCAATTGAAGCTTACAAAAAAATGGCTCGGGTAGTTGGCGACGCTATTGCAAATGTGGTTACTATCATGGATTGTCCGGTTGTAATCGGCGGCGGCCTGGCGGGAGCTTCGCAGCTTTTCATGCCGTTTTTGTTAGACGAAATGAGAAGTTATTATAAAAAAACTTCTGACGGCGCACGGGTAAAACGACTAATGGCTCAGATTTATTATATCGGCAATGAAGAAGACCTTAAAAATTTTCTGCACAACGAGACAGTAGAAATAAATGTTTACGGTACAAACGAAAAAGTGAATTACGACGCCTCGAAGAAAATCGCTGTTGGCATTTCGCAATTAGGCGCAAGCAAGGCGATAGCTCTTGGCGCTTATGCCTTTGCATTGAATATGATCGATAAACAGTAAACAATAATTATTACAGGAGAATCATGGAACCAGGTTCTAAAGTCGAAAGCTTTTTTCTGAAAAAATCAGGTAAAAAATTTATATATAAACCCACTGAAAAAATTCCCGTTATACAGGTCGGGAATATTCCCGAATTGGGCGAATTGACCGCTTTTCGTTTTGTAGAGTGGCTGCAGGCAAATCCGGAAGGAGTTGTATCGCTGCCTACGGGAAAAACGCCCGAGTATTTTATCTACTGGTTTACTCACATAATGAAGAACTGGGATAAACCGGAAATCAGACAAAAATTAAAAAAATACGAACTCGATCCCCAAAAGAAACCGGATATGAAAAAAATAAAGTTCGTCCAGATTGACGAATTTTATCCCATCGACTCGACGCAGCAAAACAGCTTTTATTATTACATAAAAAAATTTTATATCAAAACTTTCGGGATCGATCCCAACAACGCGCTTTTGATCAACGTTAATAAAATCGGAACGGCGGAAAATCTTCCGCTGTCCGTAATATTTCCCGATAATAAGGTTGACCTGAGTTTGCGCACGAAGCTCCCCGGCAGTCGTATTGAAAGATTACAAAAGGAAACGATTGAAATTGTAGACGAATTTTGCACGCAGTACGAAAAGAAAATACGCGATATGGGCGGCATCGGATTTTTCCTGGGAGGAATTGGTCCGGACGGTCATATCGGGTTCAACGTTCAGGGAAGCGACCACTTTTCAACTACAAGACTGACCGCGACTAACTATCAAACGCAAGCCGCCGCATCAACCGATCTTGGGGGAATCGAAGTCGCTTCGAACAGACTTGTGATCACAATCGGTTTGAATACAATTACATATAATAAAAACGCCACGGCTATTATTATTGCGGCTGGAGAAGCTAAGGCGAAAATCGTAAAAGACTCTGTTGAGAACGAAGCTTCAAATAAATATCCCGCTACCGTACTTCAAAAGCTCCGCGACTCGCGCTTTTATCTTACTAACGGAGCGGCGTCGCTCTTATCCGAGAGAATTTATGACGACGTGGAGAAAGAAACAAAATTATCGAGACTTTCTCTGGAAAAAGCTGTAATAAATTTGTCGGTTAATACCGGTAAGGAATTGTTGTCCCTTACAAAGAGCGACTATACCGGCGATAAGCTTGCTAATCTTGTTCTGAAAAAATCCGGTAAACCGGTAAAAGAAATCAACGAACTTATTTATAATGACATAATCGAACGCTTTAACAGAGGGATGAATACGCCGCTGAATCAAACTATCCTGCACACGGCGCCTCATCACGACGACATAATGCTGGGATATCTTGCTTTTATTAATCATCTCGTAAGAACTCATCTGAACAAACATCATTTCGCTGTTTTTACCAGCGGTTTTACTGCCGTTACAAATTCCTACATGCTCGAATTGATGCTTAAACTGAAAGAATACTTAACTGCGGGCGCCTTCGACGAAAGATATAAAACGGGTTACTTCGAACCCGACAACGCCGAAGCAAAAGATAGCGATATCAGTCTTTATCTTGACGGTATTGCGGAAAACAATATTGCCAAAAGAACCGAAGCCACTTCCAGAAGGATGCTCAGAAATATTATAGAAATTTACGAAGAAACAAGTCTTAGATATATTAACGACAGAGTTGACGAACTGATTAATTATTTCGGAACGCAGTATCCCGGTAAAAAAGATATCCCTCACGTTCAAAAGTTAAAAGGAATGTTGAGAGAATGGGAGGAAGAACTGACCTGGGCATATTACGGCTTTTCTTCGAAAGACGTTTCGCATCTAAGGCTCGGCTTCTATCAGGGGAACATATTTACTGAAAATCCGGAACTACAAAGAGACGTAATCCCGATACTTGAACTAATTAGAAAAATCAAACCGACTATATTAACCGTAGCGTTTGACCCGGAAGGCAGCGGACCTGATACCCATTACAAAGTGCTTCAGGCTGTAAGCGAAGCATTGAAACTTTATGAAAAAGAGGAAGATATTTCAAAACTCAAAATATGGGGCTACAGAAATGTCTGGTACCGTTTCCATCCCGCAGAAGCAAATATTTATGTGCCCGTTAGCCTTAATTCGATGGCGATTCTCGACAATGTATTTATGAATTGTTACGGTTCTCAAAAAGACGCCAGCTTCCCAAGCTGGGAGTACGACGGACCTTTTTCTCAGCTGGCCAGACAAATTCATGTCGAACAATATCAGAAAATCAGGAACTGTCTCGGAAAAAAATATTTCCTGAACAATCCTATACCCAGAGCGCGCGCTGCTCACGGTATGTTGTTCCTAAAAGAAATGAGCCTAAAGGAATTCTATCAGTATTCAATGGAATTGAGAAAATCGGTTGAATATATTAAATGAGTATGCCGGTAAAAGTATCGTGTTAAATTTCATAACATTGACAGTTAGGAAATTCGATAATAAATTCTTATCATAAAATGGAAACTTTGGAACATGCATCCAAAATTGAATTTATTGCCAGTCAAATTGGTAATATCGAAGAATTAACCGAGTCGAGAGTTAATGAACTTATTAACAGACGGAATCTATACGGCATACCGAAAGAAATCGGAATAAATTAAATATAACGGAGCAGTTATGAACTTCGACAATCATCCGGTATTTCAATTGAGAAAAAAACACGTAAGAGTCGGGATAAGACCTGCAATCGACGGAAGAAGGAAAGGCGTCAGGGAATCGCTCGAAGCCCAAACAATGCAAATGGCAAAGAAAACCGCCGAACTGATACAAAGCGCGCTACGCCATCCCGACGGTATGCCTGTCGAATGCGTTATTGCGGATACTTGCATTGGCGGAGCTGCAGAAGCAGCGGCTTGTATGGAAAAATTCAAGGAAAATAACGTAGGCGTTTCTATTACGGTTACTCCGTGCTGGTGCTATGGCACGGAAGTAATGGATACGACTCCTATTATACCCAAAGCCGTCTGGGGATTCAATGGAACGGAAAGACCGGGAGCGGTTTATCTTGCGGCGGCGCTCGCCGGATACAATCAATTGGGTATTCCTGCGTTCGGAATATATGGGAAAGATGTTCAGGAGAGCAACGATTCGTCCATACCGGACGACGTTAAAGAAAAATTACTCTTGTTTACAAAAGCGGCTCTGGCAGCAATGGAAATGCAGGGCAAATCTTATCTTTCGGTCGGAGCCGTTTCAATGGGTATTGCCGGCTCGGTTGTCGATACGCATTTTATGTATGACTATCTCGGAATGAAATCCGAATTTGTAGATATGACTGAAATAATAAGAAGAATTAACGAAAAAATTTACGACGGTGAAGAATTTAATAAAGCTATAAAATGGGTTGCGGCTAACTGCCGGGAAGGAGAAGATCCTAATGATCCGCCTGTATCCGGAGAACAGCGTAAAAGCGAATGGGATACGGTTGTTAAAATGACGATGATTTTCAGAGACCTTATGATCGGAAATCCCAAACTTGCAGAATTAGGTTTCGAAGAAGAAGCTCTGGGACACAATGCAATAGCAGCGGGATTTCAGGGACAACGCCAATGGACGGATTTTATGCCTAACGGCGATTTCCTGGAAGCGATTTTAAATTCGTCTTTTGACTGGAACGGTATTCGTAAACCGTACATAGTAGCTACGGAAAACGACAGCCTGAACGGAATTTGTATGCTTTTCGGACATTTATTGACGGATACGGCTCAAATTTTTTCGGACGTGCGCACGTATTGGAGTCCCGAAGCCGTTCAAAGAGTGACGGGCAAAAAACTTACCGGATTGGCTGAAGGAGGAATCATCCATCTTATCAACTCGGGCTCGTCCGCTCTCGACGGAACCGGTAAACAGCGTCTGAATGGCAAACCCGCCATTAAACCTTTCTGGGAGATAACGGAGAAGGAAGCCAAAGACTGTCTCGAAGCCACGAGCTGGTGTCCTGCAATAAGGGAGTATTTTAGGGGAGGCGGTTTTTCGTCGCACTTTTTGACGGAAGGCGGCATGCCGGTTACGATGAGCAGAATTAATATAATTCACGGCTTGGGACCGGCGCTGCAGATTGCCGAAGGTTATACGGTCGAACTCGATCGCGAAGTAGACGCTCTGTTACAGAAAAGAACGAATCCTACCTGGCCTACAACATGGTTTGTACCCAGGTTAACCGGTAAGGGAGCATTCAAGGATGTCTACTCGGTTATGCTGAATTGGGGCGCCAATCACGCCGCAATTTCATACGGTCATATCGGAGATAAATTGATTACGCTTGCGTCTATTCTTAGAATAGCTGTTTACATGCATAACATAGACAGAGATCGTATTTTCAGACCGGCTGCATGGAATGCATTTGGCACATCGGATGCGGAGAGCGCCGATTTTGCCGCCTGTAAAAACTTCGGACCATTATATAGATAATTATTATGAACGGCGAAATTAAAAGTAAAATCCGTTCTCCCATTGTACAGCGTAAACATTTAATCCCGTTTATTCTGATAACCAGTTGTTTTGCTTGGTGGGGACTGGCAAACAATATGACCGACACTTTGCTGGCGGCATTTAAAAGAATTATGAGCCTGTCGGATTTTCAGACTTCCTGGATACAGATAGCATTTTACGGTTCGTATTTTTGTCTGGCTTTGCCGGCTGCAATTTTCATAAAGAAATTCACTTATAAAGCCGGCGTATTGCTCGGACTGGGTTTGTTTATAACAGGAGCCTTGCTTTTTTATCCTGCAAGCAAAACGATGAATTACTTTCACTTTCTGCTGGCGCTCTATATATTAGCCGGGGGTTTATCTATTCTGGAAACCTCAGCCAATCCCTATGTTATTGTTATGGGCGACGCTTCTACAGCCACTCGAAGGTTAAATCTTGCGCAATCGTTTAATCCGATCGGCTCGATTGCGGGAGTAATTATCAGCCAGTTATTTATTTTATCGCATTTAAACAGCGCTACGGATGTCGAGCGTTTGTCCATGGCTCCGGAGCAGCTTAAAAAAATCCAGTCGGCTGAGCTGTCCGCCGTTATGGGCCCCTATGTTGGAGTCGCTATAATACTTTTATTTTTGTGGATCCTTATAGCATTCACAAAAATGCCGCGAGCGAAGGACGAATCGGGGCATGTGAATGTAAAACAAACTTTAAAAAGATTAATGGGAAATAAGAATTATTTGTTGGGCGTTACAGCGCAATTCTTCTATGTGGGCGCTCAGATTGGAGTATGGTCGTTTACGATCCGTTACGTTATGAAACAATTGGAACTGAACGAAAAAAATGCAGCCACTTATTATCTCATTTCTTTGGCGCTCTTTGCCATATTTCGATTCATCTGTACGGGTTTAATGAAGTATATTTCACCGGGGAAATTACTCGCGTATTTATCCGGAATTGCAACTGTCCTAACGATTACGGTGATCGTTTCCGGAGAATATGCAGGCGTTATTGCCCTCGTATCGATCTCCGCTTGCATGTCCTTGATGTTTCCCACGATATTCGGGCTTGCAGTGGAAGGATTAAACAGCGATACTCAAATTGCAAGTTCCGGGCTTATTATGGCAATTCTCGGAGGAGCGGTATTAACCGCTTTGCAGGGTTTGGTATCCGATATGACGTCTAATATCAATCTCGCTTACATAATTCCTTTGGTTTGCTTTATCGTTATTTTCTATTACGGACTATATGTAATCAAACGGCATAAGAAAATAGCTATTCAACGGTAATTTCGTCTGCAAATAGCCAGGCTTTGCTCCCTTTCCCGACGTGCCATTCGGGACAGACTCCGATATTTTTGGCTTCGATTTTTATATATCTGCAATTGATTCCGTCCGCATTAATGCTGACGGTTTGAATCTCAGCGTTATTCTCATTTGTATCGACAGGTTTTTTACTGCCGAGTTTAATGAAATTAATTCCGTCTTCGGATGCGTAAAAGGCGACTGAGTCCGGAAAAAATATATATGCGTTTATGTCTTTCAGAAAGCCTGCGGATATTTTTCTAATCCTTTTGTATTCCTTTAAATCGAGCGTAATAACAAGATCGTTGCCGTGATAACCCTGCCAATTACCGTCTTTGAAATAAGAACTTCCTCTTACGCCGTTTACGAGCGCATATTTCCCGCCTCCGGAATAAGACTGAGAATATTTAGTTAAGGAAATTACGTCATATTTAGCTTTGTAATACTTGGATGTTGCCGGCAATCCTTTTTTCCCGTCGCTTGAAATTGCAAATGCTGTAATGGTAATTGACGAGTCGATAATAATTTCTCCGGTGTAAAGCTTTGAATTTGTATCCGGCAGAGAGCCGTCAAGTGTGTAATATATTTTCGAATTCGGAATGTCGCAATTTATCTTAATTGCAAGCGTATCCCTGAATGTAGTGTTTGCCGGCGAAAAAGAGAGCGACGGGGGAGTAATATAGAGACCGAAAGAAGACAAGGTGGGATTTGTTCTGCATTGTTCGATGATTATTCTTACCCTTGAAGTTGTAACCGGGTCGAATTTAAAGAGCCTTTTATATCCAACTGTCGTTCCGGTTGCAAACTTTTTCCATTGATTATGTTCCCGGAATTCAAGAGAAAATTTTTCGATCCTTTGACCTTCCAGAATATTTTCCTGCAGCATTGCGCAGTTGAAAGTCCTAATCGTATCGAGTGAAATTTCAATAACAGCCGTTGAATCCGATCCGTCTGTAGTCCAATAAGTTTCGTAGTCGTTATCCAGTATAAAAGCCGCGCTGTTGCCCTCTCTTTCGGATGATACAAATACAACTTTACCCGTCGCAAGATTTCGACCGAATGTATTTTCAATCAGGTATTTGAAGCCTTGTAAACTCTTTATATCTTGTTCAACGATTAAACCGTATTTATTGGGCGGAACGTTTAAAAGCAATACTCCGTTGAGTCCTACGGAATTAAGATAGATATCAAAGAGTTTTTCCGGAGATTTAACGAAGTTGTCGTCTTCTTTATGGTAGAACCATCTGGGGCGGATAGACACGTCTATCTCTGCCGGATACCAGATGAGAGATTTTGCTTTCAAAATTTTTTCCCGGCTTCCTAAATCCTCATCGGTCAGATCGCGGGGAATGAATGCATTATCCAATTTTTTTTGCTGCGAAGAAGCGGCTATCGAATCCGTATCCATGATGTTTCCCGGAAGCACGCTCCATTCTGTTTTTCTTCCGTAGCCGGATTCGGTTCCTACCCATCTCGCATCTGGACCCATATTTGCAATTATGCAATCGGGCTGCAGTTCTCGTATCAGTTCATAATAAGAATTCCAGTCGTAAATTTGTTTTCTGCCGTTCGGGCCTTCTCCGCATGCGCCGTCGAACCAGACTTCGGATATTTCTCCGTAATTTGTAAGTAATTCTCTTAATTGATTTCTGAAATATTCGTTATAATCATCCGAGCCGTAAGTTTTTTCGTGCATGTCCCAGGGAGACAGATATATTCCGAATTTGACCCCTTCTTTCCTACAGGATTCCGATAATTCTTTTACAATATCTCCCTTACCGTTTTTATACGGAGTATTCTCAATGTCGTAATCGGTATATCTGCTTGGCCACAAACAAAATCCGTCGTGGTGTTTGGCGGTAAAAATAATAAGCTTAAAGCCGGCTTCTTTTAAAATTCTGACCCACTGATCGGTATCGATTCCGGATGGATTGAAAACCGATAAATCAAAGTCTTTACGTCCCCATTCAAGATTCATAAATGTATTCATGCCGAAATGGATGAAGGCTGTAAGTTCCAATTTTTGCCAGTCGTACTGGCGTCCGGCAGGGATTACATTTGCCGCTTTACGAATTATCTCCGCTGGCGTATCTTCCGGATCAATAAATACGATATTGCTTTTGGTCTGTGAAAAAATAATCGAAGGAAATAAAATGATTAATAGAATTATCCTTGTCATATCAATTCCTTATTTTCATGGTAAATGTAAATTGATCCTTTTTAACGGAGCGTAATTCTTCCGGAATTTCGATAGTAATTTTTTGTCCGTCGCGTTTGTATTTAAGGATAGAATCATTATCAATGTAAGTTATAACGGGGTCGCCGATTATTTCCGGTATTTCGATGTTAATTTCCGCCGGCAATATGTTTTCATTTTCTTTTATTCTGTAGAAGGCGTAGAAGTTGCTTTTATTTCTCGTATAAGAAAGTTGGTTTTGTTTATAAGGGAAAACGGGTTCCGAATCGTAAATTGCTTCTCCGTTTATTTTCATCCACTTTCCGATATCTTTTAATCTTTCATAGGCTTCCGGTTCCCAGTCCCCTTCGGGAGTGGGCGCAATGTTTAACAATAAATTGCCTCCCTTTGAAACTATATCGATTAACAGATGGATTATTTCCCTCGACGATTTATATTTCAATCCCGGTTCGTAAGACCAGGAAGGCGTTATCGGCATACAAGTTTCCCACGGATAGGGGAGAGTGTTTTCCGGGATTTGATTTTCTGGAGTCAGGTAATTTTGATACGGGCCGGGTACCGCTCTGTCGACAATTATCAGTCCCGGTTGTTTTTCCCTGGCTTTTTTTGCCAGCAAGGGCATTTTTATATCCTGATTTTGAATCCGGTAGATATTGAAATTAGCTTTCTTACGTTCCGCTGCCAATTCTTCTTCCGTGTAACTCCGCACCCAGCAGCCGTCGAGCCAAAGTATATCGATACTTCCGTAGTCCGTCATCAATTCCATAATTTGATTGTGCGTAAATTCTACGAATTTATTCCATCTGTCGGGATATTTGCCAATGTCGTAATTAACGTTTCTGTCGGGAGTCGCAAAACGTCTCCACCAGTAATAGTCGGAATGCCAATCGGGTTTGGAAAAATACGCGCCGATCATAAAATTGCGCTGTCTGAAGGAATCAAAAAGCGCTTTTGTAATATTTGCTTTCGGATGATTTCTGAACGGACATCGCTCACCGGTAATTTTGTAATCTGTATAATTGCTGTCGTACATGCAAAAACCGTCGTGATGCTTGGTGGTAAAAATAAAATATTTCATGCCGGCGTCCGCCGCCGCGTCCGCCCATTTTTCGGGATTGAATTTAACCGGATTGAAAGTGGTAATGAGATTTTCATAAAGCCTTTTGTATTCGCAGTAATCTTCAATGTTTCGTTTGCACCAGTCCTCGTCTTCTGAGCATAATGACCAGGATTCCACAATACCCCATTGACTCGACGGCGCCCAATGCATCAAAAGTCCGAATTTTAAACTCTGCCATACTTTCAATTTTTTGAGCGCCCGCTCGTCGGTTTCCGGATAGTAAACTCTAAGAGCCTCGTCAATTTCGACCGCTCCCGCATGCAACGGTTTCTTTTCTTCTTTAGCCATAATTAAAACCTTTTTATTGAAGATAAGTTTTATTCAATGACAATTTCATCTGTAAATATCCATGCTTTGTCGGGATATCCAGGATGCCATCGAGGACAATTTTTAATGCTAATTGCTTTTATTTTTATATACCTTGCATAAATTGGTTCAAATTCTGCATTAAAATTTTTTATATAAGCAAAAATAGGTGAAGTTAATTCTTCTTTAGTAGCATGTGTTGTATTGTATATTTCTTTAATCGTTATAAAATGTATCCCATCTTCTGAATGACTAATCTCTATTTTTTTAGGGTGGAAAATCCATGAAAATACATTTTGTAAAAAATCGATACTTATTTTTCTTACAGTTATTATTTTTTGTAAATCAACAATAACTTCCATATCTTTTCCTTCGTAGCCAACCCAATTAAATTTGTGGTCTTCATCTCCTCTAATTCCATCAGTTAAAGATTTTTCTCCATTCGCAGGATATTTATTCCAATCTGGCGTAGTAATAAAATATACCGATTTGTTTAATGCGAGAGGATTGAACATTGTTTTTGAAAGAATCGATTTATAGCTTGAAATATATTTTTCCGGGGTTAATCCAGATTCATTTAAATAAATATCTTTAAGAGAGGATGTTAATTTTTCAAACTGATTTAACAAGTTTATAACAACAGGATTAGGTTCATATTTATTGTTCTCTTTTTTAATAATTAATAAAGATTTATTAAAATATGCTAAGGCTTTTCTTTGTTCGAGTTCTGCATAAATAAGTGGGAGTCTTGCAATTTTTACTCTTCTAAGAAAACCCTCGTTATCCTTAACAGAATTTTCTGCTTCATCAAAAATTTCATTATAAGTTTTCATTAATTCTGGAGTTAAAAAATATTTCGTCTGTTCAACTGGATTGCTGTAAATCCAGAGGTTGTGCCCAGATTTTATTAAAGCATCCTGCATTAAGTCAATATATTTTCTTATAAATTTTCCTGCCGGTCCATAATATCCATCAAGAAAGTCATTCATAACAGAATCAATGTTAATCTCAGGGTTCCATAGTAGTTTAGAAATTAAATAAGTTCTTAGTTCACTAAATTCTGTTGAATTTCTTTTGCCAGCACCTTGCTGGAACATCATTTTGATTTTATGTTTTGCAAATAATTGAATATTCGGTTGAAGTACATGAAGATTAGGGAAAGGGCTAATTAAATTTGAAAATTGAACAACATAATCCCACAAAAAAATATTGTCTGTTAACCTTGTCCAGTCGTTAAGGTCATTTATAAAACTTGCATTTGCAGTATCAACATCAAGAGGTTTTGTTCGATAGCATTCAATTGTGCATAACATAATGTTTACATTTTTTTCAGGTTTGATATTTTTGGGAGGTTTACGACTGTATTGATAAGCCAAAGTCGAAATTATTTTCTCCGGGAATTCACGAGCAATTTTATTTACAAAATTGATAATCGAACCAGATGGTGAGCCATTTATACTATCAATTTTTTTGCATTCATTGCATTGACAGAAGGAATAATTATCGTTCTGGGAAACAGACCAGAACCTTGCTTCAGGATTTTCAGCAATTCTTTTTCTTAATTCATCAATAACTATTTTTAATACTTCTTGATTGCTTAAACATAGCTGTTCAGGAACTCTTATATTACCTCTCAGAGCAAAATATTCTGGATGTGTTTCAAAATATATTTCTGGGGGAACTAATTTTTGGAAAGTATGAACAAACAAGCCCCATATTTTTTTTTCTTTTGAATCCGCAAGTTTATGCCATCTGCAATATTCATCATTTGATGCTTCATAATATGAAATATCTCTGTATTCAAATGCAGGGTTTTCCAGTACATTTATTTGAGGTATTACGATAGATTTTTGAACAGGAATTTTTTTTACAGTTGCAGAATACATCCGGCAGTTTAAATATTTTTCCAGAAATGAATAAACAGCATTAAGAGTTCCTTTCTCTTTCCCTCCAGAAAGAAATAATTTTTCACCTTTGGTTTTAATGATAAATCCATCGTATTGAATAGCAGAATCATCAATATTTAACGAATGATTATTTTTTCCAATTATAATTTCTTTTGTTTCGACAGGGACATCATCATGTATAACAGGAATTTCAGCACCAGAAATTATTGCTATATATTTTTTGAGTTCAAATGCGGCTAAAGAATCCCAATAAGTTGCATTTCTGGATAAAATAATTTTGTAATCACTTTTGCCATCCTTTGTTAAATATATTTTTTCAGATGCTTCAGCATATACATTAATTGAAATAAAAATAATTATGAAGACTATATTATACATTTATACTCCATCTAAATTACTCAACTACGATTTCATCGATAAACAGCCAGGCTTTATGGCCGGCTCCCGGATGCCATTCGGGACATTCTTTAATGCTTTCGGCGAATACTTTTATATAGCGAGCTTTGGATTTGTTAAAATCCGCTCCGAATTCTTTTACAATAATTTCGGAATTTTTTTGAGGTATGTCGTTCGAAATGACTTTTTCATTCGTAAAGTTGCTTCCGTCATTCGATATTGAAATTATTACTTTTTGAGGAAGAAACACCCAGGAGTTGGAATTTAATATAAATCTCGGAACAACTCGCGATATTTCTTTTTCGGAACCTAAATCGATAATCGCTTCGAAATCGACTCCTTGATATCCCTGCCACATACCGTCGTGAAAATCGTCAGTGCCGCGTATGCCGTCTACTAATGAGTTGTCTCCGTTAGCTCTGTAATGTAAACTATATTCATTGATAATTTTGATGTCGCTGCCGACGGCTTTATGAAAAATAAAATCGAAGTTAATTTTTTTATTCAGGAAAAAAGTGTCTCTGAAAGCAGCCGCTACGAGCTTGCTAGTGTTGTTGATGACTAACGGTTGAGTATAAATTTCCGATTCGTATGTGGGCGTTGTTCCGTCCAGAGTATAACGGAGGTCAACGCCTTCCTGATGAATATCGAAAGTAACAATATATTGTTGGGGATTTTCGTTGTGTTCTACTTTATATGTGATTAGTTTCGATTCTCTTCCGTATTTGATTCCTAGCGAAGTCAGATCTTCGTATTTGTTTTTGAGGCGGCTGTAGAATTCATCGTAGTCTTTCGGTCCCGTTGTCCAGAAGACTTCGGAGAGGGCAAGAATTCGCGGGAAGAGTTGGGAGTCTACTTTTTCCTGCGGGCAATGTTCTGTCCATAAATTTGCTTCGCTGCCTATTACGAAAGCGGCTTCTTCGTCGTTCAGTTCTTCGGGAACCGGTTCGAATGAGTAAGCTATTTTAAGGTCGAGGTTGTCGGGGTCGTAATTCAGGTAAGTATGAGAAGTGGGAGAACAGATTGTTTGGTGTTTTTGACGAGCCGCTTCAATTGCGCCGTCGTGTCCCTGCCACGATTGAACAATCGCGCCCGGGGCAAGTCCGCCTTCGAGAATTTCGTCCCAGCCGATTGCGGTTTTGCCTTTCGATTCAAGGTAATTGACAATTCGTTTTATGAAATAACTTTGCAGTTCCTTCTCGTCTTTCAAACCTTCCGTCTTGATTCTTTCCTGGCATCTGGGACATTCTTTCCATCTGTCTTTCGGAACTTCGTCGCCTCCTATATGGATGTATTTGCCGGGAAACAAATCGATTACTTCGTCCAGAATGTTTTGAAGAAATATAAAAGTGGAGTCCCTGCCGGCGCAGTAAACGTCTTTCATAACGCCCCACATATTTGTAACCTCGAAAGGTCCGCCCGTACAAGAATTTTCAGGATAAGAAGCCAGTGACGCAAGGCAATGCCCCGGCATCTCAATCTCCGGAACGATATTGATATATCTGCTCTGCGCATATTCGACTATTTCTTTTATATCTTCCTGTGTATAATACCCGCCGTAGACCGTTCCGTCGGCTTCTTTACGCCATGCGCCGATTTGTGTCAATTTGGGATATCTCTTGATTTCGATTCTCCAGCCCTGATCGTCGGTAAAATGCCAGTGGAGCGTATTGAATTTAAAATATGCGAGAATGTCGATATACCTTTTAATAAAATCTTTGCTCATAAAATGTCGACTGCAATCGAGATTTAAGCCTCTCCACTGAAAACGCGGTTTGTCTTCTATTTTACATGCAGGTAATTCGAACGGCTTTCCGATCCGGCTCTTTTTTATTTCGGGCGGTATAAGCTGGAAGACGGTTTGAATCCCTCTGAATATCCCTTCGTCGGTATTAGCGGAGACTGTAATAGTTGACGGGGTAATCTCGAGATTATACGCTTCTTTATTAGATTCGTTTGGAAGCGAACCCGACTCAAAAATTATCTTCTTCCCGTCTATTGAATTGTTGTCAGCCAGATTAATACCGGTTAATTCGAATATCCTGTTTTTAAAATAGGCGGCTAATTTGCCGCTGGTTGATTTTACTGTAATCTTATTGTCAAAAGTAAATTTACCTTCCGAGGGGATTGCTTTTGTCGGTTTTGGAATCAGAGAATTAAAAAGATCGCTTTGAGCATAAAAAGAAGGAGCGACCGACAAGATCAAACCTGCAATAAAAAGGGCAGAAAATTTCATAAACTGCCTCCATTGTATTTTTTTATAAAAAATATACCATAGACAATAATATGCAAAAAATGAAAAAAATACTAAAATTATTTTGGCTTTTTACGAAAAAATAGTTAAAATAGTTTTATTAAATACAGTGTTTATTTTCGTAAAATAAAAACATTCTGGAAACATCGTTCCTTAAATTATAAAAATCTCTTTTTGATTCAAATCTTAAAATACGGTGATTTTTATGGATTTATCCTTCTATGAATGGCTTATAGTAGCCGTAGTAATGAGCTTCTCTTTTTACGGCGTGTATCTGAGTAAAAGGCATGTAAAGAGCGTTGCCGATTTCTTATCGGCGGGTCGTTCCGCCGGCAGGTACATGATAACGGTTTCTCAGGGAATGACTGCAATCGGAGCAATTACGATAGTGGGTCAGTGGGAGATGAATTATGTTGCCGGTTTTGTTCTGCGCTGGTGGGAATTCATTATGGCTGTTGTGCTCTTGATAGTAACCGTTACCGGCTGGGTTATCTATCGATTCAGACAGACTCGCGCGCTGACCGTAGCGCAATTCCTCGAAATGAGATACAGCAGAAATTTCAGAATTTATGCCGGTATACTGGCGTTTATATCCGGACTGCTGAACTTCGGTATTTTTCCTGCCGTGAGCGCCCGTTTTATAATTTATTTTTGCAGATTGCCACTAAGTTTTCAATTTCTCGGCGTCGAAGTTTCCACGTTTCCCGTTACAATGGCTCTCTTGTTATTGGTTTCCCTCTATTTTGTTTTTGCGGGCGGTCAGGTGGCAATAATCGTAACGGAATTTATTCAGGGCGTTTTCTTGAATATTACTTTTATTGCAATACTGGTATTTTGTCTCTTTTTCGTCAACTGGGATCAAATAATGCAAGCCGTTAGTACGGTTCCCGAAAATGCATCGTTGATAAATCCATTTAAAGCAAGCGAAGTGCAGGATTTTAATTTCTGGTATTTTCTGATAAATGTCGTCGGTATAATCTACGGTAAAATGTCGTGGCAGGGAGGACAGGGCTATTATTCTTCCGCCAAAAGCGCTCATGAAGCAAAAATGGGAGAAGTGCTGGCTAATTTCAGAGATATACCGCGTTGGCTGTTCTATGTCTTCGTGCCGGTCGTTGCCTTTACAATTTTACATCATGTGGATTTTTCCAATGTAGCTGAGGTAGTCGAAAAAACGCTGAGCGGTATCGATAACAAAGCCGTTCAAAATCAGCTGCGGGTACCTTTAGTGCTTTCGGAAATACTGCCGTTCTACTTGAGAGGGGCATTGCTTGCCGTAATGATTATGGCGACGGTGGGAACGAACAGTTCGTATATGCATTCATGGGGCAGTATCTTTATTCAGGATGTTGTTATGCCTTTCAGAAAAAAGAAATTTTCGCATGAACAACACCTCAAAGTGCTCCGTTATTCGATACTTGGCGTTTGCGTATTTATTTTTCTCTTCAGTTTGTTCTTTCCGATGACCGACTATATCTTCCTTTACTTTGCTATTACCGCCGCAATTTTCGTAGGCGGTTCGGGCTCTGTCATCATCGGCGGTCTTTACTGGAAGTACGGCACTACTGCTGCGGCATGGGTATCGCTTACAATCGGCTCGGCGGTAGCGGTAAGCGGAATTATTCTTCAGCAAATTTATCCCGACTTCCCGATAAACGGACAATATTTCTGGGCGATTTCGATGGGAGTTTCGTCGCTCAGCTATATACTTGTTTCGTTATTGGGAAAACGACAGGAATTCAATATGGATAAAATGCTTCATCGCGGTAAATATGCAATTAAAGAAGAAAGCGTTGTCGTTAACGAAGTTCCGCTAAAAGGACTTCGTATGCTTGGTATCGGCAAAGAATTTAGCAGGGGTGATAAACTTATTTATATCGTCTCGTACGTATGGACGTTTTCGTGGGTGGCGGTCTTTATCATCGGTACTATATGGAATCTTTTATACGACGTGCCCGATTCCGTTTGGCTGGCTTTCTGGAGAAAATACGTCGAAATTAATCTTGCGGCGTCGTTCGTAATTATAATTTGGTTCATTCTCGGGGGAAGCGTCGATTTTAAAGACATGATGAACAGACTGAAAACCATGACCAGAGATTACGACGACGACGGAACAGTCAAAGATCATAACAATGAATAGAATAAAGAGGTTAATATGAAAACCAAAGCATTTCTTTCCGGTCTGACTTTATTGCTTGCTTTTTTAACCTTAAACGCTCAACCTTCTGACGCTGTCCTGATTAAAGAAGGATTGGCTGTCAGAATGGACTACTCTTACAGAGACAACGTAATTACTCCCGATCCTATTGTCGGTTCGATTGTTACGGGCAATTGGAAAGCTCCTGCTGCCGGACAGAAAGTGAAAAAAGGCGATCAACTAATCGGAGAATGGAAGAATATTGAAGCCGACGATAACGGATGGTTCAAAACGCCGGAACTGCGAAACGGGTATGTCTATATGAAATACAGTTCCGATAAGAACAAAATAGTTTTACTCGAAGCGATGGGACATTCTTTTGTATATGTAAACGGCTATATGAGAAGCGGCAATCCTTACAGAACAAAAGATACTTATGAATCGTGGGAGCCCAGGTTCGACTATTCATTAATTCCCGTTGAAGTAAAAAAAGGCGTTAACCATTTGATCTTCCGATGCAACAGAAGCGGAGCTTTAAAAGTTAAAATTCACCAAAATATCCCGCCAATCCTTTTTAGCAAAGAAGACCTGACCGTTCCGGACTTAATTGTAAACAAGCCGGCTTCGTCGTACGGCGCAATATTGTTGATAAATGCGGAAAAAAAGAAATTGAACAATTTGTTCGTCAAAACTTATGCGGATAATTCTGTTTTTCAAAATATACCCGCTTATTCGAAGTTGCCTGTAATCAATCCGTTGTCTGTTTATAAAGCTCCTTTCAAAATCGAACTTCCCGCTGTTGATAAAAAGGGAACAGTCAAGCTGAATATAGAACTTATTGAAAAATCTACCGGCGGTGAAAAAACTTTGCTTTCGGAACAAATTGAACTGAAGGTTGTGGGCGAATACGAAACACGAAGAGAAACATTCGTCAGCAAATTGGACGGCAGCGTGCAGTATTATGCTGTTAACCCTCCAATTGATTTGAAGAACAAACCGGCGCTATTCCTGAGCTTACACGGCGCAGGCGTCGAAGCTATTAATCAGGCGAATTCTTACGGACATAAGAATTGGGGCTATATTGTATCTCCAACGAACAGAAGACCTTACGGTTTTAATTGGGAAAATTGGGGAAGAGTGGACGCTCTCGAAGTAATGGAAATTGCGTTAAAAAAATTCAACATCGACAGGGAAAGAGTTTATTTGACCGGACATTCAATGGGCGGACACGGCACGTGGCAGCTTGGAATCAATTATCCGGATCGTTTCGCCGCAATCGGACCCAGCGCAGGCTGGATTAGTATCTGGTCGTATCGTATAAGAAATTTAATCGATACTTCGGACGTAAAAGAAATGCTGGTTCGTTCATCGAAACAGAGCGATACTTATGAATTTGCAAGGAACCTGAGCAAAAACGGTATCTATGTCATACACGGCGACGCCGACGACAACGTGCCGATATCTCAAGCCGAATCGATGCTGGAAGTGGTTTCAAAATTTCATAAAGATTACGAATTCCATGTTGAAAAAGGAGCAGGTCACTGGTGGGATAATTCCGATGAAGACGGAGCCGATTGCGTTGACTGGATGCCGATGTTCGATTTCTTTGCGCGGCATTCAGCGCCAAAAAAACATATGATTAAAAACGTCGAGTTTACTACTGCCAATCCGGCAATATCATCGAAATACTACTGGATAGAAATTATAAATCAGGAAAAACAACAAAAACTGAGCAAGGTCAAATTTACGCTAGAATACGGAAAGCGCGTTATAAAAGGTAATACGGAAAATGTAAGTTATCTTGCTTTCGATCTTTCCGTCTTAAATACCGGCGCTCCGGTTTCTGTCGAAATAGATGGTCAAAAAATTGAGAACATTCCTGTACCTTCCGATTATAAATTATATCTTTGCAAAAGCGAAGGCGCCTGGAAAATTACCGGCAAGCCCGCCGCAGAAAATAAAAATCCCGTCCGTCTCGGCAATATAAGAGAAGCGCTTAACAACAATGTTTTGTTTGTTTACGGCACGCACGGCTCTAAAGATGAGAACAAGTGGGCGTTTGAAAAAGCGCGGTTTGACGCAGAGTATCTATGGTATCAGGGAAATGCGGCAATCGAAGTAATCGAGGATGACCAATTCGATCCTCTTGTTTATAAAGACAGAAATGTTGTGCTTTACGGTAATGCGAAAACAAATTCCGCATGGAATAAATTATTGAAAGATTCTCCTGTCGATGTGGAAAAAGGAAAAATTAAAATCGGCGACAAGATTTATTACGGTAAAGATTTATCTTGTTTGATGATACGACCGAGAAGAGACAGCGATATTGCAAGCGTTGCTGTAGTTGCCGGCACCGGGATTAAAGGAATGAAATTAGCGGAACTCGCTCAATTTTACCATCCTTACCTGAGTTTTCCGGATATAGTGGTTTACGACAGCAAAATTATCGAGTCGGATGATCAGGGCGTCCGCTTTATCGGGTATTTCGGGAACGACTGGAGTATTGAAAAAGGTGAATTTATAAACAAGTTTTAGGATGCGCCATGAAAGCATTGAAATTTGCAATTGCAATAATATTCGCGAGCTCTCTTTGCATTGTAGCTCAGTACAAACTTACCGAATTTGTAAATCCGTTTGTCGGTACGGACGGGCACGGACATACTTATCCGGGAGCTTCGATGCCTTTCGGAATGGTTCAGCTGAGTCCGGATACGGATACAGAGGGATGGGACTGGTGTTCGGGATATCATTATTCGGATAATTCTCTAATCGGCTTCAGTCACACTCATTTGAGCGGCACGGGCTGCGCCGATTACGGCGATATTTTATTTATGCCAACCACGGGCGAGCTGAAATTAGAACCGGGCTCGAAAGACAATCCCGACTCGGGGTATCGATCGCGTTTTAAACATGAATCCGAAAAAGCCTCGCCAGGTTACTATTCCGTGTTTCTGGAAGACTATAATATAAATGTCGAATTGACCGTTACAAAAAGAGCGGGCTATCACAAGTATGTTTTTCCCGAATCGGAAAATTCTCATATCATTATCGACCTTGCGCATGGAATTCAGGACAGAGTAATCGACTCAAAATTAACGATTGTAAATGATACTATAGTAAAAGGATACAGAAGATCGGCGGGATGGGCGAAAGACCATACTGTCTATTTCTATGCGGTTTTTTCCAAGCCTTTCGAATCCGGTTTAATTTATAAGAACGGCAAACCGGTAAATAATAAAGAAGCTGCGGGTAAAAACGTAAAAGCCGCTCTTAATTTTAAAACCGGACCGAACGAACCGGTATATGTTAAAGTCGGAATCTCACATACGAGCCCGGAAGGAGCGGAAAAAAATCTTAAGTCCGAAATTAATCAAAGGG
Source organism: Melioribacter sp. Ez-97 (assembly GCF_051488665.1). Lineage (NCBI taxonomy): Bacteria > Pseudomonadati > Ignavibacteriota > Ignavibacteria > Ignavibacteriales > Melioribacteraceae > Melioribacter > Melioribacter sp. Ez-97. The sequence continues at coordinate 146,017 of NZ_JBPSEG010000005.1, read as the reverse complement.
ATTTCGATAGTATAAAAAAACAGGCAGAGGCGGAATGGGAAAATCGATTGTCTTCGATTGTCATTGAAGATTCGGACGCGGCAAAAAAAAGAATATTTTATACGGCTCTTTATCATGCTTTCTTGAGCCCGAATATTCTCTCCGACGTCGACGGCAGTTATATCGGTATGGACGGTAAAATTCATCACGAAGAAAATTTTACACTCTATACGGTTTTTTCACTATGGGATACTTTCAGAGCGCTTCATCCGTTGTTTACGATAATTGCTCCCGAAGAAAATGTCGACATGATAAAATCGATGTTACGTAAATACGAGGAAAGCGGTCAACTGCCAATCTGGGAACTGGCGTCGAACGAAACCGGAACCATGATAGGCTATCATTCTATTCCCGTAATTGCGGACGCTTTAATCAAAAACTTACCCGGCATCGATTTGGAACTTGCATTAAAAACGATGATTAATTCCGCAATGTCCGACGTAAGAGGACTCGATGCGTACAAAGAGATGGGTTATATACCTTCCGACTATGAGCACGAGAGCGTATCGAAAACGCTAGAATATTCGTACGATGATTGGTGTATTGCCCGCGTTGCCGAAATAGCCGGGGATAAAGAAGCAAATCAATATTATCTCGAGCGTTCCAAATACTACATAAATCTATTCGACCCTGAAACGCGGTTTTTCAGACCGAAGAAAAACGGGAAATGGGTTTCCCCATTTGATCCGTATGTGGTCAGCCGCGATTATACCGAGGCAAATTCATGGCAGTATAGCTTTTTTGCGCCTCACGATGTAAACGGCTTGATAGACCTTTTCGGCGGAGATGAAAATTTCGAAAAAAGGCTCGACGAGCTTTTCAATGCCGATACTGAATTAAAAGGCCGGCATCAACCTGATATTTCGGGACTGATAGGACAATACGCTCACGGAAACGAACCGAGTCATCATATTGCTTATCTTTATAACTATGTAGGCAAACCGTATAAAACCCAGGAAATTGTAAATAGAATCCTCAATACGCTATATACCGATAAACCCGACGGCTTAAGCGGAAATGAAGATTGCGGGCAAATGTCCGCCTGGTACGTTTTGAGCAGTCTCGGTTTTTATCCGGTTTGTCCTGGTAAGGATCAATATATAATCGGCAAACCGCACTTTGAAAAAGCCGTAATAAATCTTGAAAACGGAAATACCTTTGTAATCGAAGCGAAAAACTTATCCGATAAAAATATTTATATCGGCTCGGCAGTACTGAATGGTTCTAACCATACGGCGTCGTACATAAATCATAAAGAGATAATCGACGGCGGAAACATAGTTTTCGATCTGGTTGACAAACCGACTGATTGGGGATTTAATAAATCCGACAGACCGCAGTCTTATGTAGACCTGGAATTCATTCCGATTCCGTTTATTAAAAGCGGCGAAAAAGTATTCAAAGGAGAAACGGTTGTTGAATTGGAAAGCATCGACGGAGCGGATATCTATTATACCTTGGACGGAAGTAATCCCAAATCTTGCGGCTTGTTATATGACGACCCGATAGCAGTAACTAATTCGCTCCGATTGAAATATGTTTCCCGGAAAGACGATAAATTCAGCAAAGTTGTAACTTCAGAATTTCACAAAGTGCCGGCTGATTGGAATATTCATTATAATACTATGTACGACAATCCGTATACTGGAGGTGGTAAGTGGGGTTTGATAGACGGTATTAGAGGAAACGAAAATTTCAATTCGGATGCATGGCAGGGTTACGAAGGAAAAAACTTGGATGTTATTATTGACCTCGGGAAACCTGAAAAGATTAATAAATTATCCGTAAATTTTCTTCAGAATATCGGCTCGTGGATTTTTCTTCCGGAAAAAGTTGAATTTTATTTGTCGCTCGACGGAAAGAGCTTTGTAAAAGTTTATGATGGTGAATATAAACTTTCCGCTCATGATAAGTTCGAAGGCATTAAAAATTTCGGTACGGAGAGCGTAAATAAAGAAGCAAGATATGTCAAAGTTATCGGAAAAAATATCGGATCGTGCCCATCGTGGCATCCGGGAGCCGGCGGTAAAGCATGGATTTTTGTCGACGAAATAAACATTAATTGACGCTTGTATTTGGCATTAATATGTATTATTTATATAGTTTAATTTCATAGGAACAAAAGAATGAGAAGCAAAAAATTAATTTCGTTCCATGCCAGAGTAGTTAAAGACATTAACGAGCAGCTAGTACTGAATTTAATTCAGGAAAACGAAGTAATTGCCAGTTCAGAACTGGCAAAAATTACCGGCATGAGACCTTCGACAATTTTCAATATTTTGAAAGAGCTGTCGGCTAAATCTTTTGTTCTTTTCTACGGGAAAGGGGATTCGACGAGTAAAGGCGGCAAAAAACCGTATATGTGGACTCTCAATAAAGACGCCGCATATGTTATAGGGTTAGATATCGAAGTGGGCGAGATGTCTCTGGTTGTTCTCAATTTCAAAGGAGAATTAATCTATAAGAGGAATATTAAAATAGATACGGTCAATTCCGTAGATGAATTAGCGAATAGTATAATTACTGCTATAAATCTGGCGATAGAGGAGAATAAACTGGAGCATTCGAAAATTCTCGGCGCAGGCATTGCGTTCGCCGGTATTGTAGATTGCCAGAGAGGCGTAGTTGTTATGTCGAGTATTTTACCAGACCTTAATTTCAATCTTCTCGAGAAACTGAAAGTGTTTCCCTTTAAGATATTTCTGGAAAATAATGCAAACGCCGTTGCCGTTGGATACAAATGGAAAAACAATGTAAAAGCAAGAAGAAATTACCTGACTGTTCTGATTGAAATCGATAAAAATGTAAGCGGTCTTGGAATCGGTATTGTAATAAACGGCACATTATACCGGGGATCTTCGTATTGCGCAGGCGAGCTATATCCGCATCTGCCTACTCTCAAAGAGATAGTGGCGTCATACAGGAGCCGTTTTCCGGAAGGCAAAGCGATGAAAAATTACATGAATTCATTAGACTCGATCGATATCGAATTGGTTCTTCAAGCGGCTAAAGAAGGAGATGAAATTGCCAAACTGATTTTCTCGAAGATCGGCAGTATTGTCGGACAGACAATTGCTCCCGCAGTATCGCTGTTGAATCCGGATACGCTCATACTCACAGGCGTGGTCTCGGAACTCGAGGAAATTATTGTGGACTCCGTACGAAAAGAGATCGAAATGAGGGTTATCTCAATTACAAGCAATGCGCTCGATATAGTTGTAGACAGATATCATCAATTCTCTGTAGCCGTAGGTGCCGCTTCTCTTGTACTGGAGAATTTTTTCAAATTGCCTGTTGTCAAACAATAATTCTATTCAATGGATAATTTGAATATTGCCGATATAATTGTCATTCTGATTTATTTCCTGGCGGTATTTTCAATCGCATTTTATTATTCCAGAAAGGCGGGAAAGGATACGGGTGAATTTTTCCTCTCAGGGCGTAACCTTCCGTGGTATATTGCCGGCACCGCTATGGTTGCCACTACATTTGCCGCGGATACTCCTCTGGCTGTTACCGAATTGGTTGCAAAAAACGGTATATCGGGCAACTGGATCTGGTGGAATATGGCAATCGGCAGTATGCTGACGGTTTTCTTTTTTGCGCGTTTGTGGCGCCGCGCTCAAATAATGACCGATGTGGAATTTATCGAACTTCGGTACGACGGGAAAGCCGCCGCAGCCCTCAGAGGTTTTAAAGCGCTCTACCTCGGATTGTTCATGAATATTATTGTGCTCGGATGGGTGCACAAAGCAATGGAAAAAATATTCACTGTGGTATTTCCTCAGTACGATCCTTTTCTACTTGTTACAATAGCCGCAATTATTATTGGAATTTATACTGCCGCTTCGGGTCTGTTGGGTACAGCACGGACGGACAGCTTTCAATTTGTTTTTGCCATGATAGGGTGCATTATATTAGCTGTTATAGTAGTTTCGTTACCTGCGGTAGGAGGTATATCGGAATTAAAAGAAAAAGTCACGCCGCAGATCATTTCGTTTATACCCAAAATAGGCGGAGAAGAAGCTGTAAGCGGCATATTTTCAATTTCGCTCGGATCGTTTTTTGCATACGTCGGTTTGCAATGGTGGGCAAGCTGGTATCCCGGAGCAGACCCGGGAGGAGGAGGTTATATAGCACAGCGTATGATGTCCGCAAAAGACGAAAAACATAGCCTCTTTGCCACGCTGTGGTTCACGATTGCGCATTATGCGGTCAGACCCTGGCCCTGGATATTAGTAGCTCTTGCGGCATTGGTAATTTTGCCGCGTACAGATAATCTCGATAATCTGAAAATGCAAAATCCCGAAATTTACGAAAAGGTCGTTGAGGCATATAATTCGCACGAAAATTTTAACGAACTGCAATATTCTGATTCACCCGAATTTACGGAAATGTATGAAATTTATGAAAATACGGTAGACCCGGGAATAATGTACCCGAAACTGATGGTAAGATATTTGCCAGCAGGTCTGCTGGGACTGCTAATTGCGGTATTTCTTGCCGCATATATGTCTACTATTGCTTCGCAGTTAAACTGGGGAACTTCATATATTATCAATGATTTTTACAGAAGGTTTATTGCAAAAAATGCAGACGAGCGGCATTATGTAATTATATCGCGGATAAGCATTATCATTCTTACGGTTTTATCGCTCGTACTAACAAAATATTTCCTGTCTACGATATCGGGAGCATGGGAATTCATACTTAATGCAAGCGCGGGAATCGGCGCCGTCCTGATACTGCGTTGGTATTGGTGGAGGGTAAATGCATGGTCGGAAATATCCGCCATGGCAGCTCCGTTATTTATTTATCCCTTTGTCAAATATTATCTTGGCATTCCTTCGCCGATATCGCTTTTTCCGATTGTATTAATTACAACAATTGTATGGGTGATTGTAACTTATTCTACAAAGCCGGTTAATCGAAAAAAATTATTTGAATTTTACGAAAAAACCGAGCCGGGCGGAATCGGATGGAAAAAAATTACCGATGAAATGGGTCTTAAACAGTCGGGCGGAATTTTTGTAAGATTGTTTGTTAACTGGTTGACGGGCATCACAGTTGTCTATTCGTTTTTATTCGGAACGGGGGCGCTGATTTTTCAGAATTATTTAAAGGGCGCTCTTCTTCTATTAATAAGCATAGGGGGCGCTTTCGTAATTTATTATAATCTGAAAAAGATCGGTTTTGAGAAAATCGTAAAATAATCCCACACTGTTTGAATCCTTTTTATTCCTCTTTCATCATATCCAAAAACAAATTTATGGCGCTTTAATATGTCTGCACAACCGAAAGTAATAATTTTTTCTACGCCGACATGCAGTTTTTGCAATGCCGCCAAGAGATATTTCCGCGAAAAAAATATCCGTTTCAAAGATATCGACGTCACGCGGGACCAGGCGGCTGCAAGAGATATGATGAGACGCACCGGTCAAACCGGCGTACCCGTAATTTTAATTAATAATCGTCCTATTGTGGGATTCGATAAACCTAAAATAAACCGTTTGTTAAACATAAAAGATTAGGAGTAGTTGTTCTATGAAAGTAAAACCATTGGACGACAGAGTATTGATCGAACCTGTCGAAGAGGAATCCAAAACGCCGTCCGGAATTATTATTCCCGATACGGCAAAAGAAAAACCGATAGTCGGTAAAGTTCTGGCTGTAGGAACCGACGAAGACTTGCGCGAAAACATTAAAGAAGGCGACCGCGTACTCTTTGCCAAATACGGCGGCGAGGATATTTCCGTCGACGGCAAAGATTTAAAGATTATTCAAAGGTCGGACATCCTTGCCATAATTGAAGACTAAAAAATTGCATATGTTCCCTTACTGGTAAAAGCGGTATCGACTCGATAGTCTTTACCGCTTTTTTAATAAAAAATTGCCAGCCAGATTGTCTCTGTTTCTTCCGATGTGCTTTCGACGCGGTGTTTTAAATGCGCGGGTATTATTAAGTAGTCTCCTTCTTTCAAGTCGGCTGTGCTGCCGTCTTCAAAACCGAGTTTGGCTTCTCCTCTTAAAATGAGCACGAATTCGTTTTCATCCTGGTCGTACCAAAAACCCTCTGGGCTTTTGTGTCCTTTCGAAATTATTCTTTCGATCCGAAATTTGTCGGAGCGTAAAATGTCTTCGAAAATTTCTTCGGGTATTTTATTCGGAATCTTTTCGTACAGATTTTTTATTTCGGGCGGCATCTTTTATTCGGGATAATTTACAATTATAATTTTCATTTCGTCGGAAGCCGCTGCTTCATTTAAAACAGCGTCGATTTCGAACAGGTCTTCGGGATTGCTGATTTGCATAATAAATTTTTCGTAACCGGCGAGAATTCTGAAAAGTATATTTTTGTTGATTAATTGTCCGCCGGTTGCAGACGCTCTTCTATTATAAAAAATTACTATTTTCAACGGAATATTTCTCTGAACGGCTTCAATCAATCCAAGATGTCCGGCTGATATAAACGCAAAGTCTCCGGTTAAAGCCCATACATTCTTGAAGCCTCCCAGATAGGCGCCCAAAGCCAGAGGAATCGAGCCTCCCATATAGGTGACCATGTCGATTGAATTATAAGGAGGAAATGCAAATGAACTCGACGAGCCGGTGTCTCCGGTTGTAATTTCTCTTTTTAGGTTCTTAAAGACTTCGAAAAAAGGAAGATACTTTATGGCGCCCGCTTTTACTTTCGGTGTTAAACTATCAGGGATGACCGGTAATTCGGGACGCGAAACCGCTTCCAGGTTTCCTCCTTCGGTCTTGGCGGTCAGCACTTTAAACTGATATTCGGCAAGCAGGGGATGCACCACATGGAAATAAACATTCCTTTTATAAGAAAAATTCTTTTTCAAATCCGCGCGCGGTTGAAATGCAGTCGATTCGTTAATCGACATTGCGTCGATAAGAAGAGCTGCCGGAAGCTTTGTATTTTCCGATAGCTGGTAGGCTGCATTTACGTCGTCGTAAATTTTTGTTTTATCTGTCTTAATTACCGGTATTTTTAATGAACTGAGAAAAGGACGGATGTCTAGAATATTGTCGGAATGTTTTCCCGTGTGATCTTCGAACACAAATAAAACCAGTCCCGCTGCGGGGGATGTATAGAGCGAATCCGTAATACTGTTGGCGGCTTTCATTACGCCGTGAGATTTACATAGAAGCGCGGCGCGTTTTCCCGTTATCGCCGCTCCGTGCGCAATTGTATATGCTACTTCTTCGTGGTACGATATTTTGCCGATTTTGCCTGCAATCTCGTTGTACGATACGAATGTTTCGGAGGCGCCGTAGCCCGGCACAAAAGTGACCGCATCAACTCCGTTGTCGTATAGCGCCTGCCCGAGAGCTTTATGGATCGGTTCGTTAATCATTTCAATTCTTTGAATGTATTTACAGCTTCTTTAATATCGTATCCCGTCGGATTCTGGAATACTCTCAATTCGAATTGAGGAATAACTGCAAGTATGTGGTCGAATATATTCGATTGAATTTCTTCGTATTCGTTCCAGTTTGTTGTCTTTGTGAAAACATATATTTCGATTGGCAATCCCTGAGGTCCGGGCGGCAAATGCCTTACTAGGAACGTCATCTCTTTATTGATGTCTTCTCTTTGAAGAAGATATTCTTTGAGATATGCCCTGAAGGTTCCGACGTTTGTCATTCTTCTTCCGTTTACGAGAACCGAATCGTCGATGTTTCGTTCTTCGTTATATTTTTTAATTTCTTCGCGCTTCCGCTTTATATAATCTTTTAGTAATTGAATACGTTCGAATTTTGCAATCATTTCTTCGGTGCAGAACTTAATGCTCGACTGATCGATATAAACCGATCTTTTAATTCTTCTTCCGCCGGCGAGTGTCATTCCCCGCCAATTTTTAAAGGAATCTTCAATCAATTTGTACGTAGGAATTACCGTAATGGTTTTATCCCAGTTTTGAATTTTTATTACATTCAGAGAAATGTCGATTACATCGCCGTCCGCGCCGTATTTTGGAACTTCAATCCAGTCGCCGACTTTCACAAGGTCGTACGACGAAATCTGAACGCTGGCAACGAACGAAAGAATTGTGTCTCTGAAAACCAGAACGAGCACCGCCGTTAATGCGCTCAATCCTCCGAGCAGAGCCCACGGAGACTCGCCCAGCAATGTGGATATGAAAATTACTCCGCCGAAAATGTATACTATTATTTTTACTACCTGTATATATCCTTTTACCGGTTTTTCTCTGAATTTTTCCATTCTGCTCAGCACTTCAGTAAAACCGGTCAGAAATCCGCTTATCGTAAAGATTACCAATAGCACAATTAGCGCATTTATAACAACGTGAATGAAATTCTCAATCGAAGGGATGGTATATGCGAACAGTTTTACGATTATTAGCGGAGCTATATAAGAAACGTTTTTAAGAACCCGGTCGTGCAGAAGTATATCGTCGAGTTCGGTTTTTGTGTGCTGCACGAATTTCTTAATTAATCTTAGTAGTATGTTTTTTGTCAAAAAGTATGCAATAACCGCAAGCAGGAGAATACCGAGAAATTTTATGTTCTCGGCTACAAATGGATATTCTTCCATCAGTTTTTCTATGCTATCCCTCATATCCGTCTCTTTTTATTACAAAATTAATAAAATAATAGTTTTATTCTGAGATTTGCCGTAATAAAATATTATTTTTGAATTCATTAATATAATTGACTATGATTTCCGACACAAAAACCAGAGCCTATTTGGCATGGGCTGCCATCTGCTTAATTTGGGGAACAACGTATCTCGCAATAAGAATAGGAGTGGAAGACCTGCCTCCGTTGCTTTTCGCAGGATTCCGGTGGTTTTTAGCCGGTCCCATCTTATTTCTGATCCTTATGAAAAAAGGCTACCGTCTGCCCGATCGGGGAGATATTAAGCATTCGGCGGTTGTGGGTATACTGCTTCTGGGATTCGGAAACGGATTCGTTGTCTTTTCGGAACAATGGATTCCGAGCGGCTTAGCCGCCCTTCTGATTACCACCGTCCCTTTTTGGATTGTCGGAATAGAATCTTTTTATGTAAGAGGCTCCAATTTAAATGCGAAGATTATTATCGGTTTGATTGCGGGGATGTCGGGAGTTATGCTTATTTTCGGCAGCAATATAATTAGCGTATTCGATCCGCATTATATTAAAGGCGTTGCCGGACTCTTTGTTGCCGTAACGTGTTGGTCGTTTGGCACTATTTATTCAAAATACAATTCAACCAAAGTTCATCCTTTAATGAGCGCCGCGGTTCAGATGACAATCGCCGGTACGTTAATGACATTGGCAGGCATAATAATCGGGGAATATAAAAGTCTCAGTCTCACCGCAGAGAGCGCTTTGGCGTTTTTCTATCTGTTGATTGTCGGGTCGTTAATCGGATACGGCTCTTATATCTACGCAATCGAACATTTGCCGGTTTCTTTCGTTTCAACTTATGCTTATATCAATCCGGTTATTGCAATATTTTTAGGTTGGCTTGTATTGGACGAAGTAATTAATCTGGAACTATTTTTATCCGCTTCAATAATCTTATCCGGCGTCTATCTGGTAAAAAAAGGCAGCTCCGAAGCGAGAATGAAATTAAACAGGGCGGAGAATTAGCCGCCCCGCTTATTTGATATTATATCCTTCTTTTCAGAAATCCTTTTATTAAATCGGTTACCGCGCCTGGATTCTCAACCGGCGACATATGTCCAGAAAGCGGTATAATTGCGAATTCGGAATCGGGAATCTGCTCTGCCATTTTTCGCATAGTTTGGTGAGGAGTTAATCGGTCGAAAGAGCCGCATAATACGAGAGTGGGAATTTTTATTTCGGGCAGAACGTGCGTTGTGTCTGTGCGGCTCATGATCGCCAATATTGCCCCTTTGACTCCAGTCGGATTATTTTTGTGCGCTTTTTCGAGCGTGGAAGTATAATATTCTTCTTTATATTTAACAGCCTCTTTGGCAAAGCACGTAGGAACGAATTTATTAATAAATGTTTCCAATCCTTTTGTATTTATCATGTCGATATTTGCCGAGCGTTTGATTTTGCCTTCGTTGTTGTCGGCTTCCGCTCTTGTATCGCAGAGTATTAACGCCCTGAATTTATTCTGATTTCTTTCAACGGCTCTCAGCGCAATATATCCTCCCATCGATAATCCGCACAATACCGGTTTGCGAAGTTTCATTTCTTTGATTACCATAAACAAATCGTCAACGTAGAATTCCATTGTATATTGACCGTCGCCTATATAACTTTTACCCAATCCTCTTACGTCGTAAGTTACACAATAATACTCGTTCTGGAGTTCTTTAACCTGACCTTCCCACATTGTATGGTCGTAAGGAAAACCGTGAACGAATACTATCGGTCTGTTTTTCGGATCGCCGTACGTATAAACCGCTATACCGTTAATGTTGGTTTTCATGGCATTACCTTTATTTATTTTTTCGTAAATTTATTTCCATTAAGAAACCAAAATAATATTTCTGATGGATAAAAACTATTCGGCGCTGTCGAATTTGTTACGATACAGAAAAATTATTCTTTTGTCGCTGATACTTGCCGGTCTGCTTGCCTCGTTGAATCTGGATTCGGTTAGTTATCCAATCAATACCGGATACGAAAATTTAATGCGATTGATTGGCGGAGCGAAAGAACCGGACAGTTCCGTTGTAATCGTTCATATAAATTCGGACGATATCGAGCAACTCGGAGGCTGGCCTATCAAAAGAAGTTACTATGCTTTGTTGATAGACCGGCTTAACAAAATTGGCGCAGGAAAAATCGGCGTCGAAGTTATGTTTTCTTCCAGATTGGCATTTCAGGAAGTTTATAACGATTTGTTGAATGAAGTATTGAATAAATCGAGTAATGTGGTTTTAGCTTCAATAGTTGCGGCTTCCGATACGATTATTTATTCGCAGCCCAAATACGATATTCCTTCTCTGAAAACCGGGCATTTGAATTATATCGTTTCGGACGGATACTACGTACCGGAATATATTTCGGTAAACGGACGGATAGAAAAAGCCTTTGCCGCGGAAATTGCAGGCGACGAAATTACGGACGGAAAAGATTTGCTGAAGGTTAACTTTTACAATTCATGGCGAAAATTTAAAAATTATTCCCTGATAGAATTTTTCGAAGTAATTGAAAATAATCCGAATGAGTTCAAAAATAAATTTGTTTTAATCGGAGTAAGCGATCCCACCGTTGCAAAAACGGTTTCCACTTTCTACGATAAAGAACTCCCGGGCGTCGGATTTCACGCTTTTGTACTCGACAATTTAATTACGAATCGATCGCTGAACTACAAATATTCAAATCTTTTGTCGGTTCTCGCAGTGTTGTCTATTCTTATGTTCGTCTTTCTATTGAGATTCGGTTCGCCGGAACTGCGTATCGTGATCTGTCTGTTTTTCATTCTGATTTCGTCATTTGTCCTTTTCAATTATTTCTATGTCGTATTCAATTATACTGCGGCGCTCCTTCCGGCCGTTTTAATTTTTGCATTCGAGTTATATATCAAACTGGCCGTAAATAAACGGCAGGCATTGCTGGCTATGAGCGAAAGCGAATTGTTGAAAAAAACGCTCGAAAGCAAAGAAGCTATGCTCGAAAGCATTTCGAAGCATTCCGAGCGGGCAAAAGGCGAATTGCTCAATCAAATAGAAAAATTGAAAAGCGAGATAAAACAATTAAAAGAACTCGAGCAGGATTCCGAGCCGGCGGAAAGACACGGCGGCAGGCACCAATTCGAAAATATAGTTTATAAAAGCGGCGCGATGGATAAGGTTATAAAAACTATTGAAAAAGTTGCTCCTACTGACGCGACGGTTTTGATTACGGGAGAAAGCGGCAGCGGCAAAGAACTGGTGGCTAGAGCGATTCATAATTTAAGCAATCGGAGAGAAAAAGAATTTATCGCCGTCAACTGCGCGGCGTTGACCGAGACTTTACTCGAAAGCGAACTTTTCGGCTATGTAAAAGGAGCGTTTACCAACGCCTTGTCCGACAAAAAAGGATTGTTCGAAGCCGCCGACGGAGGCTCTATATTTCTCGACGAAATCGGAGAAACGAGCGATTCCTTCCAGGCAAAGCTTTTGAGGGTGATTCAATTCGGCGAACTACAAAAAGTTGGTTCTGCTCAAACGCAAAAAATAAACGTGCGCATTATTGCGGCTACAAATAAAAACCTGACTCAATTAATAAACGAAGGCAAATTCAGGGTAGATTTGTATTACAGACTTAATGTGTTCAACATAGAAATTCCTCCTTTGCGGGAAAGGAAAGAAGACATTCCAATACTGGCCGAATATTTTTTGGAGCGAGAAGACGACGATCTGAAATTTTCGAAAGCTGCTTTGGACAGTTTGGTAAAGAATGAATGGAAAGGAAATGTAAGAGAGCTCGAGTCGATTGTCAAAAGAGCGGCTGTTTTTGCTAAAACCGAAGGACGAGACGTAATTCTGCTGTCGGATTTGCCGGACGAATACAGACATTATCGGAAAGCCGACCTTGAGGATTTTATCCTCGATTCCCTGCGCGCCAAAAAGTTTTCGCACTCTTCCGTAGTGGAAACTGCAAGGGAAATTGGAAATGTAAGCCGCACAATAGTGGGCGAAATTTTGCGGGGACTCTTTTTTAAGAATTATGTTCAGAACGATTATGACTTCGACGCTGCCGTCAGGTCAGTTGCAGGGACGGACGAAGAAGAGGTTTTGAACAGATTGAAATCGAAAGCAGCAAAGTATCTTGAAAATATTGAAAACGATTTGAAGAAAATTAAGACCGACGATTTTGAAGAAATCAAGAAGGCTTTCACTTCTAAATATAAAAACCTGCCGGTTCGTTATCACGACTATCTCGACGCGGTAATCAAATATATGATTGCGGGGAAGAAAATAACTGAGTAAGGCTGCCCCGTCGCTTCGATACGTCCTTCGGACTACTCAGCGACCGGGGATGAATTTAACTGGTGTCTGAGCAGTCCCGCAGGGGTTTCATGGCAGAAACATCGCGGACTTTAAGCGAAAATAATGATGTGCTATAAATGATGCTTCGATACGTCCTTCGGACTACTCAGCGACCACTGATAAAATTTAACCGGTGTCTGAGTAGCCCCGCAGGGGTTTCATGGCAGAAACATCGCGGATTTTAAGCGAAAATAATGATGTGCTATAAATGATGCTTCGATACGTCCTTCGGACTACTCAGCGACCACTGATAAAATTTAACCGGTGTCTGAGTAGCCCCGCAGGGGCGTATCGAAGACACCGAGAGAGAGCAAAATATAGCTTCGGATTAAAATAAACCCGTCCAATCAAGAAAGGTATTTTTCAACTCTCTTATTTGACTGAATTCTTTCTTCCAGGCATTTTCAGCCGGATTTCCAGGCAATTTAAATTTACAAAAAGTGCGATTTCAAGCCGTTTTCTAAGGAAATGAATTTGGCACGTTATATGTCTTTTCTATGCCGGAATTGTTCATAATCACAAAAAAACGGAGGTACAAAATGAAAGTAAGAAGGTCTTATTTGGCAATCCCGGCGGCAATATTATTCTTTGCATTATTGTTTGCGGGATGTAACGACAACAGTTTAATTACCGAACCCGAATCGGGACTTTCGGTTAAAGCCGCGCTTGAAAAAATAACTTATGAAGACGAGGCGGTCAACTCTTTCGAACCCAATTTTAACGAAGAAGACGCTATGAACATTTTGGGGAAAGACCTTGCAAAAACAATCTATCCCTTAAGAGTGGGACAGATAATCCACCTCGTGGAACGCGATCTACAGATAGAATACGGCGCCGACACTGCTTTAGGAATTCTTACCAAAAGATTCGAAGGAGAATTGTTAATACTCGGCGCTTTGGACGACAGCTCTAACGTACCCGACACTCTTGTAAAGAAACCGTTTACGACGGTTATGACGCGCAAAATCAAGTACGAACGCGTCGACAGCACGGGTGATAATCTGGTTGACTGGAAAGTGATCGGAATGTCGCTGCCCGAAGCCGGAACGTCCACCGATAATATTGAAATTACTAAAATCACATTAACAACACTCGAAGGCAATTCGGTTACAATTACTTCTCCGAATGATTTCTTCTTCGATCTGGGAAGAAGACTTATGACTGGCGAGCAGACAATGACCGGCGGAAATCCCGGTAACGGTCAGTACGGAGGAATGGGAATGTCCGGCAATCAAAATCACGGCAACCAGCAATACGGCAACGGAAATGCATACGGCAGCAGAGGTATGCACGGTATGATTCCTTATATCAGAAAAAGAGAACCGGTTACAATTACCGTGGAAGTAAAAAGTATTTATGAAGAACCCGATTTCCTTACGGTTACTCACGGCGCTTCTGTTATCAATAAAGGCAACAGGATCAAAGAACGATTTGAATTAATTGATACTCAATTTAACGGCGCCTACTACATACGCACTTACGAAAAGACAATCGTTACTAATACTATGCCCGGTTTTATGCATGCCGTAGTCAATATGCTTCCCCAAGGAGTAATTAAAGATACCGATACTCCGGTAGAAGAAAAGACGTGGGGAATTCCGTATCTTATTCAATAATTGTTTAACTTTTTGTTAATTAGTTATATTTTACGAGGAGGCGGTTGCCTCCTCGGATAATTTAAGGCAGGTCAGGGGACATGAAAAATTTTACAATAATATTTTTGATTATTGTTTTTGTTTACGGTTGCGGCGAACCGTTGCCGACCGAACTGACGGAAGTCGACAATAACTCGCAAATCGAGTTCGAAGCGGTACCTGCCGAATCTGCTAACCCGGATTACGACAGCACCGGCATTGTCGAGCGAAACATCGACAAAAGTGTGATCGTAAGCGTCGTGGGCGTGCGCAATACGAATTTCAGAACGGTTCAGACGGAAGGATATTATTATGCCATTTTTAACGATAAATCGAGCCCCGTTCAGGCTGGCAACGGTCACATGCTGGGATATAAAACCAAACAGATGAGTTCCGTATTTTTCAACAATTTTCAGGCGCGCAAAATAGAACATAAAATCAAATACAGAATGGGTTCGGTTTATATAGACACTTTGCTCGGCGTTAAATATTTTGCGTCGCAGCATATGATGGACATGATGGGGAGGATGAACCGCTTTCCGTATGCGAATAAAGTGAGTTTCAAAGCAATGAACGGTCATCACCAGCAGAATATTGAGTTCGATATACCTACTCCTTCTGAAATTACGGGCAGAGTCAGGTTAATCGGAAACAGAGATGACCGGGATGCATACTTTGAACTCGAATGGAATCCCGAAGGACGCGGGCGCGTTGAAATAGTTTTTGCCGCAATTAATTCCGGCGGGGAAATTAATCCGCTAATGAGAGTGAGGGGAAATGACAACGGTATTATGAAAATGCCGCTAAATGTTTTTAGGAATATTATTACCGAGAATAACCGCTCGCTCGTAATCAGTTTTATCAGAAAAATAGAAAACATAGATAAATTTATTGATGACTCTTATATCGTTTCGGAAAGCATTCATAATATTCGTATCGATCTGCCTTGAAGCGTTATTTCTGCCTTTGGGACAGAATATTTTATACGCTCAACAAAGCGTCGATAATTACGGTTATCTGAACAGCACGGGCGGGTTTCGCATGAACGGATTGGAAAGCAACATATCGAATTTTTCGAATACCGAGGATTTCGAATTGACGGCGTCTTTTGCCTTTCGCAACGATAACCGTTTCAATTCGAATCTCTATTCACTTTCGTTCTCTAAAACATTCGGCGAACATAATTTTTATTTCCGCTACAGTCCCGGCATAGCGCAAAATTTTATTATCAAGAGCAGCTCGACTATTCAACTGCCGGATACAATTGCCAACCTGAAAACCGAATTAAATTACTCGGAAAAATTCGGACTGGGTTACTCTTATAAAATTTCTTCGAGCGTTAATTTGGGATTTTCTTTAAGGTATTTTGAACAAACTTTTAGAGAGGAATCGCCGGTTCTGTTTTACACCGACAGCGTAAATTATATCTCGATTAAAGAAGAAAAATTGACCAATAATTATTGGCGAGGAGATGTAGGCGCAGACGTTTTTCTGAATGACATGATTTCTTTTTCGGTTTCAACCATTAATTTGTTTATCAGCAGGGAAGACAATGCGGGCGAAATAAGCCGTCTCTATTCCTTAAAGTCCGAAAAGGGCATTCATGCCGCGCTTCAATTGAGCAGCGCATCGGGTTTTATGACCAAGTTCGGATATGAATACGGATTCGATAAATACAAAGCTTCTTATGCCGGTTTAAATTATTCGTTCGATTTTGCGGGAGGCACTGTTGCCGCCGGCGTTTTATTAACGCACGACAAATTCAGGAATCCGTTTATATCGGCGGTCATGCCGTCGTTTGCTTTTTCAAAGGAGGGATATACGATTTCGGCGGGCGGTATTAAATATCTTTCGAATAATACTTCTAAAACAACGGAGTCGCTTTTAAACGACGGACTCTACAGTTTATTTAATAATCCTTACAGCGAGGATAGGGCTTTTGTGAATTTTAATCTGGCTTTGAGTTTCAATAACAAACAGCTTGTTAAATTTATCGACGTATCTGTAGTCTCCGATATTTATCCTACGCTTTCGGAAATCTATTTGGACAAACCGTTTGCAATCGGGAAGGCGGTTAACCTGTCGGACGAAATAATCGAAGTTCGACCTGCGAGTTACATAAAAAATATTAACAACGAACCGATATTTTCGCCCTCGGTTAAAATATTGCCCGGCGATACCGTCGATATCGGATTTTACACTATTGTGTCGAACGCCGACGCGGACAAGAGAAAGATCGAACAAGCGGATTTTTATCTTTATACTGATAAATCGGAACCGGACGATTATATTCGCAAACCAGTTCTGGAGCACGATAAAAACAGCTGGGACGGCAATGTGTACAATCTGATTTATTTCGTCAGAAAAGATTTCGACTTTTCGAATAAGTATTCGAGAGAAATTCTGAATAAATATCCCCGCGAAATGACAGACGACGTTTTCAGTAAAATTAAAATTCTTTACGAGGAATTTTCACGCAATATGGAATATGTTTCCGACCCGAGAGCGAGCACGGAACGGGTCCAATTCCCTCACGAAACCATCGAACTCAAAGGCGGAGACTGCGACGATTTGAGCGTCGGTTTTTCTTCGATGCTGGAAAGCATCGGAATTCAGACGGCTTTTGTCGACTACAAAAATCCAGGCGGAGTCAGTCATGTCAATTTATTGGCGAACACGGAATTGTCGCCTTCGGAATTATTCAAAATAACAAATAACGATAACAAAATTGTAGTGCGAAAAAATCAGGAAGGAATCGATCAGATATGGATTCCCATCGAAACAACGGTATTAACCGGATTTGACGACGCCTGGTCTGCCGGAGCCGATAAATTTAACGCCGAGGCTATTGAAAATTTGGGGCTCTCTAAAGGCACTGTCGTCATAATCGATATTTATTAAGGAGGAAAATTAGAATGAAAAGATTTTTTATAATAATGATGATTTTTACGCTGCCTCTAACGGCGCAGGTTTTTGAAGTTGAAAAAGTAAGGGGAGACGTTAAGGTTCTCGAAGCTTCCGAAGAAACATGGGCGCCGGTAAAACCGGGAATGAAACTGAAAGGCGCGGATATAATTGTTACGGGAGAAAATTCATCCGTCTATTTGAAAAGCGGCGCTTCCGGATTCGTACTTGAAGACAACTCCGCGCTCGGAATAAACAATATAAAGAAAATGACGCTCAACGAGCTTTTGCTGGCATTAGCCGCCGATGAAATTAAAAATATCCGTCCTGCTAAATCCGACGGCAAAACCCGGAATACAGCAGTCTACGGAGAAAAAATCGATAATCGTAAGCCGGAAACCGGAACGGACGAATCGGTTTTGCTCGGCTTAAAAAAAATAAACGGAGCAAAACAGCTGGTCAAAAACGGATATAAAGAATCGGCGATTTTATTGGCTAAAGAAACCTACAGAAAATATCCCGCTACCAGAGAGCGGATAGACGACCGTCTCTATTTTGTGGAAATGATGATCGATATGAATTTGCTTAACGAGGCAGCCGAGGAAATAAACGACATTGCGAAATATAAAATTGATTCCGGCAATTTAAGTCGTCTGGAAAAAATCAGCCGGCTGTTGAAAGAGAAGATGGCGGATGTTTCTCAATAGCGGTACCCGGGCCATCGGCTGTAATCGGGATTGAGTAGTCTGTAATCGCCAAATCCGGTTTGGTCTACGAATACAAACGAACGGTTAAGTTCGTAATAATCCCATATTTCGTACGGTTTGGAATTCGGGTCGAACGGATGACGCTCGACGTAACTGGGAGGTCCGAATGTAATGTAAATCATACCCATGTCCGTGCGCCAGCCTTCGTTTCCGAACGCTTTGAAATTTTTGTTCGCGTATTCGACTCTTCTGTAATATTCGTTCATAATGGGATTTACGGTCATTTTGGGATTCGGCTTTTTCTTGTCCCAGAATGCCAGGAATCTCATCAGTCGTTCTTCGTAGGTTTTGCCTTCTTTTATATATGCCAGATCGGCGGGCGAGGCGATGTAAATCATCTGCTCGATTGCCTTGTCGATATCCGTTATCGAGTTCGGCAATCCCGTAATTTTTGACAATACGATCTTCCGGGTCTCCGCGCTGATGTTACGGTTAATATCTTTGATTGTCATTGTTAATTTGTACGTGCCGAGAACAAAATTCAATGTGCTCAAAGAATCATAAACCGTGGTTGTACCCTCTTTAATGTCTATTGATCTCTTCTCTTCAATTTTGTTTTCGCTGTCGAGGTGCTCAAGCAGATAAGTTATTTCCGCGTTCGAAGTACCGGAAGAATAAATCTCGTAATAAAATCTAAGAGTAGTGTCTTTGTTGGTTACAATTCTGGAGACGTTCGGCACAATAACATCGCCGTTTTCATTTTTCAAAATTTCTTTAACCAGCAATAATCCGCTCGCCGCCAGATTGCTATTGAATTTCTCTGCCGATACGTTATATGTATAAGAATGCGTTTTTCTTGAATCGGTGTCTTCGAGCATGCATTTTATTTTATAATTTCCCGGGTTAAGATGAAAAGATTTATAGGACATGTTGAAGTTTTTTCTTGAAATCGTCTCGTCGAAATCGGTAGTTGAAATTCTTTCTTTCCAGATCCGCTCAAAAATTACCTTGTCGGATTCGGCTTCGTAAAAGATTACGGATAAATTGTATTCGGCGTAAAACGCATTGCCCCTTTTAACGAACTGAATATTTGCATAAGGCACCTGGAAAAAAACATCGAGGCGGATTTTGTTTGTGTCGTCTGCTGTTTTGTATTGAACGAAATCGGTATAAAAAACGGGTTCGAATTTGCTGATATTAACGTCTTCCGAAGATTCCACCTGCGCCGAGATTGTATATGCCAGGCAAATAAATAAAAACACGAAGCGCTTCATCTTACATCCCGATAATTTTAAACTAATTTAGCAAATAAATCATACTCGTTGCAATCATAAATTACGGTATCATAAAAATTGCCGATCTCGAGTTTTTCATTGGTTTCGACAAACACTTCGCAATCGACTTCGGGCGCGTCACTTTCGGTTCTTCCGATATAGACTCCGTTTTCGTAAGAATCGATTAAGACCTTCACGGTTTTCCCGACCGATTTTTCGTTTCGGCGGTACGAAATGTCTTTTTGAATTTCCATTAATATGTTTTTTCGTTTTTCTTTTACTTCTTCGGAATGCGGGTCGCCGAGCAGATAGCTGGGCGTATTTTCTTCTATCGAGTAAGTAAAAACGCCGAACCGTTCGAACTCGAATTCTTTAACAAAATTGACGAGCTCTTCGAAATCGGCGTCGGTTTCCGCCGGATATCCTGTTATAAAAGTTGTCCTCAAAGTTAATTCCGGAATCGAGCCGCGCAGTTTATTCAGCAGTTCCAGCGTGCGTCGCTTCGTAATTCCGCGTCTCATCGATTTGAGAACGTTGTCGGATATGTGCTGCAGAGGAATGTCGATATATTTGCAAACTTTCGGATTTGAGGCTATTGTTTCAATTAAACTTTCCGGGAAATGGGACGGATAAGCGTACATTAGTCTTATCCATTCGATCGATTTTATCTCCGAAAGCCTGTTTATCAGCTCGGCAATATTTCTCCTGCCGTAGAGATCGACGCCGTAGTCGGTAGTATCCTGTCCTATTAAAATCAATTCTTTAACGCCCTGGCTGCTCAGTTTTTCTGCTTCGGCAATCAGCTCTTCCATCGGTTTGGTTTTATGTTTGCCGCGCATCAACGGAATGGCGCAAAACGAGCAGGGGTTGTCGCATCCTTCGGAAATCTTAAGGTATGCAAAATGTTTGGGCGTGGTAAGGAGTCGTTCGCCGAGCAGTTCGTATTTCAGATTTCCGCCGAATTCCCTTACGACTTCTTCGTAAGCTTCCGTGCCGAAATAAGCGTCCACTTCCGGAATTTCTTTTTTCAGATCGTCCATATACCTTTCGGAAAGGCATCCTGAAACGACCACTTTTTTTAATCGGCCTTTTTTCTTAAGTTCAATGGCGGATAAAATCGTATTTATCGATTCTTCTTTTGCGGCTTCGATAAAACCGCATGTGTTTATTATGACGGAATCCGCATTATCAGGGTTGTCGGTCAGTTCAAAATCGTTTATTTTGAGCTGGTTCATGAGGCGTTCAGAATCCACTGTATTTTTCGAACATCCTAAAGTTATTACGGATATTTTCTCTTTCTTTGACATTTCCGGTCTTTCTTTTTGTTTAAGCATAACAAAAATAGCGATTTGTTAGTGCAATTAGAAATTAAGTTAAATAATAACTCGGTGAAATTATGAAAATCATATTTCTGGGCACGGGTTCCGGAAAAACGAGCAGAGAACGGTTTCATACTTCGTTATATTTCGAAACTCCCGGGTTCAATTTATTGATTGACGCCGGAGACGGAGCGGCTAAAGCATTAATGAATTCATCTCTCGATTTTAATTCGATTAACGGTATTCTTTTTACTCATTATCACGCCGACCATTTTACCGGAATAGGCGCATTGATTACACAGATGAAAATTTCGGGACGAAAGTCGGAACTCACCCTTTTCACTCACAAGAATCTCGTCGAACCGTTGATTAATCTCCTTTATTACGTTTATATGTTTCCGGAAACCTTGGGCTTTAATTTAAAGATTATCGGTTATCGCCTTGCGGAAAAAGTTAATGTGGCGGATGATTTCAGTTTTGTAGCCAGGCAAAACTCTCACATCTATCCCAAAGGAGACATTGAATTCTATCCCGAATCGATGTTTGTGTCGTCGAGCGTTTTAATTACCGTCGCCGATCAATCGATAGTTTATACTTCGGATGTAGGCGGTTCCGACGACCTGTATCTGTTTGACAATATAAAACCGGATATTTTTATAACGGAAGCTGCCCATATCGAACCCGGGGATTTGTATCGCGCTTTTAAAGACATAAAGCCGGGTAAAATGTTCGTTACTCACATTGAGGACGAAAAATTAGGCGAATTGATAGAATGGTACGAAAGCCTGGACGAATCGATAAGGGAAAAAATAATTATCTGCCGGGACGGATTAACAGAGAACCTGGGGTAAAAAAAAAGAGACACAAGAAAACGGAGCTTTTATTATATTATCAGACTCAAAAATAATTGAAAAATGCAGATAGAAGAATTCCAGAAGAAATACGGCATAATTGGTAAGTCGAAAGAGATCCGAGACCTGATTGATATAACGATGCAGGTGGCGCAGAGCGACATTACCGTATTGATAACCGGCGAGAGCGGCGTGGGCAAAGAAGTATTTGCAAGAGCAATACACGGTTACAGTAAACGTTCCGACAAGCCGCTGGTAAGCGTCAACTGCGGAGCCATTCCCGAAACTCTTCTGGAAAGCGAACTCTTCGGTCATAAAAAAGGGGCTTTTACCGGCGCCACCGACGACCGTAAAGGATATTTCGAAATTGCCGACGGCGGCACCCTGTTTCTCGACGAAATTGCCGAAATGGCGCTCACAACTCAGGTGAAATTGCTGCGCGTTCTCGAGACGAAAGAATTTATGCCGATAGGCAGCGAAACCGTTACCAAGGTCGACGTAAGAATTATTGCCGCAACAAATAAAGATTTACAAAAAGAAGTCGACGCCAAGAAGTTCAGAAACGATCTTTATTTCAGGCTCAAAGCCGTTACGCTTTATATTCCGCCATTGAGAAAGAGGAAAGAAGATATACTCGATCTGGCTAATCACTTCTTGAAAAAATTTGCCGAGAATAATCAAATTAAAGTTCCATTGTTTACAAAAGGCGCAGAAGAATTACTTGTAAATTATAACTGGCCGGGAAACATACGCGAACTGAAAAACGTAGTCGAAACAGCGGCTGCTTTATGCCGAAACGGCGTTATAGACGATGATCTGTTAAAACCGTTGCTCGTTCCCGAAGCCGTGGAGGATTTGACGCCGAGAAATTTGCCGGTACATCTGAACCGATCGCCCGAAGCGCTCGACAGGGAAATGATTTACAGAGCTTTGATTGAAATAAAAAAAGATTTAATCGAACTGAAAAATATTGCGCTCAATAATGCCCCCGAAAACAATCACGGCTCGACTACTATTCACCCTGATGAAGTCGTGCCGCTGGATGAACTCGAAAAAAGAGCGATTATTAACGCAATTAAATTTACGGGCAACAACAGACGTAAAGCCGCCAGATTGCTTAAAATTAGCGAGAGAACTCTCTATCGAAAACTGAAAGAATATGGCATTCAATAAAAAAATATTAAATACGATATTGCTGGCGAGCGTCTTGATTGCGGGAGGATGTTCGTATTCTTTTACGGGCGCCTCGGTGCCGCCCCATCTTAAAACAATTTCGATTCCCACAATCGAAGACCGCAGCGGAAAAGCGGAGCCTAATTTAGGCGAACGGCTTACAACCCTGTTAATCGAAAAATTTACTTACGACAATACGCTTCAGGTTACCAACAGTTCGAATCCCGACTGTATTCTCGAAGCCGCTATTACTTCTCTGACGGATGAATTATCGGTCGTAAGCGGAAACGAAACGGCAATGACTCAAAGAATAACGATAAACGTTAAAGTAGTTTATCGCGATTTAATCAAGAAAACAAAAATATTCGAAAGGAATTTTTCGCAATACAGCGATTACGAAACCGACGGCGCCGATTTAATTACAGCCCGGAATAATGCGATCGAGCGGGTTCTCGATTTTATCGCGGACGATATTCTGCTGGCGGTCGTATCAAACTGGTAAATTAGGGAGATAGATATGATACTCGATGAAATTATTTTATACGCTTATATCTTTTCGTTGTCGATACTCCTTTTTTTCGGCAGCTACGGTTTTATTATGATTTATTATCACGAAAAGTACAAAAGGAAAATGCATCAGGCTAAAGACGAGCCGCCTCTGGAAACCGTTACGGTTCAACTGCCAATTTACAACGAGATGTACGTTATCGACAGACTGATAAACGCAGTTTGCGCTATGGATTATCCGAAAGACAAGCTCGAAATTCAGGTGCTCGACGATTCGACCGACGAAACTGTAGACGTGGTTGCAAAACTTGTTGAAGAAAAACAAAAAGAGGGATTCGACATAAAGCATATCAGAAGGGAATCGCGCGAAGGTTATAAAGCAGGCGCTCTGAAAGAAGGTTTGAAAACAGCCAAGGGCAAGTATGTCGCTATTTTCGACGCCGACTTTATTCCCAAAAAAGATTTTCTAAAAAACACTCTGCGCTATTTTTATGATGATAAAGTAGGAATGGTGCAAACCAGATGGGAACATCTCAACGAGGACTATTCGCTTCTTACGCGTATTCAGGCATTGGCTCTCGACGGACATTTTGTGATAGAGCAAACGGTTCGAAACAAAGCCGGATTCTTTATCAATTTTAACGGTACTGGCGGGGTCTGGCGCAAAGATTGTATCGAAGACGCCGGCAACTGGGAAGGAGATACGTTGACCGAAGACCTCGACCTCAGTTACAGAGCTCAATTAAAAGGATGGAAGTTTATCTATCTGAGGGATTTTACGACTCCGGCTGAATTGCCCGCCGAAATGAACGCGTTCAAAGCTCAACAGTTCAGATGGACAAAAGGCGCGGTTGAAACGGCTAAAAAAATTCTGCCGCTCGTCTGGAAATCCGACATTCCATTGAGACTTAAACTCCATTCTACTTTTCATCTTACAAACAATATTGTGTTTCCTTTTATTTTGCTTGCAGGTATTTTGAACGTTCCGCTGATTTTTATTAAGAACGCCGGACCTTACTGGAGCTTTTTTAACATAATGGCAATCTTTGTCATTGCGTTTATCGGTTCGTTTCTCTTTTACATGTTTGCTCAAAAAGACGTTTATCCCGACTGGCGCAAAAGGATTGTATTGTTCCCGCTTTTCATGGCGGGAAGTATGGGACTGGCTTTGAACAACACCCGCGCGGTAATGGAAGGATTGCTGAATCGTAAGAGCGAATTTGTGAGAACGCCGAAATTCAAAGTGGTTACTAAAAACGACAATCCGATTAAAAACAAGTATTTCAAATCGACCCGAGTGCAGGCGTCGACTTACGTCGAGTTGATTTTAGCGGTTTATTGTTTAATCGGAGTCGTTGCGTCAATTTATTTTATGGAAATTGCCGCATTGCCGTTTCAGTTGATGTTCTTTACCGGTTTTGCGGGCGTGTCTCTGATGTCCCTGAGACAGGCTTATATAAAGAAACGTCAGTTAAACGACGGGTTATAATTGAACGGAAAAATTACAGAAGATAAAATCAAACTGATTTACGAATTCAATCCCGGCTCGCCTCTATTTGCGCGCGTTGGCAAAATATTGCTCGACGAAGGGAAGCCGCACGAAGCAATTGAAATTCTGAATAAGGGATTGGAACAATATAAGGATTATCCGACTGCCTATTACATAAGAGCCATTGCTTATGCTTATGCGGGCAAAATTAATGAAGCCAAAGAGGATATTCATACGGCTTCCTCTTTATATGAAAACGCATCTTCCGGACAATATTATCTCGAGACAGTAGAAAAGATAGAGAGTGAAATCAAATCGCTCGATGAACTGAAAGTACGCGAATTTCGGACCGTCGAAAACGGAGGCAAGAATTCCATTGAAGACAAACTTGAAGAATTGGCGGAGGAATTGAGCAAAGCTCGCATCAAATACAATCCCGATGCGGGCGACGACACGATAATCGCCGCTCCGGAAATTCCGAAAACAAGAATTGTGACGGAAACAATGGCTAAAATTTACGAGGCGCAGCGGAATTATAAAGAAGCCATAACCGTCTACAAATACCTTGCTAAATCCAATCCGGAAAAAGCCGACTATTTTAAGAGGAAGATTGAAGAAATCAACAGGATAATCGACACGGGGCTTGTTTGAGAGAGGCGCCATGAAATATTTCTTTTACCTGATTGTATTCTTGACAGTATTAATATCGCACGTAGACGCGCAGGATTACGATTGGGCACGACACGACTCGCTCGTAAAGGCGGGCATCGATCAGATTTACGGGATTCAATTCGAAAAAGCCGAAAATACATTCGATATCGTTATTAAAGAATATCCCACCCATCCTTCCGGAAAATTTTTTAAAGCGATGATTACCTGGTGGCGTATTCTCCTTAAACTCGAAGACGAAAGTTTGGACGACGAGTTTATAGAACAGCTGGAAGAAGTTATTGACATTTGCGATAGAATTCTGGATAAAAACAAGAACAATAGAGACGCGCTTTTCTTCAAAGGCGGAGCGGTCGGATTCAGAGGCAGATTGTTGGGGATCCGAGAAAAATGGCTGAAAGCTGCGTTCGACGGCAAAGAAGGGCTCGAACTGCTGTACCGATTTTATAAAGCCGACCCGCAGAATCCCGACGTTCAATTCGGGTTTGGCATCTATCATTATTATGCGGAAGTTATTCCTGAAAAATTTCCCGCAGTAAAACCTTTTATGATCTTTTTTCCTAACGGCGACCGCGAAAAAGGCTTGAGCGAACTCGAATACGTCGCGCTCAAAGGCAGATATGCACGTATCGAATCGAGATATTTTCTTATGACCTTGAATTTTCAGTTCGAGGAAAATATGGACGAAACCCGAAAGTGGGCTTCGATTCTTTTGGCTGATTATCCGAATAATCCCAACTTCCAGAAATATTACGGATTAACTTTTGTTAAAGAAAACAGGTACGATAAAGCCTCTGAAATATTCCGGGATATCTATTCGAAATGCGTCAGAGGTATGCAGGGGTACAACGATTATTATAAGAGAGAAGCGAGTTATTATGTTGGACTGAATTATAAGAATACAAACAATATCGACTCTGCGATCTACTTTTTTAAGATTTCCGAAAACTTATCCCGCAAACTCGACAAAGACGAAGAGTCCGGTTTTCTGATAAATACCGTGCTCTATTTGGGAATGTTGTACGACTTAAAAGGCGACAGACAGCAGGCAATAAAATATTATCGTGAAGCGCTGACGATGAGGGAAAGGAGCAATTCGCATAAACTTGCCGAGCAATATTTGAAAAAGCCTTACGGCAAGTAATTATTCGAGATTGGTCGAAATTCCGAATCTGTGAATCGAACCGATAAATCCCATCGACGAAAATCCGTAGTCGAGCGTGAAATTCTTAACGTTAAATCCGAAACCGAGATTAAAACCCGCCAGCCCGGCGCTTGATCCGATCTTCAGCTCTTTCCTCTTTTCGCTGTCGTATCCGAAACGTAATATGAAACTGGGACCTAATTTGATTTCCGCTCCCAATGTAAAATTGCGAAGCCTGTCGGCTATACTCTCCTGATTCTCATTTAATTTGTTCAAAGAAAAATAGAAACGGAACGGTACGTTTTTTAGTTGTTTGGAAACTCCGACGCGTACGTCGAGCGGCAAATCCTCGTCTATTTCCGCATAAGTCGACAATTGGCTGCCAATATTAAGAACGGAAAATCCGATATTCCACATCGATTCGGAAAATTCGTAATGCAAACCCAGATCGACTGCTAACGCCGAAGAACTGTATTCGTCGATGCTGGAATAGATAAATTTCGTGTTAATACCGTAATAAAAATTTTCGTCGAGTTTATTACCGTAGCCTAAAATGAAAGCGATGTCGGAGGCTCCGAAATTGCCAGTTTTTTCGCCCGTTGAAGTAGCTCTCGTGAAGTCGCCGTAGCTAACGTATTTTACCGCGGCGCCAAGTTTCCCGAAGTCATATTCTTTAACCGCCGATAAAGAAGCCGAATTGATATCCATCAGGTGGTTTACAAATGAAAATGACACCGGAATTCCTTCGAGTAAGTTTATTCCCGCCGGATTATAGAAAATCACGTTAGGATCGTCGTTTGCAGATACGAATCCACCCGCCAAAGCCGCAGCTCGCGGACTCGTATCGAGATTCAAAAATTTGTATGTTTGCGGAAAGGCAGTCGAAAAACTAAAAAGTAATATTCCCAATAAAATCGTATTTTTCATAGCGTCATTTTTTTGTTTAGCGATTTTAACGATATTATAATAGAAAGGCAAGCTATTAAAAACTCACCGGGGAACATTGAGCGTTTTGAAAATGTTAGATTCAAAAACAAATTGGAAGGTAATATATGAACGGATTTAAAACTGCGGCTTTAATGGCGGTCATGATGGCGCTCTTTTTATTGGTCGGAAATCTCTTGGGCGGACAAACCGGAATGACTATCGCTTTTGTCTTCTCGCTGCTTCTTAATTTCGGCTCGTATTGGTTCTCCGATAAGATTGTATTGTCGATGTACCGAGCCAAGGAGGTTACGCGCGCCGAATATCCGGTTCTTTACAGAATAGTCGAAAATCTGGCGTCGAAAGCAAATTTACCTATGCCCAAAGTATACGTAATCGATTCTCAAACTCCTAACGCGTTTGCCACGGGAAGGAATCCCGAACACAGCGCGGTTGCCGTTACTACCGGAATTATGAATATACTTTCGGAAGACGAATTGGAAGGCGTAATTGCTCACGAATTGACGCATATTAAAAACAGGGACATTCTCGTCGGCACAATTGCAGCTACGTTGGTCGGAACGATTACATTGATTGCAAGAATGGCGGGCTGGGCTGCAATGTTCGGAGGAAGCAGAAGCGACGACAGAGACGGCAACATTTTCTACGAGCTGGCTCTTATTATAATTGCTCCGATTGCTGCAATGCTCATTCAATTGGCAATATCGCGCTCGCGCGAATTTATGGCAGACGAAGGAGGCGCTTTGGTTTCGGGTAATCCTATGGGACTCGCTTCGGCTCTGGATAAACTCTCAAGAGCAAATGAGGTTATTCCCATGAGAACGGCTAAGGAATCGACTGCGCATATGTTTATCGTAAGCCCGCTTACGGGTAAATCGTTCGCTAAATTATTCTCGACGCATCCCCCTATCGAAGAGAGAATTAAAAGACTGAAAGAGATTGCCGACGGCAGAAGATAATGGCAAACTTGTGGAAAAAAATATTGATTCTCTTTTTGTTTGCGGGAGCTTACGATTACAGCTTTTCGCAGAATAAAATAATTGACGAATTACTTGACAACGCTTTGAAGGAACATGCTTCGCTTTTTTCTGCAAACAAGGATTATAACTTGATTATATCTTTGCCCCGTAAGCTGGAAGGTCTCAGACCGTATCTTCTTGATTATTTCCGGAATAGTTTCGAGTATGAAAACGGCGGAGGGAAAAAAATTATTCTTGTAATTAACGACGCCTCTACGTCGTATTCGTTAATCGAACGGGGATTTTTTACTGACGATTTTCTCGAACGCAGCTTGTATATCAGCGGCATGTTGATTTATCCCGAAGAATCCGGTTTCGGAAACGCGCTATTCTCCGGCTCGGTAAAAGACACGGTTCTGTACGATGATTATGCCGTTAACGACTTGATGAAATTGCCCGTCGAACAGGGCGAGCTGCCGGATAAAACAAAATTAAAAGATATCCTTCAGCCTGTATTAATCGTAGCCACTTTAATTACTTCGGTAATTTTGCTCTTTACCGTCAGAAGCAATTAAATTTCTTTAAGTGGCAATCTTTATATATTTTTGTTATACAAAAACGGAAATTCATTTTATGCCTTATAAGAGATTATTAGCGATAGCCCTGATAGTAACGGCGTGTTCTGGGATGGTAGACACCTCTAAATTTAACGCAGAGGAATATTTTTCTTATGCAATGAAATTGTATGAAGACGGCGACTACGAACAGGCGATTCTGGAATTTAACAGCATATTGCTTCAGTTTCCCGGAAGCACCGTAAGCGACGACGCTCAATATTATCTGGCTATGACTTATTATAAAAGAGAACAGTTTCTTCTGGCGGCGTACGAATTCAGCAAGCTGATTCAAAATTACGCCACAAGCCCTCATGTGCCCGACGCGCAATTCATGCTGGCGGATTCTTACTATAACCTTTCGCCGCCGTTTCAGTTAGACCAATCGTATACCAAAAAAGCTATCGAAGAATTTCAGGCTTTCATAGATATCTTTCCGGCTAATCCGAAAGTGGAAGAAGCCGAAAGAAAAATTGTGGAATTGAACGACAAGCTTGCCAGAAAGGAATATGAAAGCGGTATTATTTACGAAAAGATGGAATACGAAAAAGCAGCGATGAAATATTACGATTTTGTAGTCGAAACTTATCACGACACCCGGTACGCTCCGATGGCTTTATACCGTAAAATTCAAATCGAAGTAAGACGCGGTATGACTAACGACGCTCTAAACGATATTGCCGTATTTTTGGCAAGGTATCCCGACGACGAAAGAGCGGGCGAAATCGAAAAATTACAAACGGAATTAAATGGACTCACGGCAAAGGCAAATTAAGAAAGTTAAAGATTCTACAGTTACGATGACCGAATTGGTTCTGCCGAACCATGCAAATCAATTGGGGTATTTGCTCGGCGGACAACTGATGCACTGGATTGATATCTGCGCGGCTCTTTCGGCGGCAAAGCATTCAAACAGAGTTTGCGTTACGGCTTCTGTCGACAGAATTGATTTTCATCACCCGATTAAAATAGGCGAAGTGGTAACTTTGGTTGCCTCTGTCAACAGAGCATTTAAAACATCAATGGAAGTCGGCGTCGAAGTTTATGCGGAATCTTTTGTGGAAAGAAAAAAAATTCATACTAATTCGGCTTTCTTAACTTTTGTGAGCGTGGATGAAAATGGCAAACCCGTCGAAACCAATGAAATACAACCGGAAACACCAGATGAACAAAAACGCTACGAAGAAGCTCTTCAAAGGCGCAAGCAAAGACTCAATACCGCTTAATATTTTTCTGGTTCTCCTTTTTTTTGCATCTTCGTTATCCGCTCAAATCCCAATTAACGGTTTTTGTAAAACAGAGGTTCTCTTTGACGGCTTCAGGGAGAACGCTGAAATTTTTCCTGACAAGATTATACCCGCCGATCTCGACAGCGACGGTTCGTATGAGTTCGTCCTGTTGAAGAATAATAAAAATTTGATGGCGGTTGTTTCGGGTAATAAACACCGCATGTTCAATGTCGGGCAGACGATTAACGATCTCGAATTCCACGGCTCAACTAAAAATTCTAATGTCTTTTGCTGGCTTTCCAGAAAAAACAGGAATATTGGTTTTATTACAGTCTCGAAAAACGGAATAATATCGAGAAAGAAAATTAAAAAGTTTGACGATATACCCTCTCGAATTACTTGTGTCGACCTCGACAACGACGGATTCAAAGAAATAATTGTTAGCGGTTATGCATTCGAAGGCTTGACTTTGGTTAATGCCGAAAAAAACAATTATGCGTTTTCACAAATTACCGACGAAAGAGTTTTCCCTTTGATTGCAAATGCGGACTTTGACTACGACGGTTATAACGATTTAGTTGCCTACGATATTTTTGCTAACCGGCTTGTGTTTTTTTATAACAATCAGGAATTATCTTTTTCCGAGTCGAGAAAAATTGAACTCTCCGACTACCCGGAAGACCTGATTGTTTCGGACATTAATTCCGACGGATTTACCGACTTGCTGATTTCGTACGGCGACCGATTAAGCGTTTTTGTCGGCGATACAGTTTCGTCGTTCCTTAACAAGTTTGAAATCGAGCTCCCGGTTAAATCGGATATCTTGAATGTGTCGGATTTTAACGGCGACGGAATCGAAGATCTTTTAACTGCAAGTTATTCCGAAGGCGAAGTGTATCTGATCTACGGCAAAGGCGGTTCGGAATTTTATGAACCGCTGCCGGTATATAAAGACAGAAACCTGGTTGATCTTGCCGTTTATAAAGAAAAAGGATCGAGTAAACTCGCGCTTCTATTGAGAAACGGTAAAATAGTCGTAATATCAAAGATAAATAAATTTGCGAATGCCGATATAACGAGCTTTGGAGCCGAGGCGCTTTCGCTGGGATTTGTGCCAGGCGAACACAATATTCCGGAAGCATTTTTTTATATAGATAAAAATTCAAACAACCTGATTTTGACGACTCTTTCAAAAGCATTGATACCGGATGCTCTTTATCGATATCCTCTTCAGAACAGTTACAGTATAGTCAAAAGCGTCAAACGCAAAAATAAAATCGATTTCTACTTGTACAATCCGAATACATCTTTAATTGAGATACTGCGACTCGACTCGTTCCGACCGACCCGCAGAATTCTTTACACAAAAGGAAGAATTAAAGACTTGCTCTTATTTAACGATCGATTGGAAGACAGACAAAGAATTTATGCCCTCACGCAAAATAAATCGAGCCTGCTTCTGGAAACATACGACTACAGGGATTTCAGATTCGTGCGTTCGGGCGCTGACAGCGCTGGAGCCGACGTACTGGCGGCGGCGCTTGAATATGAAACATATCCGGCGGTCTATTCCTTGATTAATAAAAACGACAGTCTGTTTTTAGTAAAAAAAGATATTAAAAGATTTGCCGCTATGGCGGACAGCGTTTATTTAGGAGCGTACAATCTTTCGGATTTAACAAAGATTTACCTCGAGATTTATAACGACCCGGAATCAAACTTATCGATTGCAGCGGCAATACTGACGGAAGGGGACAATGCCAAATTTGTCCTGCTTGCAAACGACAAGATTGTGGCGCGCGAATTCAAAAATACAAGACCGGTCGAGCGCGCTTTTCAATTCAAAAAGAAGGGAAATCGATTGGAAGTATTTTTTGTAGACGCGGTGAAAAACATTTTGAGAAAAATAGTTTTGACGGATAATTTCAAAACGGTTGAAACCGGTACCGTTTTGGATTCTGACACAGTTAATAATTATATTTCAATTCCTTTTAAAAATAATAGCGACCTGATCCTTTATGCTCCCGGGTCCGATAAAAACATAATTAAATTGAGAATTCTTAGATGAAGAAATTGTTCTTTCTGCTGGCGTTATTTATTACGATCGATTACTATGCTCAAAATCTCGATTCGCTTTACAATTATTTTCTTTATACGAGAGGACGTTATGAGTCCGGTTTGAAATCAGCGGTCTACTCGCCGGGCGATTACGTAAAATGCGGAACCGGCATCTATAATCAAATCAAAGAAAACTATTCGAACTTCAGCATAAAACAGCGTCAGATTTTGTCGTCATATTTGAGCAGACCTCAGACGGATACGAGTTTTGTCACTAAATCGGGTTTTTTTAGAATCCATTTTAATAAATCGGGACTGCACAAACCTGCTTACGATTTGAATCTTTTGTCAGAAGCTCTCGATTCTGTCTATAACTACGAAGTTAATATACTGGGATATCCGCCGCCTCCCAAAGATTACGGCGGAGGAGACGACAGGTACGACGTCTACATTCAGAACATGAGCGGCGGTCTCTACGGGGAAACGCGAACGGAAGATTTGATCGGGACGGAAACTTATACAAGTTATATTGTTATCGACAACGACTTCGACCGTTATTACACTCAGGGTATCGACGGCGCAAGGGTTTCGGCAGCTCACGAATTCCATCATGCAATCCAGGTGGGAAATTATATCTACAGGTCGACCGATCAGTATTATCACGAGCTTTCTTCAACGGCAATGGAAGAGTTTGTATTCGACGACATCAACGATTATTACGCTTACATCTACTCGTATTTTGTAAATACGAACCGTTCGTTTTCTCAGAACAGCGGTTACAATCTCGCAATCTGGAATATCTTTTTGAAAGACAGGTTCGGATTCGAAATACTCAAAAGAACCTGGGAGTTAATGAAAGAAGAACGCGCGCTTTATGCTATTGCCGACGCCATTAAAGAATACGGTTCCGACTTTAAGACGGAATTTGCCGAGTTTTCGAACTGGATTTATTTTACCGGATACAGATCAAAACCGGGCAAGTATTTCGAAGAAGCGGAAAACTATCCCGTAATAAAACCCCTGATGAATATCGATTTCGACAAGCCGGTCGTTTCGGTGGATATTAATACCAGACCCGCTTCTGTAAATTACATCTCTTTTGTTTCGCTTGTCGACACTCTCACTGCAATTCTCTCGAACAGCGACGTTACAAACGGAGTGCAAAATCCTTCGTCCGAATTACCTCTTAAATATTTCCTTGCCGATCACGACGACGGAGGCTACAGATGGATTACCGATAATTATTATTCCAAATTGGTTTGCCAATCCTCATTTCTTATTACCGAAAATTCGGTGTTGAATAACAGATTGATCGATTCCACAACTGTTATAACCAGAGAAGAATTTCCTTTCCCGCAGCCGTTCAATTATGCTACGGATAATTTTATTTATCTGCCGTCTCCCCGTTCTTTGAGCGGCATGGCAGATCTGTATGTTTTTTCGATCGACATGGACTTAATTTTTTCAGGAGAACTCCGGGTTTTTGTTTCCGATAAAAATCTGATTAAATGGGACGCGCTTGACAAAAGCGGCGAAAGGCTTTCATCCGGAATTTATTTTTATGTTATTAAAGCGGACGACGAGACTAAAAAAGGAAAATTCGTGGTGATTAATGAATAATTACAGCGTAATTCTTGAAAATCTTGTAAAGTACTTCGGCAGAAGACTTGTTTTTAACGGCGTCAATCATCGTTTCGATTCCGGTAATATTTACGGAGTCGCCGGTCCCAACGGTTCGGGAAAATCGACGATTGTTAAAATTATCGCCAATTTGATTTCTCCTACAAAAGGAAAAGTAATTCATCTTGACGGAGACAAAAAGATAAATTACGAACGTCTTCACAATTACATCGGATTTGTTTCGCCTTATTTGTTTCTTTACGACGAATTTACCGCGCGTGAAAACCTCCTCTATTTTTCAAAAATCAGGGGAGTCGGATTCGACGAAGAATATGCGGACTATCTTTTAAACGAGTTGAATATTTATAAAAGGAAAGACGACGTTATCAGAGGCTATTCTTCCGGTATGAAACAGCGTCTGAAATTTATCTTTGCGTTGATTCACAACCCGCGGATGGTAATCCTCGACGAGCCGACGTCTAATCTGGATACTCCGGGAAAAGAAAAGGTTTATGAAATTATCGACAAAAACCGAAGCGATAAACTTTTTATAATAGCGTCGAACGAGGAATCCGACCTTGCGCTCTGCGGCGAAATAATCAATCTGGAAAATTTTAAGAATAACGGCAATTAATATGAAAGCTTATTATCTGTTCAAAAAAGACTGGGAATCGGAGCTAAGAACGCGTTATGCTTTAAATGCCCTTTCGATGTTTATTCTTGTTACCATAAGCGTAATAATGTTTTCGATCGGGAGCGAAAAGATAAGCGAATATTTGACCGGAGGATTGTTGTGGGTGGTTATTTTTTTCTCGGCGATGTCGGGTCTTTCCAGAGCGTTCGTTTCCGAAGAGGAGCGCGGCACTACTCTTACTCTCCATTTGATAGCTGCGCCGTCCACTATTTTTTCTGGCAAACTGCTTTTCAACCTTATACTTGTATTTCTTATGAACTTTGCAATTACTTTTCTCTTTGCAGTCCTCTTCGAATCTTTTATTATAAATAATTATCTGCTCTTCTTAATTGCGTTCTTGCTGGGGAATGTCGGAATTGCCGTTTCTTCCACTATAATCGCGGCTATTATATCCAAGGCTTCCTCCAAAGGGACGCTCTATCCCGTGCTTTCATTTCCGATTCTTCTGCCGCTCATTTTAATTCTCCTCGAGCTCACGAAATTTGCAATGGACGGAAACAGCGTTGCCGATTCGATGACCGAGATACTCGTACTGGTATCCTACGACGTTATTATGTTAACGGCTTCGTATCTGCTTTTCGATTTTATATGGAAAGAATAAATTCGGTACACGTTAATTTATTATCTTTGTCAACTGAAAATAAAACAATAATCAAATTATGAATTTCGAATTTCCCGAAAGAATAAATCGCGCCATAACGTCTCTTACGATGCAGATTGCTCAAAGGGCTATCGAATTGCGCCGGCAAGGCGAAGACGTTGTGGATTTCAGCGTGGGCGAGCCCGATTTACCGACGCCCGATAATATCAAAAACGCCGCAATAAAAGCCATCGAGCTGAATTTAACCAAATATACGGCAAATACTGGAATTCCCGAACTGCGCGGCGCAATTGCTGAGAAACTCGAAAAGGATAACGGACTTTCTTATTCTACCGATGAAATAATTGTGTCGAACGGGGCTAAGCAGTGCGTTTATAACGCCATCCAAGCGCTTGTGGGCGAAGGCGACGACGTACTGATTCCGGCTCCATATTATGTGTCGTATCCCGAAATGGTCAAACTGGCGGGAGGCAATCCCGTTATTATAAATACTTCAATCGAAGCGGGCTATAAATTAACGCCCGAACTTTTGGAATCCTCTCTAACTCCGAATACAAAAATGTTGATTTTATGTAATCCGTCTAATCCTACGGGGAGCTTGTTTCATGAAAACGAATTAAACGCTTTGAAAGAAACGTTCCGGAAAGGCGATTATCTGATTTTGACCGATGAAATTTACGAGAAGATAATTTATGACGGTCTCCGCTTCCAAAGCGTAGCCTCTCTCGGCGAAGATATCAAAAGAAGAACGGTTCTGGTAAACGGACACTCGAAAGCTTATTCGATGACGGGGTGGCGTATAGGATATGCGGCTGCGGATCGGGAAATTATCAAAGCAATGGCAAAAGTACAAAGCCATTCCACATCCAACGCGTCCACTGTTTCCCAGTATGCCGCGCTGGAAGCTTTAAAAGGTCCGCAGGAATCCGTGGAGATTATGCGAAAGGAATTCGAAAAAAGACGAGATTTTATTTTCGAAGAATTAAATTCGATCGAAGGTATAGTTTTATCCAAACCCGAAGGAGCTTTTTATATATTCCCTAACGTAGCTTATTATCTCGGCAAAAAATTCAAAGACAAAGTTATTAACGACGTATTCGAATTTTCCCTTTTTCTTTTGAACGAAGCGCGCGTTGTGGTTGTTCCGGGTATAGCATTCGGCAATCAAAATTGCATTAGAATTTCATTCTCTACTTCGATGGACAGGATAGCGGAAGGAATTAAAAGAATTAAGAACGCCCTTGAACTGTTGGTTTGAGTAAAGTCGTATTTGAAAATATATTTGTAAAACCGCTTTCCTTCAGAGAAAGAAGGAAAGCGTGCGCCGTTTTAAATGAATTACATTATGAGTGAACAAATTATAGAAAAATTAACGCCGTACGGTAAACTTGCCGGGTTGCTTGAACGAAAGCAAAAGAAAGTTTTCGTATCGCCATTGGAAGGTTCGTTCAAGAGTCTTTTTGTTCGATCTTTTTATCGCAAAGGGATGCAGATATTGATATTGGCTGCATCGCCCCGCGAGCTGAAGGAGTTGAGCGTCGAGATTGCTTTGCTCGGTTTGTCGGACGATTTGATTGCGCTCGAAGATTTAGAAGGCGACGACATTCAGGAAAAATTAACCGACATTTCGAACCGCAAATCGTTCATTCTCGTTTCTACTTATGAACTGCTCAAGGTGAAACTTCCTTCCAGAGATACACTGGGAAAGAACACAACAAAAGTCGAAATAGGCGGAGAGCTCCCGTACGATCAACTCATCGAATATCTCAACCTGATCAATTACGACCAGGATAAATATGTAGATCAGCCGGGCGAATATGCGCTGCGCGGATCGATAATCGATTTCTGGTCCTACAGTGAAAAATTGCCCTGCCGCGTTGAATTCGACGGAGATTTTATCGAATCGATCCGGTACTTCGATCCCGAATCGCAGCGCTCCACTCACAAAGTCGATTCCGTTACTCTCGCTTCGTCATGCGCCGAAGGCGAAATGACTTCTGATATTTTCGACTATCTCGAATCGCCCTACGTTTTTGCCTCGGATTACCACCTTGGTAATCTCGGCAGCAGTAACGAAACGGTTGCAGCCGACGACGGCAGTAAGGACGAACTCGACGAAGAATTGAGATACGAACTTTATGATAACGAAATCGATAATTACTCCAATAAAAAAGTTGATGGAAACAATAAACTCGAATTCCGGATGGAATCGCTGTTCGAAAAAAACGCTTTTTGGATTCTGGAAGATCACATCGGAATTCGCGACGAAAGGATAGACCTCGGTTTGAGCGAGGCTCCGCATATCAATTCAAATTACGAGCTCCTCTTTGCGTCTCTGAATAAATACGCCGCCCGGGAATTCGAAATATTGATTGCGGTTGAAAACGAACTTCAGAAAAAACGCCTTAATGATTTGTTAACGGAATACGACGAGAAAGTTCAAAAATATTATGAAAGCGGATTAATCAAGATTATCGAATTGCCGGTGAAATCGGGATTTGCAGTGAAGGAAGACCGGTTTCTCCTGATGACGGATTATCAGATTTTCAATAAACCGTACAGAACGCGGCTTTCCGAAGCTCAGAAAAAGGTTAAAAGGGCGTCGAAAAAATCGAAAGCCAGAGACCTATCGAACCTTAAAATAGGCGACTATGTGGTGCACGAAAATTTCGGAATCGGTCAATATGCCGGTTTACAAACGATCAAAATCGGCAATGTGGAACAGGAATCGATAAAGATTCTGTATGCCGAGGGCGGTGTGGTTTACGTTAATCTTAATTATCTGTCGCTTGTCAAAAAATATTCTTCGGGAGACAACGCCAAACCGAATCTTTCGACGCTCGGCTCCGGCGAGTGGAAATCGACAAAGAAAAAAGTAAAAAACAAAATCAAAGAAGCCGCCCGACAGCTTATTACTATTTACGCCAAAAGAAAAATGTCGAAAGGTTTTGCTTTCAGTCCCGATACCATCTGGCAAAAGGAACTTGAAGCTTCTTTTATGTACGAAGACACTCCAGATCAGGCGCGAGTTACCGAAGAAGTTAAAACCGATATGGAAAATGAAATTCCGATGGACAGGCTCGTTTGCGGGGACGTAGGATTCGGTAAAACCGAGATTGCAGTAAGAGCGGCTTTCAAAGCCGTAAACGACAATAAGCAGGTAGCGCTGCTTGTGCCCACTACGATTTTGGCAGAACAACATTACAACACATTTCGTGACAGGCTCGCTCAGTTCCCCGTGAGAATTGAAGTCCTGTCGAGATTCCGGTCGGCTAAAGAACAAAAAGAGATTGTCGAAAAACTTGCTCGCGGCGAAGTTGACATTATAATAGGAACGCACCGGTTGTTGTCGAAAGATATCCGCTTCTGGGATCTGGGGCTTTTAATAATCGACGAAGAACACCGATTCGGAGTAATGGCAAAAGAAAAATTAAGATCTTTGCGAGCCGACGTTGATACGCTGACGCTTACGGCGACGCCAATACCGAGAACTTTGAATCTTTCATTGCTCGGCGCGCGCGACCTCTCGATTATTGCTACTCCTCCGCCTAACAGGCAGCCGATCTTTACTAAAGTTGATTCGTTCGACATTCAAAAAGTAAGAGAGTGGGTTCTTAACGAAATTAAAAGAGGCGGACAGGTTTATTTTATACACGACAGAGTGCAGTCGATAGAAAAGATAGCCGCATATATCATGAAGCATATTCCGGAAATTAAAGTCGGAATTGCTCACGGACAGTTAAAACCCGCACAGCTCGAAAAAGTGATTCACGACTTCCTCGAAAAAAAATACGACATGCTCATTTCGACTAAAATTATCGAATCGGGTATTGATATTCCGAGTGTAAATACCATAATAGTCAATCGCGCCGACAGATTCGGACTGGCGGAGCTGCATCAGCTGCGCGGCAGAGTAGGACGTAGCGATAGGCAGGCATACGCTTATTTCCTTGTGCCTTCAGTCAATACTATTACAAAAAAAGCGTTCCGCCGTCTGCAGGCAATCGAGGAGTATACCGATTTGGGAGAAGGCTTCAGTTTATCGATGCGCGACCTTGAGATTAGAGGAGCCGGAAATTTACTGGGCACTGAACAAAGCGGATTTATCGACTCTGTCGGTTTCGACCTCTATCTTAAACTGGTCGACGAAGCGGTGGAAGAACTGAAAGAAAGCGAGTTCAAAGAAATATTCAGCGATCTGCCCAAACAAGTCGAACGCTCCGAACCTACAATCGATACATACTTTGAAATCGGCATCCCCGCCGGTTATATGCCCGATCAGTCCGACAGACTTGGCTTTTACACGGCTTTGTTTTCGATGGTCAAAATCGAAGAATCAGAAGAAATTATTGAAGAAATGGAAGACCGCTTCGGCAAAATGCCGCGAGTCGTGGTAAACTTGATCGACGTGGCGCGCCTCCGTTTTTACGCTTCGTTTGCTTTGTGGGAAAGGATTGTAATCCAAAGGGAAAAAGTAATTGTAATTCTGCCCAAAGGGAGCAGGGAAGATTATTATAAAAATAAATTTGTCAGTATACTCGAATACATCAACTCGAACTTCGGCAAGAAAGTGCGCTTCGTTCAGCAAAAGGATCTGCTTAAACTCGAAATAACGAATAATTTTAATAATCCCGAAGATATACTCAAATTCATGATTATGTTTACCGAAAAAATATCGGAACTGACCGGGGCATACAGCCTGAAAGCAGAGGCTGTAAATTAACACCTCTCGTCTTGTTAATCAGTCGGAATCTGTTTAATTTTGTAGCTCGAATTCAAATTTACAGGAAAGTATGAATAAAAACAGCGTATATATCGAAACGTACGGATGCCAGATGAATTTTGCCGATTCCGAATTGGTAATGGGAATCTTAAAGAACAAAGGCTTTGAAGTTACGCGTAATATCGACGACGCAAACGTAATACTTTTGAATACATGCAGCGTAAGAGACAATGCCGAGCAGAAGATATTTCACCGGCTCGACCATTTGAAACGAATCAAACGGGAAAATCCTCAGGCAGTCATCGGAATTTTGGGCTGCATGGCTGAACGCCTCAGGAAAAGACTTATCGAAGAAAAAAAGAT
The DNA here is from genome assembly GCF_051488665.1 of Melioribacter sp. Ez-97. Lineage (NCBI taxonomy): Bacteria > Pseudomonadati > Ignavibacteriota > Ignavibacteria > Ignavibacteriales > Melioribacteraceae > Melioribacter > Melioribacter sp. Ez-97. Next base: position 105,527 of record NZ_JBPSEG010000005.1, on the reverse strand, counting down.
TGTGGACGTTGTGGTAGGTCCGGATGAATACAGACGCTTGCCCGAATATATCGATCATGCGTTCGGGGGCGAAAAAGGAATCGGCGTTAAACTGTCGCGAACCGAGACTTACGACGATATTATTCCATACAGGGAAGACGGCATAAGCGCCTGGATATCGGTTATGAGAGGCTGCGATAAATTCTGCACTTTTTGCGTAGTGCCGTTTACAAGGGGAAGGGAACGAAGCCGTTCGCTCGATTCGATAGTCAACGAAATTAAATCGTTGTCGGAAAGAAATTTCAAGGAAGTGACACTGCTGGGACAGAATGTCAATTCTTATAACGACGAGGGAAGGGATTTTGCGGATTTGCTCGGCGCATGCGCTAACGCCGCTCCGGATATGAGAATCCGTTTTACCACTTCTCACCCGCAGGATTTGTCGGATAAACTTCTCTATACAATCGCCGAACACGACAATATCTGCAATTATATTCACCTTCCCGTTCAATCGGGCTCTAATAGAATTCTGGAATTGATGAACAGAACTTATACCATAGAGCATTATCTTAACCTTATTGAAAGAGCGCGCAATATTATTCCAGGAGTCAGTTTTTCTACCGATATTATTGCCGGTTTTCCGACAGAAACCGAAGAAGACCACCGCATGACTCTCGAAGTTATGAAAGAAGTAAAATACGACGGCGCCTACATGTTCAAGTATTCTCCGCGTGAAGGAACTAAAGCTTACAGCATGAAAGACGACGTCCCCGAAGAAATTAAAATCAGAAGATTGAACGAAATAATCGATCTTCAACAGCAGATTTCGTATGAAATAAACCAGTCTTTGATAGGCAAAGAAGAAGTTGTGCTGGTTGAAGGAGTTAGTAAAAAATCGGATGAATTTTTGTCCGGCAGAACGGATACGAATAAAGTTGCGGTATTTCCGAAGCGGGACGATATAAAAGTTGGCGATTATGTGAAAATCGAAATCACGCGGGCAACTTCAGCCACTTTGTTCGGCGCTTCACCTGTTCCGGTCGAGGTCGATTAATCTTCCTTTAATACTGAATTTATTTTCGAGCAGTTCGAGAAGCGGTCGGCTGTCCTTTTCATTCTCGAATTTACCCGCAAGAACTATATTGAATATACTGCCTCCGATTTCCCTGTTTATTATTTCGCATTCGAATCCTTCTGCTTGCAGCTGATCTGCAAGACGTTCGGCGTTATCCCTTTTTAAGAATGCGCCGGCTTGCACTGCATACCTGTACTCGATTATTTCGCCTTCTTCGTCTGTGGAGTCGGGCAGGTTTCTGTTTGTAAATCTCAAATAGGGGGACGCAGGGTATTTTGACTTGAGCAAATCGAGATAACGCTCCGCTTTGTTGTAAGCTCCCAAAGAATAGTAATATGTAAAGATTCTGTACAATGCCGCATCTGCGTAACGGCTCGCCGGAAATTTTTCGATAATATAAACGTATTTATTCAGCGCGCTCTTTCCGTCTTTGGTTAATACCGCGTCGAGAAATAAAATCGACGGATCCGAATCGGAATAATTTTGTTTCAGAAATTCAGCCGCTTTATCGATTTCCCCTTTTTCAATATCGATAAGAGCGTCTTTGATGTCGATTTCCTGCGCAAAGGTTTTTATCGTTCCGCCCCATAAGATTGTCAGAACGAAAACAATTGCAAAATATTTGGTTTTGAAGGTCATTATTTTTCGTATTCTAATTTATTATATTGTCATAAGTTTATAACAAAAATAGCAAAAATTATGGACGAAGAAAGAAATTCTCTTCCCGGGTTAAATGACGGCGAAGATAAAAAACAGAAGATTAAAATAAGCATTACGCCTGCGGGCGCGGCATTTCTGGGACTAGCGCTGGTCTTTGTTTTATATCAATTCGGGGGGGCGCTTCTGACGCTCTTGATATTCGGATTCGAAGTTGACAAAGCCGACGTCAACGCTGTAAGATTATTGACCGCGGGCGGACAAATTCTTTTGATTCTTTTGCCTTCGCTTTTGCTGGCTAAATTTATTTATACCGACGTAACTTCGATTCTCAAATTCAAGCTGCCCGCAAAAAAAGAGATATTTCTTTTTGTGATCGGGATGATAATAATTACTCCGTTGCTGCAAAATTATCTCTATATTCAGAACTATTTAATCACCAAAGCGGCGGAAAACTACGGTGCGATTAAATCGATAAAACAGATTGTAGACCAGCTCGACAATCTGCTCGAAAGCGCATACGGAAGTTTGCTCGTATCGAATTCGATATTCGAGGCTTCGCTGATTGTATTTATTATAGCTGTCGTTCCGGCAATATGCGAAGAAGTTTTCTTCAGGGGATATGTTCTTTCGAGTTTCCAGCTCAAATATTCGCCGTTTCTCAGCGCGCTTATCACCGGCTTTTTCTTCGGAATCTATCATTTCAATCCGTATGGTTTGATTCCGTTGATTGCGCTCGGGACGTATTTCGGATATGCCGCATATAAAAGCGAGTCGATTTTTGTGCCGATGTCGCTGCATTTCCTTAATAATTTTTTCGCTGTCACAGCCTATTTAATTTTTGGCGAACAGGAATTGATAAGCTCGAATGTTGTTCCGGAAAAAGATATTTTAATATATTTTATTAGTTTGACGGTCTTAATAATTCTCTTTGCCGCTTTTATTTTTTATGTAAACAGAACGTATAAATTAAAAGAAGAACAAACGAAAGGTGAAATATGATTTGTCCGAAATGCGAGTACGAATATGTGGAAGGAATTAAAGAATGTCCCGATTGCGGAACGCCATTGGTAACAAGAGAAGAATTCGAGGGACATTTGCTGCACCCCGAAGATTGGGTGGTTGTTTATACATGTTCCGACAATATCGAAGCGGAAATGTATAAAGCGAATCTGGAAAGCGCGGATATCGAAACTCTCATTTTATCTCAAAAAGACAGAAACTATCCCACGGTGGGCGATCTGGCTGTCATTAAAATTCTGGTGAAAAGGGATGACGCCGAATCTGCTCTGGAAATAATACGCGATATCAATAGCCGCGCGCAAAATACGGAGGAAGAAGGCGATGAAGAGTAATCTTACAAAACGTGTAATAGTTGCTCTTTTCGGAATTCCCATAATTCTGTTTCTTGCAGTAGCCGGCAAAGGACCGTTTCTCTTCTTTGCTTTGTTCGTAGGAATTGTCTCCTTTGTCGAATTTGCCGGTATGTTGAAAAAAAGGAAATTTTATCCGAATGTTATTGCCGGAGTAATAGCGATAGCCGCGTTGATATTTAACGCCTACTTTTATTTTGTAGAATTTGAAATTCTGGCTTTTTCGATCGTTGCCGTTACGCTGCTGTGGGAAATGTTTCGCAATAAAGAATCGGCTGTTGCAAACATTGGCTCTACTTTGACGGGCGTTTTTTATGTCGGGTTGTTTTCTTCCGCGCTCGTGGCAATACGGGAATTTTACAGCGATTCGTTCTTTCTTTACGATAACGGCGGTTATTTGATAATTGGAATTTTGGCTTCTATTTGGGTATGCGATTCCGCCGCCTATTTTATAGGAACGGCATTGGGCAAGCATAAAATTTTTCCGAGAATCAGTCCAAACAAAAGCTGGGAAGGCTCTATCGCAGGTTTGGTTTTTGCCGTGGCGACAATGATTGTTTTTAAACTTTTATTGCTCGATGTGCTTTCGCTTAAAGACGGGATTGTTATTGGATTGATTATAGGAGTGTTTGGGCAGGCGGGCGATTTTGTAGAAAGTATGTTGAAGAGAGATTCCGGAGTGAAGGATTCCTCTTCGATCATACCGGGACACGGCGGAATATTCGATCGTTTCGATTCGCTGATATTCAGCGCTCCGCTGGTCTATATTTACCTGTATTACTGGACGACTTTTTAGTTCGTCGATTTTATTTCGTGTGAATAGTAAAAATCAGAAATAGTATAAGTATTTTATTTTAAATACGCTGACGGTTTCGATTGAAGCCATGGCGCGCATATCGTTCCGTTCGCGTAAATCGTTTATTGCCAGATAAATCCAGCTCTTCGGAAGAAATTGATACGAGAAGAGAGCGCCTACGAATATTCTTTCCATTTGATCCGAAGACCTGAGGAAAAGATTGTCGATATAGATGTAGAAATTCAAGTCGTTCAAAGGGGTCACGGAAATCCACGGTCGTGTATTGAATGTTATTTCTTCAATATTGTTGTCGGGATTGCCTTCAATCCAGAGGTTACCCGAAGCGCCGATGCTGATGAAATTGGTTATGTTCCAGCCGAAGCTCGCGCCTGCCCAGCTGTAGAATGCAAGATATTCTCTCGAAAAATTGTAGGTCTTCGAATATCCTCCCCAAACGTTTCCCCACCAGGAAGGATCGGGATTGATCCACGAGCTGAAACTGACTGAGTAATAATCGTATTTAACCGTGTCGTCTTTTGCTTTTCCGTAATCGGTGTTAATTTCGTATCCCCAGTGGCTTCTGAACTGCATGTTAAATCCGAAAATCCAAGCCCTGTCGGCGTAAGCGTCCACTTTTTCGTAATTGACTGCCGGTCCGGTATAAATCAATATTTGAGATACGGCGCCTTTGTCCATGAACCAGACCGGTCCGGCAAGTCCTACCGCTTCGAAAGTTCCGCGCCAGGGAACGTAACCTACCTGGTCGATATTGAATTCGCTGCCTACGTAACGGGATCGAAACATAATAATCCAGTCGTTGGTCATGTTCGTATATCCCATCGAAGCCGCATAATCTCCTTTAGAATTTTGAATCGACCGAGCAAGCTGATATGCAAGTTGCCAGTTGGAATTTCTGAAAGCTCCGTCGATATCGAGAACGCCGTCGGAGCCGCCGGCTGTTTGTTTGCCTACGAATAATACTCCGATTTCGGAATTCTCCATAATCTGACGTTTCAGCCTGCCGGAAACGAAGAGTGCTGCAGGTTCGATTTTAGCAGAATCGTCTTCGGTATATTCGACTTCCGGAGTTCTTGCAATAAAGCCGCCGTATTGCCACATGCCGATTCTTCCGAATGCTTTTGCGCCGAAATTAATCGGCGTTTCTTTGCCGCCCGGCAGCAATTTCCCGATTCTTCTCGAATAGAATAGTTCCATCGGTCTGTAGAATCCCCAATTGCGTTGTTTGCCCGCGGGCATAAAAATTTCATTGCCCTGAATAAAAAACGGCCTCTTTTCGGAAAAGTAGGTTTCGTATCTGGTAATGTTGAAATTGTACGGGTCGGCTTCGATTTGTGCAAAATCCGGATTAGCGGTCGCCTGGAATGTCAATTGCGGAGACGGGTTATAAAAAATATCGAGACCGAAATTGGGCTTGAGTTTATTGTCGAGACTGCTGTATTTACCGTAAGTAGTGGGATAAATTTCAAGATTCAATCCTTTTACCGATGGTTTGAATTGATCGAAGACAAGCTTGCCGAATTTTGAAATGCGCTGTCCTTCGTTTTGTTCGTAAACGCACCAGTATAAATCTTCTTTCAGCGTAGGTATCCAGCGGTCGAAATCCAATCCCCAGAATTGAAGATTTTCGTCGTATTGAAGCGATTTATACGGAATTTCAATTTCGACGACAAAGCCCCAGTTATAGATTTTTGCCGCCGAGAACCAGATACCGTCCCAATTGTAATCCCGATTACGCGCGTCGTCGAGCAGCCGGCAGTCGGCTCTTACGTTGGAGGCTGAAACTGCAAATTTATACGCGGTCTTTCTGTCGCCGAATGTGTCGAGCATTATCGATACGACATCCCCGCTTGCGTCGTCAAGCTTCCCCGTATATCGCTGGATGTTTTTCGGATCGTCGTAAGATATTATTAAACAGAATAAAGAATTCTCCGTGCTCAAAATTTTGGCGACGGTTCTTTTGCTCGGTCTTTTAGACGTGGCTTGTCGAAAAATGGTTGCATCGGAAAAATTCATATTAAAAATAGCAGCGATTCTTTTGCTCAGCGCGACATTTGCTCTGTCCCGGCAGCCGGACAGCGTTACGTATTACATTAATCTATCGAGGCATTATCTTGATACGGGCGATACTTTATCGGCTGAAAAATTACTGGAAAAATCGACCGAAAGATTCGAAGAACCCGAACTGTACTTCTTGTTGGGAAATTTGAAATCGACTAAAAAAGATTATTCGGAAAGAAACAGAGCTTACCGGTTGCTCAAAAAAGCTGCGCTGCTGGAACCGGGCAATTTAAAATACAGACTTGCATACGCATCGATATTAAAAGACTTTGCGCGAGTTTCGGCTTACGGAGAATACAAAGAAATTCTTAAACTCGATCCGAATTCTATCGAAGCGTATTTGAAACTCGCGGAATTAAAAGACGAGGACTTTACCAATTACAATAATTCTTACCGGAAATTGAGCGATGAGTTTTATGCAAGTTTGCAGGAATATGCCAACGAAGATTTTAAGGAAGCGGAGAAGTATTATCTCGCGGTTTTGTCGATTGATTCCATCAATTATGAAGCCAACTATAAACTTGCCCTGTTATATATGAAAGCGGGCGAATACGAAAAAGCCGTCAGTTTCTTAGAACGCATTTACCGGTTTAAGAAGCAAGACGCAAAAATAAATCTCTCTCTCGGCTTATGTTACTATAAACTGCGCAAATTTAAAGAAAGCGGCAGGTTTTATATACGCGGCTTCCGGTACATGACTCCCGAAGAAAGAAAAGAATACGATTACGAATCGGTTGTAAAAATGTTACAGCCCGTTTATGATGAGATTATGGGAGAAAACGAATACAAGAAAAAGCGCTTTATAAAATTTTATTGGGACGTAAACGACCCGTTATATTTGACCGATTACAACGAAAGACTCCTCGAACATTATTCCAGAATAACTTTTGCAAATCTTTTTTTTGATAACGATGAAAAGAAAGGATGGCAGACCGACCGGGGAGAAGTGATTTTGCGCTACGGGGAGCCGTTGAATATAATGAGAATAAGACCATCGATGGGAGAAGCGGGCTACGAAATGAAGACCGACGTCTGGGATTACGGTCAATTCAGTTTCGGATTTACGGACATGGCGTTAAGCGATAATTTTATCTTCAGCGCGCCGCCAGCGGATAAAGAAAAAGTTGTTTCTCAATACGCGTTTAATTCTCACGAGTTTATTCAATATCTGAGAAAATCGTATTATTCCCGCTACGCGCCTCTTTATGAGGGCAATGAATTTACGATGTCTCACAAAGAGTATTATTTTAAATCTTTTTCGGATCCTTCGAAAACCGAAATGCATTTTGTTTTTAAGATGCCCGACAGTTTGAAATCGAATAGGGACAGTTTGAATATGAAAACCGGCTTTTTCTTTTTCGATGAATATCACAACAAACTAGAAAAAATTGTGAAGAATAGAAATTACAGCGCGGGCGGGGAAGTAAACGAATTTATTGCTGATTTAAAGCCTGATAGCGGATATTATTCCTTCGAGATGATTGAAAATAATACCGGACATACTTGCGTAAAAAGAGGAAAATTGAATGTGCCGGATTTCAATAAGTCATTGTCCCTCAGTTCGCTTGTGCTTGCCGATTCCGTTTATTTTAACGACGAAGGTATTCTGAATCGAAGGCAATACTCAATAAATCCTCATACGGTCGATACGGTCGGGAATAAAATTTTCTTGTATTACGAAATTTATAATCTTGCGAAAAAAAGAAACGGAGCTGTGGAATTCAGACAAAAAATAAAAATAACGCGGAACGAAGAAGGAACCGGAATCTTTTCCATCTTAAAAAATCTTTTTTCCGTAAGCAGGTCGATAACGTTAACAAACGAATACAAAACGGATAACGGTGACATTCCGCTTTTTATCCGGCTGGATATAAAAGATTTGGAATCCGGGAAATATATTCTTGAGGTCGAAATTGAGGACCTCAATGCGAAAAAGAGCGTTAATTCGAATTTGCAGTTTTACATATCTCGGCGGGCGTCAAATCATTAAAATTTCTTTCCGAAAAATCAAGGGAGTGAAAAAGCTGAAATGTTGTTATATTCGTAATTAAAATTTCCAAAGAGAATGAATATGAGAGAACCGGAAGTAAATTTAGAATTGGCCCTCGAGCACGGATTAACCGAAGAAGAATATAAAACAATTTGCGAACGACTCGGCAGGATTCCCACATTTACCGAACTCGGAATTTTTAGCGTAATGTGGAGCGAGCATTGCAGTTATAAAAATTCGATTGCCCTATTAAAAACGCTGCCGCGTTCGGGCGGCAGATTGCTTGTCGGAGCGGGCGAAGAAAACGCCGGCTTGGTAGACATCGGCGACGGAATGGCTGTTGCTTTTAAGATCGAAAGTCATAATCATCCCTCAGCCGTCGAACCGTATCAGGGCGCCGCTACCGGCGTAGGCGGAATATTGAGAGATATCTTTACTATGGGCGCGCGTCCTATAGCCTGTTTGAATTCCCTCCGTTTCGGCTCTCTCGACGATCCGAGAACCCGCTATCTTTTTGAAGGAGTGGTAAAAGGAATCGCCGATTACGGAAACTGTTTCGGCGTTCCGACAGTTGGAGGCGAAGTTTATTTCGACGAGTCGTATAAATACAATCCGCTTGTGAATGCCATGGCAATCGGAATCGTTAATACTAACCGTACCGCATCGGCAGTAGCAAAAGGAGAAGGCAATCCGGTAATGATTGTCGGCTCTTCAACCGGAAGAGACGGCATTCACGGCGCTACTTTTGCTTCCGAAGAAATTTCCGAAAAATCCGAATCGAAAAGACCTTCGGTGCAAGTGGGCGACCCGTTTACCGAGAAACTTCTGCTCGAAGCGACGCTCGAAATTATTAAGGAAGACCTGATCGTAGGCATTCAGGATATGGGCGCGGCGGGAATTTCATGCTCTACTTCCGAAATGAGTGCCAAGGGCAAATCGGGGATGGATATTAATCTCGACATGGTTCCTTTGCGCGAAGAAAATATGACGGCTTACGAAATTATGCTTTCGGAAAGCCAGGAACGCATGCTGGTGGTTGTGAAAAAAGGAAAAGAAGAACGCGTCAAAGAAATTTTCGACAAATGGGATTTGAACTGTGAAATTATCGGATACGTAACCGATGAACCGCTGCTAAAAATTAAACATCACAATGAATTGAAGGCATCTATTCCTCCGTACGATTTAGTGTTGGGCGGAGGAGCTCCGGTATATTACCGCGATGTTAAAGAACCCGAATATCTGAAAGAAATTACAAAACTCGATTTTAACGAGATACCCGAACCCGAATGCATTTCTGAGACGTTCGAAAAGATTTTTTCGTCGCCGAATATTGCTTCGAAAAACTGGGTCTATGAACAATACGATTCTATGGTTAGAACCAATACCGTAGTAGGACCGGGTTCCGATGCCGCGGTTATCAGAATTAAAGACACTCAAAAAGCAATCGCAGCCACTACCGATTGCAACGGAAGATATGTCTATTTGAATCCCAAAGAAGGAACGAAAATAGCCGTTGCCGAAGCTGCCAGGAATGTTGTCTGTTCCGGAGCGATACCTCTGGCTATTACGAATTGTCTGAATTTCGGAAATCCTTATAAACCGGAAATGTACTGGACATTCAAAAAAGCTATCGAAGGAATGGGAGAAGCCTGCCGATTCTTTAATACTCCGGTTACAGGAGGGAACGTAAGTTTCTACAATGAAAGCCCGGATAGAGCTGTCTATCCGACTCCGGTTATCGGAATGGTGGGAATTATCGAAAATATTGACAATGTTACAACGGCGGAATTCAAGGATACCGGCGATTTGATTTACTTGCTCGGCGAAGATTATGAAGAAATAGGCGGAAGCGAATACCTGAAAATAGCGCATAACATGGTCAAAGGTCAAATTCCGAGAATCGACCTCCAGACCGAAAAAGACCTTCATAATCTTATACTCGAATTGATCGAAAAGAAAATAATTAAATCTGCCCACGATATTTCAGAAGGCGGCATAATGGTAGCGCTCGCCGAATGTTGCATTATTAACAAGGAAAAACCGGTCGGCGCAAAAGTTCATATTCCCGTTAAATCCAGGGAGGATTTCTCGTTTTTCTCCGAAAGCCAGTCGAGAGTGATTGTTTCCGTGAGTCCGGATAATAAAGAAGCATTCGAGCAAATTGCTTCCAAGAGTTTTACTCCTTATACTTTCCTGGGCGAAACGACGGATAAAATCTTTTCGGTTAACGATCAGTACCAATTCACGCTGGAGCATTTGATTAAGCTCTATTATTCTTCCATTTCAGAAAAAATGAACATTGTTTGACCGGAAATAATGAATAAACTTTTTAATAGAGTCTATAACGTTCTGAAAGTATTGAAATATTATCTGTCGGGATTATACCACAGAATTGAAGAACACAATCTGTTCCTTTCGGGAGCGGGTATTGCTTATTCTTTATTGCTGAGCATGATTCCGCTTATTCTGCTGATTTTTTCTCTGCTCGGCAATGTATTCAACACAGCTCGACTCGAAAGGATAATTAATCAGATTATCCAATTGCTGCTTCCTTACAAGCAGTATGCCGATTATGCCAAAGAAGTTATTAACAGAAGGCTTCCCCAGGTAATAGAATACAAAACGCTCGCCGGGTATCTTGGCTTGATCGGTTTAATAGTTACGTCTACGTGGATATTCAGCAGTTTAAGAACAATTCTGAATCAAATTTTTCATACAAAAATCGAAAAGCACGCTCTTATCGGATTCTTGCGCGACATCGGAATGGTAATTCTCGTCGTTGTGTTTATTTCTCTTTCGACGCTAGTTTTTCCGATATTAAACATAATTGTGGAAAACGCGCAAAACTCCACTGTAATATCGTATGTTGAAATAGCCAAGGTATGGAATATCGCCGTTTGGGTAATATCTCTAATGGTTATGTTGTTCCTTTTTTTCCTTCTCTATTATCTGATTCCCTATGAACAATTACCGAAAAGGGTCGCGCTCGTGAGCGCGCTTTCAACTACTTTGTTGTGGGAGCTTGCCAGAAGTTTGTTCGGTTATTATATCCGTCATTTTCTAAATACTAATCCTTTTTACGGCGCGTTTGTTTTATTTGTGGTTATATTGCTGTGGATTTTTTATTCGTCGTGTATATTTATTGCCGGCGCGGAAATAGGACAATTGTACAGGGAGAGGTTGAATGAAAAGACATCATAGTTTGGTTGTGTTATCCAAAGAACACCATGACGGACTAATACTTGCACAGATACTGAAAAAAGGCGCTCCGGCTTACCGTGATTTACCCGCTGATCCGGAAGGAAAAAGAAAATATGCCTTGCGGTTTTATCGGGAAGAATTGATTAAACACTTTGATAAAGAAGAAAAAGTTCTTTTGCCGTTCTGTTCGGGTATATCGCCCGAACTCGACAAGCTGTTCCAAAAAATGCTCGAAGACCATAAGCGCTTGGAAAAATTGTTCGAACAACTGAAAAATGAAAATGACTGCGAAAAAACGATGCACGAAATAGGAACGCTCTTAGACGACCATATCAGAATGGAAGAAAGGGAATTATTCGAATCAGTTCAAAAACACGTGAATGAAGAAAAATTATCCTTACTTTCTCAAAAGCTAAAAGGATGAACATATGAAAAAATTTATGAAATCTTTAATGATGATAGTTTTTGTGCTTGTGCCGCTGATTACAATGTCTTTGATTGTTCAGTGCGGCAATGCTCAGGAGAATAAAACCGAGGAAATAAAAACCGTCAACGAAAAAAATGACGCAAAACCGGAAGAGAGCAGGGAAATAAAAGATCAGCCGACGAAAGAACTTGAAAAAGCCGCTCAACTAAAGGTTAAAGTGCGACGGAAAAAAGCGGGCTTCTTCTTGCGAAACGGCAAACGACCTTCCAAATTGACTCTTATAGAAGAACTCTTTTTCAACGAAAAGGGACAGAGAACAAAGCTGATAAGATATACGGCTACCGGCGGAACCGATCTGGTTTATCAATTCGCATACGACAATAAAGACAAACTGATTTCTACCGAAGTTTACGACAATTTCGGAAACCTTACAATGCGCAAAGAATCCGAATACGACGGCAGCGGAAACGAAATAAACAGGAGAATTCTCACCAGCAGGAGCGTTAACGAACAGAATATTCTATTCCAATACGATTCATTAAAGCATGTAATTAACGAACGCGAATACATAGGGGAAAATTTAAATACCGAAAAAAAATATTTTTATGAAGGCAACTTGCTGACAAAGGTAATGGGATATAACGCCAAAGGCAACCTGGTCGCTGAGATTGATTATGTCTATAACGATGATGGATATTTGATTAAAGAAATACAAAAAGCGGGCAGCTCGGTTAACGAAGTGGTTTACAGCTACGACGACCGGGGTAATTTGATAACGGTCAAAAACAGACAAACCGTTCGTCAAATGAATTATGACGAAAATAACAATCTGATTGAGGACAAATTGTACCTTTCCGACGGCTCGCGCCAATACAGAGTTACTTTTTCGTATTATAAAAACGGGTTGCAGCACGAAGAAATTCGTTATGCAAACAACGAGCGTCCCGCATATCTTGCTGTTTACGAGTATGAATTTTATTGATGATTAAGTTCCTGCCGATAGGAGGCGGCAAAGAAATTGGCGCCAATTCTTATTACCTTCAAATAGCAGGGACGGGAATACTCCTCGATTGCGGAATTCATCCGCGCAAGAAAGGACTCGATTCGCTGCCTTTATTCGATTTGTTGGAAAATTACCCGCTTGATTTTGTAATTATTTCTCACGCCCACCAGGATCATATAGGCGCGCTGCCGTTTTTGATAAAGAAATTTCCGCACGTAATTATTTATACGACTCCTTACACAAAGGAATTGGTGTCGGTTACTCTTCACAATGCGGTCAATATTCTCAAGAAAGAAACTGCCGGCGAAGATGGCATTTCTTTTTACACTCATGAAGAAATAGACCTTCTCGTAAGAAGCATTCGCGATTACGATTATCATGAGGAATTTGAACTGAACGGATTGAATTCCTCCTGCGAATTAAAAGGATGTTTCTACGGCGCCGGTCATATACTCGGTTCGGCAATGGTAATGATTAAAGCGGACGACAAAAAAATTTTATATACGGGGGACGTGAATTTGTCCGGTCAATCGATTCAAACGGGCGCCGACATTGATTCGTTGGGGAAAGCGGATTTATTGATAATGGAATCGACGTACGGCGATTCCGACACAAAATTAACGGGGAGCTGGGAATCCGAAAGAGTTCGTTTTATAAACGACTTGAATAAAATTATCTCGCAAGGCGGATCGGTTTTGATTCCCGTTTTTGCGCTCGGGAAAATGCAGGAAATGCTAATGCTGATTTATGAAGCCGTAAGAAGCGGCAAACTAACGGATGCGGAAATTTATACCGGTGGAATCGGCAGGGAAATTTCGAACATTTATGACCGTTTCCGCTACGCGGTAAAAAGGAAAAATCCCGATACGGAACTCAAAGAAATTCCTCAATCGAATTTGAATGATATTAACGATTATAACCATTTCAAAAAAAATCCCGGCTATTTGCTGGCGTCCAGCGGCATGATGCTCGAAGGCACAACTTCGTTCCAGCTTGCGGAATTCTTGCTCAGGCAAAAAAACTTTGCTGTCTTCGGCGTCGGATATATGGATCCCTCCACTCCCGGATATAAAATTATAAACGCCAAAAAGAATGACGCGCTGAAATTAACCGGGGATCGAGCAATTAAAGTGGAATGCGAAATTAAGCGGTACTATTTCTCAGCGCATGCGAACCGGGACAGTCTGATAAATTTCGCAAAGAGATTGAAACCCGGAGCAGTAATCCTTGTCCACGGAGAAGAATCCGCCCAGAATTGGATAGGATATCATTTGCTCGAGTCCCAACCGGGAGTTAAACTTTTCTCGGCGGAATTGGGGAAAGAAATTATTGTGGGGGATTAACTTTTTCATTTCAATTTTATCCGGATTAATATAACTTACGGCGGAAATTGAAGAATTGAGATGAGAAAGATTCTTCAGATATTACCTTTACTTATAATCCTCTGTTCATGCAGGGAAGAACTTCCGGTGGAAGAAACCCCGGTTTATCCGTCGGCATACATAAAATCCAAAATCATCTCTCCGTCGGAAGGCGATCTCTATTATACGGGTAACAAAATAAAGATAAAGTGGGAAATGCCGGGCAGCGTCGAAAAGGTTTATATTCGACTGCTCAGAAAAACGGTTGTCAAAGAGATTATTTCCGCCGAAACTGAAAACGACGGAGAATACGAATGGGATATTGACGTCAATATAAAACCTTCCATTCACTACAGAATTGAAATAACAAATCACGACTCGCATTATCCGGTTGTATTGAGCGATTACTTTATTATAAAATCCGGCTTGGCGCCTTAGTAAATCCGATTGTAAAATTGAACAAAAACTCCTAAGTTCAAATTCACAAAAAAATTTTTTAATGTATATACTCGGGATATCGGCATATTATCACGACAGCGCAGCCGCATTAATTAAAGACGGCGAAATTACAGCCGCCGCTCAGGAAGAAAGATTTACGCGTAAGAAACATGATTTCAGATTTCCGATTAATGCGGTTAATTTTTGTCTTGAATACGCGGGAATAGAAATTTCCGACGTCGACCTGGTTGTCTATTACGACAAGCCGTTCTTGAAATTCGAACGCCTGCTCGAAACGTACCTTGCTTATGCTCCCAAAGGCATTTCTTCTTTTTTGAAAGCAATGCCGGTATGGATTAAAGAGAAGTTGTGGATTAAAGAACAAATAAAAGAGAAACTTAATTACGACGGGAAAATTCTTTTTCCCGAGCATCATCAATCTCACGCGGCGTCGGCATTTTTCCCGTCGCCGTTTTCGGAAGCCGCGTTTTTGACTATCGACGGAGTCGGCGAATGGACGACCACAAGCTACGGTATCGGCAACAAAAATAAAATTAATATTCTTGCCGACATTAAATTCCCGCATTCAATCGGAATGCTCTATTCGGCTTTTACTTATTATACCGGATTCAAAGTAAATTCGGGCGAGTATAAAGTAATGGGGCTCGCTCCTTACGGCGTTCCCAAATATGCCGGTCTGATTTATGAGAACCTTATCGATTTGAAAGACGACGGTTCCTTCAAGCTAAATATGGAATATTTTAATTACTGTACCGGTCTTACGATGACAAACTCCAGATTCGATAAGTTGTTCGGAGGTAAGCCGAGAAAGCCGGAATCAAAATTAACTCAAAGGGAAATGGATCTCGCCGCTTCGGTTCAGGCAGTTG
Organism: Melioribacter sp. Ez-97; assembly: GCF_051488665.1. NCBI lineage: Bacteria > Pseudomonadati > Ignavibacteriota > Ignavibacteria > Ignavibacteriales > Melioribacteraceae > Melioribacter > Melioribacter sp. Ez-97. Next base: position 90,258 of record NZ_JBPSEG010000005.1, on the reverse strand, counting down.
TTGAAGATGTAATTTTAAGAATGGCAAGGCACATTAGAAATGAAACCGGAATGAAAAAATTATGTCTTGCAGGGGGAGTGGCGTTGAATTGCGTGGCAAACGGAAAATTATTGAGAGAAAATATTTTCGAAGATATCTGGATTCAGCCGGCTGCAGGCGATGCCGGAGGAGCTCTCGGCACCGCATTGTTCGGATGGTATCAATATCTGAACAATGACAGAACAGCCGATGATACTGACGATTTCCAAAAAGGCTCGCTGCTCGGTCCCCGGTTCGATAATGATTATATAGAAGAGTTTCTAATTAAAAATAATATCCCGTACGAGAAATTAAACGACGACGAAATTATTAGGAGAACCGCCGGATTGATTGCCGAAGGAAATGTAATCGGCTGGTTCAGGGGGAGAATGGAATACGGACCCCGAGCCCTGGGCGCAAGGTCGATTCTGGGAGACGCTCGAAATCCGTCGATGCAAAAAAATATGAATCTTAAAATTAAATTCAGAGAAAGCTTCAGACCGTTCGCTCCTTCCGTTCTGGAAGAAAAAGCGGCAGAATATTTTAATATCGACCGTGAAAGTCCTTATATGTTGCTCGTTGCCGACGTTAAGGAAAATAAAAGATTAAATCACACGGCGGATGAAAATCTCTTCGGCATCGATAAATTAAATGTGGTTCGTTCGGAAATCCCGGCGGTAACGCACGTCGATTATTCCGCGCGCATTCAAACAGTGGACGAAAAACGGAACGCTGATTATTATCGTTTGATCTCCCGATTTTATGAATTGACCGGGTGCCCGGTTATTGTAAACACTTCTTTCAACGTAAGAGGAGAGCCGATCGTACGAACTCCTGAAGAAGCTTACAGATGCTTTATGCGTACGAATATCGACTATCTGGCGATGGAAAATTTTCTTCTCGATAAAAAAAGGCAGCCTGAATTTAAAGAGCAAGAAGACTGGAGGAAAGAATTTGAGCTGGATTAAAAATATCGTTGAAGAAGTAAACAGCCTTAAACCGGATAAAAAAACTATTAAGAAATTTCCGGTAATCTTCGGAATTATATTATCGTTGATTTATCTTTATTTTCTTTTTTTTGAAGGCAGCTCATACAATATATTGTTGGTTACGGCGATTATTTCCGGCTTGGCTTTTTTATTGCCTGTTAGGGTTATAGCTCCCTTTTATAAAATGTGGATGACTATTGCAGTCTTCCTGAGCTACTTCATGTCGAGATTTATTCTTGTTGTTTTATTCTATTTTATTGTTACTCCGATTGGATTATTATTGAGATTGTTCGGAAAAGATTTTCTTGATTTAAAAATCGATAAGGCAAAAAAATCATATTGGAATAAAAGAGAAGAAGGATATGAAAGCGATCCCGAAAAACAATATTAGGAGTATTTATAATGAGTAAAGTTTCCGTAATGAAAGAATTATGGCAATTCATGAAAGAACGCAAAAAATGGTGGCTGATGCCGATAGTAGTTTTTCTGGTTTTGCTGGGAGCTCTTCTTATTGTAACTCAAGGTTCGGCTCTCGCGCCTTTTATTTATGCTCTGTTTTAACGGCTTACCGGAAAGTGTCAAAGCGCTCAGTGAAATGTCGATTATTTTCTCTTAATGTGTTACCTTTGTAACATGTTTAACCGAACTGTTGATTGTTTCTGTTTCGTTAGCGAATTAAATAAAGGATAATAAAGAGGGGTAAAATGAGACTTGCCATATCCGCTTTTGCGGCGTTTGTTTTATTATTAGCCGCCGCTGCTTCGGCTCAAACCGGAAATAATAATTCGTTTCAATTGAAGACCGGCAGCGGTTCCGATACAAAACTTTTAAAAGTCGAATTCATCAATGATTATATTGTACACGTTTCGGCTTCGCCAGGAGATCAGTTTTCGTTCAGGAAAAGTTTGATTATCGACGAAAGCGTGAAACCTTCCGGCAATTTCAAAACCGAGGACAAAGGCGATTATATTTTGATGACGTCGTCTGCGCTAAAAGTCAGAATCGATAAATCGACCGAGAGGATTTCTTTTTATGACAGGGATGGTCATATTATTTTGCAGGAGCCTGAAAACGTTTGCAGGACTTTCGCGGACACAAATATTATGGGCGAAAACGCCTACCGAATCCTCCAGACTTTCCTGGCTTCGCCCGGCGAGGCTTTCTATGGCTTCGGAGCTCACCAAAACGGAATTATGAACTATAGAGGCGAAGACGTCGATTTATGGCAGTATAATATTGTCGATATTATACCTTTTATGGTTTCTTCCAAAAACTACGGCATTTTGTGGGATAACTATTCCCGTACGAAATTCGGTGATTACAGGGATTATATCTCGCTTAATAAAACTTTTGAATTGTTTACTAAAGAAGGTAATTCCGGAGGCTTGACGGCGGAATATTTTGAAGATGAAAATTTCCAAAAACTTCTGATCAAAAGACCGGAAGAAAGAATTGAACACGAATATATCGACAAAAACGATCCCTTCCCGGACGGTTTCGAAAAGGTTAAATCCGTAAGATGGGAAGGTTTTCTAAAAAGCAATAAAGAGGGTCTTCATAAACTGCGGCTCTATTGCTCGGGATATACTAAAATGTGGGTCGGCGACTCGCTTGTTGTCGATTCCTGGAGGCAAAACTGGCTTCCGTGGACTCACATTATAAAATTGGATCTGAAGAAAGGCGAAAGAAAAAAAATTAAAATCGAGTGGATTCATTCGGGCGGATATATCGGACTGAAAGCCTTGCCCCCATCCGGCGAAAATTATGACGGTATTATTTCTCTCCATTCGGAGGTCGCAGACCAAATCGATTATTACTTTGTTTACGGCAATAACCTCGACGAAGTTATTAAAGGCTACCGGTATTTAACCGGAAAAGCTCCCGTGATGCCCAAATGGGCGATGGGTTTCTGGCAGTGCAGGGAAAGGTACAAAACGCAAGACGAACTCCTCGAGGTTGTAAGAGAATATCGTAAAAGAAAAATTCCGATTGATAATATAGTTCAGGATTGGTTCTATTGGAAAGAAGACGACTGGGGAAATCACGATTTTGACCCGTCGCGCTTTCCCGACCCTGAAGGAATGATAAAAGAATTACACGACAGCCTCAACGCTCATATAATGATTTCGGTGTGGCCTAAATTTTACGTGGGCACAGCTCATTTTGAAGAATTCAAAAAGAACGGATGGCTTTATATGAGAAACGTTGATGTAGGCGAAAAGGATTGGGTCGGACCGGGATACGTTTCTACTTTTTACGATCCGTACAGCGAAGGCGCCCGAAAATTGTATTGGAAGCAAATTGAAAATAAATTGTTCTCAAAAGGAATTGATGCCTGGTGGCTCGACGCAACCGAACCGGACATCCATTCTAACCTTTCGCCCGAAGAAACGCTCAGAAGAATGGGGCCGACCGCGCTCGGAACTCCGGCTCGTTACAGGAATACTTACTCCCTACTGAATTCGAAAGCGGTTTACGAAGGACAGAGATTATCGAATCCCGATAAAAGAGTGTTTATACTCACAAGGTCAGCATTTGCAGGTCAACAGAAATACAGCGCGGCTACGTGGAGCGGAGACGTTGCAGCCAGATGGTATGACTTTAAGGTTCAAATTCCCGCCGGTCTCAATTTCAGTTTATCGGGCATTCCTTATTGGACTACTGATATAGGAGGTTTTGCCGTCGAACCGAGATACGAAAATCCTTCCGGAAAAGATTTGGAAGAATGGCGTGAACTAAATACGCGCTGGTTCCAGTTCGGCGCTTTCTGTCCGCTCTTTCGTTCTCACGGGCAATTCCCGTACAGAGAAATTTTTAATATTTCTCCGGAAGGTCATCCCGCATACGAATCGATGGTTTATTACGATAAATTGCGTTACAGATTAATGCCTTATATCTATTCTCTTGCAGGCATGGTAACATTTGAAGATTACACTATAATGCGCGCTTTGATTCTCGACTTCCCTGACGATAAAAACGTATTTAATATTTCCGATCAGTATATGTTTGGTCCCGCATTTTTGGTTAATCCCGTTACCGATTTCAAAGCTCGCTCCAGAAAAGTTTATTTACCGGCGGGAGCCGACTGGTACGATTTCTATACCGGTAAAAAATATACCGGAGGCAAATCGATTGCGGCGGACGCTCCTTACGAACGTATTCCGTTATTCGTCAAAGCGGGTTCCATTATTCCTATTGGCCCGGGAATTCAATATACCGGTCAAAAACAAGCCGACACTCTTACGTTATTTGTTTATGCCGGCGGAGATGCTTCTTTCGTTTTGTATGAAGACGAAGGAACGAATTATAATTACGAAAAAGGACTTTATTCGACCATCGAATTCAAATATGACGAAACCGACAAAGAACTGGTCATTGGCGAAAGAAAAGGCGAATTCCCCGGAATGCTTTCCGAAAGAATAATCAATATCGTTTTTATAAACTCCGATTCGCCGAGACCGTTTGAATTTAATATCAAGCCTGACCGCGTCGTCAATTATAACGGCAAAGAAGTTAAAATAAAATTGTAAGAGGATCATAATGAAATTAGGAATCGTCAAAGTTTTTATCGTATTGAGTTTTATAGCGAATGCGATTTCCGGTCAGTCTTTGGAAATTAGAAAAGTCGAAAATTTTTGCGAAGGCTGGAAATTTCATTTAGGCGACATAACAAACGGGAACGACCCGTCTCTCAACGATTCGCAGTGGCGCAGATTAAATCTGCCTCACGATTGGAGCATTGAAGGAAAGTTCGACGAAAATAATCCCGCCACTGTCGGAGGCGGAGCTTTGCCCGGAGGCGTCGGTTGGTACAGAAAAGAATTTAGCGTGCCTTCTTCTTATTCGGGTAAACGCATTTTTATCGAATTCGACGGAATTTATATGAACAGCCGGGTATGGATTAACGGCGTTTATCTGGGCAACAGACCGAACGGCTATATCTCATTCAGGTATGAATTAACAGATTATCTTAAGTACGGAGATAAAAATCTTATTGCGGTAAAAGTCGACAATTCGAAGCAGCCCAATTCCAGATGGTACAGCGGTTCCGGCATCTATCGCAACGTGCGTCTGATTGTTACGAATCCCGTTTATGTCGATACATGGGGAACATACATAACAACGCCGCTTATATCCGATTCCGTTTCGGAAGTTAATCTTGAAATTACTCTTCGTAATGCTAATAAAAAAGATGCTTCGGTAAATGTAAAAACCGTAATTTATGACGCCGGCATGAAACAAATTGCCGCATCGGAAACGAAGGCGGAAATTCCTGCCGGCGGAAATAAAAAAGTTATACAGAAATTCAACGTAGAAAAACCGAAACTCTGGTCGATAGAAAATCCGTATTTGTACAAAGCGTATACGGCAATATACGAAGACGGTAAAATTCAGGACGATTATATTACTCCGTTCGGAATAAGAACGATTAATTTTGACGCCGCAGGAGGATTCTTTCTCAACGGAGAGCATATTAAAATAAAAGGCGTATGCAATCATCACGATTTGGGAGCTCTCGGCGCAGCCGTGAACAAACGGGCTGTCGAAAGACAACTCGAAATTCTCAAAAGAATGGGAGTTAATGCAATAAGAACGTCGCACAATCCGCCCGCACCCGAACTGCTCGATTTGTGCGACAGTATGGGTTTTCTTGTTATGGACGAAGCCTTCGATATGTGGAAAAAGAAAAAAAGCGAATTTGATTATGCTCTCTACTGGGACGAATGGCACAAGAAAGACCTTGAGGATATGATCTTGAGAGACAGGAATCATCCGAGTATCATATTATGGAGTATAGGAAACGAAGTTCTCGAACAATGGGACAAGGAAGATTCGCTGGGCATCAAAATTACGCGAGAGCTTGTTTCGATTGTAAAAAATCTGGATACCACGCGCCCCGTAACCGCGGCGTGCAACGGCACGTCTCCCGACAATCCGTTATTCCTAAGCGGAGCCCTTGATATTATCGGTTTTAATTATCACCACGAAGAATATCCGGATTTCCCGGCTAAATTTCCCGGTCAAAAATTCATTGCCACCGAAACTAATTCAGCTTTGGCTACGCGCGGGCATTACGATATGCCATCGGACAGTATAAGAATCTGGCCGGAAAGATGGGATAAACCTTTCCACGACGGCAATCCGGACAATACCTGCTCGGCATACGACAATTGCAGAGCGCCCTGGGGCTCGACGCATATCGACACGTGGAAAATTGTTAAGAAGTTTGATTTTGTATCCGGTATGTTTATCTGGACGGGCTTAGATTATCTGGGAGAACCCACGCCCTACGGCTGGCCTTCGAGGAGTTCTTATTTCGGAGTTGTCGATTTAGCAGGTTTCCCTAAAGATTCTTACTACTTTTACCAGAGCGAATGGACGGATAATAAAATGCTGCATCTTTTTCCGCATTGGAATTGGAATAACGGCGATCCGGTTGATGTATGGACTTATACAAATTTATCGGAAGCGGAACTCTTTTTGAACGGCAAACCGATTGGGAAAAAAATCAAATCCGACGAAAATATGAGATTAATCTGGCCTTTGAAATTTGAAAAAGGAACGTTGAAAGCTGTAGGCGCGTCGCCGGGCGTTGCGCTTGTGAAAAAAAATTACACAGCAGGCGAACCTTATAAACTGAGATTGGAAGCCGACCGGAATGTAATAAGGGCGGACGGCAAAGACCTCTCTTTTGTAACCGTGAAAGTACTGGATGAAAAGGGAAATTTGATTCCGGATGCGGATTACTATGTCGAATTTGAAATTGATGGTCCCGGAAAAATTGTGGGCGTGGATAACGGTCTGCAAACAAGTCATGAACCGTTTAAGGCAAATTACAGAAGGACATTCAACGGCATGTGTCTGGTAATTATTCAATCGGATAAAAATTACGGGGAGATAAAATTGAAAGCTGTCGCTGAAAATCTAATTCCGTCCGAAATTATTATTTATACGAAATAAGGGGCGAGGGTATGAAGAAATTCTTAATAATTGCCATATTGTTAACGGCGGCTGTTATGCCTGTAATTGCGCAATCGGATACTAATTGTTTCCTGATCGATTTCGAACCTAAAGAAGCAGTCGTCCCCGAATATATCGATGCGGTTAAACCGGATAAACCGGCTGATGTGGCTGTTACAATTGCAATGGCGGACACAATCGGTAAAATATCCGGATATATCTTCGGAAATGCATTGGCGGTCTGGATAGGCAACGATCCGATTTACGACCCGGTTTTTGTTAATCATGTAAAAAAACTGGCTCCGACGTTAATTCGTTATCCCGGCGGAAGCTGGTCAGATATCTTTTTCTGGAATGGCATTCCCAAGGATGTTCCTCCGACCGTATGGGACGGAACACAAAATAAATGGGTGGAGTTTAGACCGCAACCAGAAAAAAGTAATTGGCCTACCACAGTCGATAATTATTATCGATTAAGAGAAGAAGTTTCCGCTCAAGGTTTGATTACAATAAACTACGGCTATGCGCGTTACGGAACGGGAGACGACCCGGTAGCCGAAGCGGCTCATCTTGCAGCCGATTGGGTGCGCTATGATGCAGGACGCACAAAATTTTGGGAAATCGGAAACGAAAACGGCGGTCCCTGGGAAGCCGGGTGGAAAATCGACACCGCCCTAAATAAAGACGGTCAGCCGGAAATCATTTCGGGCGAGTTATACGGAAAACATTTTAAGATATTTGTCGATTCGATGAAAGCCGCTGCCGCAGAAATCGGTGCCGAAATTTATATCGGAGGACAGATACTTCATTTCGACGGCACAAACAGTTGGAATCCGGTCGACAGAGCCTGGAACGCGGGATTTTTCAAAGAAGGCGCCGACGCCGCGGATTTTTATGTTATTCATAATTATTTCGGACAGACGAAAAATGCAAAATCTTTATCTTTGCTCGACGTCGCTTCCAGCGAGGTAAAGAAAAATATCGAATTTATATTGAAAGATATATCGGCAAAAAATGCGCCTTTGAAACCGGTCGCTTTAACGGAATATAATATGAACAGCACGGGAGGCGAGCCGGATTTGCCGAAAACATCAATCATTAACGGTATGCAATCGGTAATACTTTTTAATGAGCTGATTAAATATAATTTCGGCATGTCTGCTCGATGGCTGCTTGCAAATTGGAAAAGCGACGGTATGTTCTACCGCGGCGATAATCAAAGTATTCCGGCGTGGAATCCGCGTCCCGATTTTTATTACATCTATTTCTTGCAAAAATTCGTAGGAGACCATTCGATTAAAACGGAAGTGAAAGGTAATTCGCAGGTTTTGGCTTACTCTTCTTCTTTCGCTTCCGGACACGTAGGAATGGTTATAGTAAACAAATCGACTGCAGCGCAAACAGTTAAGATATATCCCGCCGAGTACGGAGTGGGCAATAAATATTATGTCTATTCGCTGACGGGGGGAACGGACAACGGCGATTTTTCACAATATGTTTATGTCAATAATGAATACGGACCTACGGACAAAGCGCAGGGTCCTCTAGCCGTACTTGATGAAATACCGGCTCTGGCTTATGAAGTGGAAGATGAAATAAAAGTTGAATCGCCCGCGCGTTCTGTACAATTTATATTGATTGAGCCGGGAAGTAATATTGTATCGGTCGAAGGTCCGGAGCCTGTAAATCATGAATATCGCCTTTACCAGAATTTCCCGAATCCGTTTAATCCGGCGACAAATATTTCGTTTAGTCTGCCGCGTAATGAAACCGTATCTTTAAAAGTTTACGATATTTTGGGAAGGGAAGTTGCCTCGATATTACAAAATGAAAATTTGTCTGCGGGATATCACGAGTACAGTTTCAACGGCGAAAATTTAGCATCCGGCGTTTATATCTATAGCCTTCACACCGGAGAAAAAATCCTGAACGGGAAGATGACTCTGATTAAATAACGAGGGCGTCAATAAATAACAAAGAAATTTGCAATAAAATGAAATAATAAAGAACTCTAAAAAGTCTAATGTTAATAAATTGTTAAATTTATGATCTACAGAAAGAAAAAATATACGTCGCTTGCGGCTGTACTGATAACCGCCCTGGTTATATTGTTGATAATTAATTTAGTGGTAACTTTTGACCTGCGGTTGCAAACGATTGCGAAAATCGCGCCTTATGAATCCCTCGATGTGATATTATACGACAACGGCGAACTGGAAGCCAGACATTATTGTTTCGGAAAAACCCCCGGACTGTTTTCTTTCGTTCCTGAACGAGGGGACAATATCGAAATCACTTCCCTTCCCGTTTATTCGGACAAAATCAATTCGGGAGATACTCTGATGTCTGTCTGTTCAGACCGGCTTCAACATGAGATAATAAAACTTGAAGCCGACCTCTCGAACGCTGTGTCCGAGCTTGAAGTATATAAAACAGGAGAAAAATCTCAAGTAATTGAAGCCGCGCGAAATAAAATCCGCCTCGCCGAAAAAATTATTGAACGGCAGCTGCTCCAATTTCACAGAGCCGATTCGCTCTATAAAAAGGACTTAATATCATCGGACGAATATGAATCGTATAAATATTCTCTCGAACAGAGCAAAATTCAGAAAGCTATTTATGAATATGAACTACGGAATCTTATGACGGGCACTAAAAAAGAACTAATCGATTTCATGAAATCGAAAATAAGGGGCTTAAAGAATGAATTGGAGAATTTAATAAGAAGTAAAAACAAACTACAATTGATTGCTCCGTTTGACGGAATTGTCCTATACAGATTTAATTCGGACACACTCTTTTCAGTATTGAATGCAGACACTCTTATATTGCGAGCGCCCGTAAAAGTGAAAGACAAAGATTATCTGCAAACAGGAAAAAAATATAATATTAAACTCGATGACGGCAATGTTATTTCCGGAAAATTGCTTAGTGCCGAACCCGAAATCAAATACATAGAAAACCAAAATGTGATCTTTTGCTCTTTTTCATTCGACAATTCGAATCACAAATACAGTCCGGGCGCGATCTATCCCGTGGAGCTGATTCTGGGAAAAACAAACTTGAAAGAATATTTACGGAGGCTGTTCGAATAAATGTCGCGCATTGAAAACAAATATTGGGTGGCGGTAGAAAATCTGGATGAAATGAGAGGGTTCGTTTTGAATTATATGAACCACGACTATTATTCGGAAATTATGAAAAATAAATTTTATACCGTAAGAAGCGTCTATCTCGACAACGACCAATACGACGCTTATTATGAAAAAACGGCGGGTCTCGAAAAAAGGAGTAAGTACAGGATAAGAGCTTATAATCAGATGAATACCGGTAAAACCGTTTATTGCGAAATTAAGAGTAAGATCAAGGAATATATTAGCAAGGAAAGATTTCCGATCGCTTTCAGCGAAGTTGCGGATTTTCTCGTTAATCCGGATATGTTAAAAATCAAAAATCATTCGGCGGATTATAAATTGCGACTTATGGCAGCTAATAATTTTATATACAGCGTTAAGAAAAAAAATATGAAGCCCGCGGTTAATGTCGTCTACGAAAGGGAAGCTTTCGAGTGTAAATACGGATCGGGACTCAGAATTACTTTCGATATGAACTTACGAGGTGCCGAAACAAGCTCGGTAAATAATCTCTTTGACGAAGATTCATTGAGAGAAGTAAAGGAAGGATATTTTATACTCGAAATAAAATACGGACGTATGTTGCCTTCGTGGGTAATGTCTTTGGTGAACCGTTTTGGCTTGAGAAAAGAAGCGATATCCAAATATGTTTTGTGTCTTGAAGAATGCAAAAATAATATTCCTAAAATAAATCGGATAAATAATGATTGAAAATTTCCAATCGATCAATCTCTTTTCGCCCGGTATTGGAGAAATAAGCGTTAATCTGATAGTGGGGCTTGTATGCAGTTTTATTGTATCTATGGTATATCGTTTTACTTACAAGGGACCGGGTTACTCGGAAAATTTTGTCAATTCGCTCGTGTTTCTGTCAGTGATCACGGCGCTGGTTATTATGGTTATCGGAAATAATCTGGCGCGAGCATTCGGACTGGTCGGCGCTCTTTCTATTATCAGGTTTAGGACTGCAATAAAAGATACTATTGATATCGTCTATATTTTTTTGGCGCTTGCCATAGGAATGGCTGCCGGCGTCGGTTACCATAAAGTTGCCGTGATCGGTACGATTTTTATCTCGGGCATTTTAATTCTTTTCATGAAGACCAATATCGTAAATTTCAGGAGCAATCAATACATACTTACGTTTTCCCTTAAAACGGAAGATTATTCTGCGGATGATTTTGAAAAGATAGATTCAAAAATAAAATCCGCCATAATCAATTTTTGCAATAGTATGGAAATGATAAATATGAGAACAAACGAAGCCGGCAAAACAATCGATTATACATTCTACATCACGATCAATAAAAATAAGAACAGCGGCGAACTCGTAGCGAACCTGAAAAATCTCGAAGGAGTGGTCAACATAAATCTGTTCTTCGACAAACAAAATATTTAAAAGGGGAAATCGGCGCCAGTGTCAATTTCCTGATGCTTGTCTTCAGATTCGGGATTGATTTTGGCTGTCTTATGCTCGGGATTACCTTCCACGTAAATTGCTTTATACGGCTTGACCGGGCACGCATGTTCGCATGCGCCGCATCCGATACAATAGTCTTCTCTAACTTCCGGTATAAACAAATTGTTTTTGTATGGAATCATGTGAACCGCTTTTGTGGGACAATGTTCCGCGCATGCTCCGCAATCTGTATTTTGCGTTTTGACAACGCAATTATCTTCGACGAATTTTGCAACGCCCAATTGAGTGAGCTTTTTGTCTTCGACGGTTAACGGCATTATAGCCCCCGTCGGACATACTTCGGAGCAGAGTACGCAGTCGAAATTACAAAATCCTGCATTGTTATTCAGATGCGGCTGCAGCATGCCATTTAATCCGTATTCCAAAAACGATGGCTGCAATACCTGAGTCGGACACGCGCTTATACAGAGATGGCAAGCCGTGCATGAATTATTGAAACGCTCCAAACTTATTGAACCGGGAGGCGATACGGCGAATTTCCTGAAAATCGGAACCGCGCTCGGTTTGGTAACGACGATTTTCTTTTGTAGCTTTTGTCCGAGAAATGTAAGCGACGACAAATAAACCGCGCTTTTTATTACAAAATTCCGCTTGCCTTCATCCGTTCCTTTCTCATATCTTTTTTTATTCTTACCGCTCGAATAAACTATGCCTTTTGTGGGACACGCCGAAATGCAGTTGAAACACATCACACAGTTTTCATGATCAACCTTTTTGTTATCGCTGTCGATACAGTTCCCTTTGCAATCCCTTTCGCACAAACCGCAACTGAGACACTCTTCGTTTTTAATTCTTATCTTAAATAACGAATAACGCGAAAGCAACCCCAGCAGAGTTCCTACCGGGCAAATTAAGTTACAATAATGTCTTCCTCTGGTATAAGCTAAATAAACAATTAACACCAAATAAAAGAAAGCCGCCAAAAAAGGGACGACATTAAACGCTTTTATTTCCGCCGGATATACAGAATAGATGTCGAAGTAAGTTAAAACAGAAGAGACAAGATTGTTAATAAAAATTATAGCCGGTCGCAGAAAATTTCCTGCAAGCCTTCCGTAAATGCTGTACGGATCCAATAAGAGAAAACCCGTGGCAAAACCGATAATCAAAAGCAGGAAAGGAATTGCCATTAGCGTTATCTTAACGTTTATGTTAGGCTTTATAAAACTTAGTCTTCTTTTGCGTTTTTTTATTTTTTTTGCGATGTAATTAATTACATCCTGAAGAATTCCGAGCGGACAAATAGTCGAGCAGTATATTCTTCCGAACAGGACGGTTAGTATAAAAATTAAAATAAAGCCCGCCGACGTGAAAGTAAACAAGAGAATGCTTTTTAGTAAAGATGGAACAAACTGAAAAAACAGAACCGTATTGATTAAACCGGCAGAAACGCTGTTGGTGAAATCGACTAATATATATGTAACAGGAATAAAAAATATGATTGCCAGAACCACGCGAATTTTCTTCAACAATCCCGCTCCCATATTACATTACGATTCTATCAATATTGAGAGATTTAAGATCTTTAACTCCCAATCCCATCGAATCCGCAATAGTTATATAAGGTACGTCGTCGGGTTTGATGCCGAAAAGCAGAGCCGAAGCGGAATCTGCAGCCACCGGATCGGTAGATATAATTTGGGACTTCATTACTACGACATCCGACTTAGACACGCCGCGCGGACCGTTCTTCTTCATTACGTAATAAGCGTCGACTATATTTAAATCCGGTTTGCGGAATGTTCCGAAATCGGCTATGCATTGATGCAAACCCGTTCGATGCCAGTATCCTCTGTCCCATACAACGCCCATTAAATTTTTGAGGCTAACCGTAATTCGAGCCGAGCCGTGATGTTTTAAGATCGGCATATTGATTAATACATCGGATTCAAGTATCAACTCATGAACTTTGGCTTGTTTAAGCAATTTGCCTTTTTTAACCTCCGCATCATGATAGTACCTTTCGCTGTTGCCCGGAACAATTGTGCCGCCGGCGTCTTTGACTGCTTTTTCAATTCCGCTGTTTGAATAAGCCCTGCGCCAGTCGTCGCATGTATGGTCGAAAACATAAACTTCTTTGGCGCCGGCTTCCAAGCAGCGTTTGACAACGCGGTAGACTAGTTCCGGATTAGTATTCGCCGCTCTTTCCGGAGTTGTATCCCAGCCGATATTCGGCTTAATAACTACTTTCGAATTCGGTTTTACGAATTTCTTTAATCCGCCCATCGAGGCGATTCCTTTGTCGAACATATCGCCGGGAGCGCCGCCTTTGACGGCTACAAGGTCGTAATTGCCGCTTCCTGCCGCAAATATATTTTTCCCCAAGCCCGGTATCGACGCGCTTGTTGCAAGTAAAATTCCGCCCTGTAAACTTTTTATAATAAAATCCCGTCTTTTCATAAGCGCCTCATTTCGTTTGAAGATAAATATATAAAAAGATGTTAATATATTAAAACCCGGTCGGAACTTTATTCGAACGTAGAACAGATGCTGTCGGGCGTGTCTCTGTAATAGATATACGTCGGATAATCGACTTTCATAATTTTGTATTTTCCCGAGGCTCTTTCATAGAAGTCGGAATCGTCGCTGTATTTCAGATTTCTGAAACCTTCTAATTCGTTAAAGACTTCCTTTTTACCAATGAATGTACAGCCTACTATGCATTCCGATATTGGGATAAGTCTGCTCAGGTCGTTTTTATCTTTTACAAAAGGAGAGCCGACTATCTCGATTCCGCCATGGATTAAATCGATGCCGGGATTTCCCGAAAGTAATTTCATCCGCAATTCAAGATGATCCGGTTTGTATTCGTCGTCGCTTCCGATAAAAGTTATATATTTTCCCGCAGCGGCTAAAATTCCGGCGTTCAAAGAAAGCGGAGGCTTCCTGTTTGAGTGTCTCATATAACGGATTTTCTCATATCGATTTAAATACGAATCGATTATCTCGAATGAATTGTCCGTACTGCCGTCGTCCACTACGATTAATTCCCATTTATCGTATGTCTGATTTATTACGGAGTTTATTGCTCTCGTCAACAGATTTTTTCTGTTGTATGTAGGCAGAATTATTGAAACTTCGGGCGTGTAGTTCTTGTAAACTTGCATAAGAACCTGCGCTTTTTGTCCAAATATAGTTTTTTATTATATGAATTTTTAATTAATTTGGCATATTATTTTCAGATTATCACATTATTAAGATGAGCTATAGGGAACAAAAAAAATATTTCGAAATATTAAAAAGGTACGAGCGCAAATTCGATCCCAAGGAAAGAGAAGACTACAAAATGCTGTTAAAAAGGCATAAAGACGACGAGGACCTCGACAAACTTTCATTTGAGCGGCTCGAAAATCTTTACATAAAATATCACGTTAACAGAGAAAAAGTAAATCTGGATAATCTTTTTAAAAAACCGGAAGATAAATCGGACGAATAATCAAGAAAAAATTAATATCGGTGGAATGATGAATTATAAACTACTCAACAGAATATTTGCAGGAATTGTATTTGCAGTCAGTTTAATCGTTTTTCTAATGACGGTACAGCCGTCGGTTTCGTTCTGGGACTGCGGCGAATTTATTGCCTCGTCTTACGCTTTGCAGGTGCCGCATCCTCCGGGTACGCCGTTCTTCTTAATCGTAGGCAGGCTCTTTTCGATGATTCCATTCGCCGAGAATATCGGTTTAAGAGTAAATATGATATCGGTTTTTTCGAGCGCTTTTACGGTAATGTTTCTCTATCTAATTGCGGTAATGCTGATAAAAAGTTACAGAAAAAAAGAACCCGAAAATCTGTTCGAAGCTTTAACGGTTTATATCCCAGCCGCTATCGGAGCCCTTTCGTTGAGCTTCAGCGACACTTTTTGGTTTAATGCGGTCGAAGCCGAGGTATACGCTTCATCTACGTTTTTTATTGCTTTTGTAGTCTGGTTGATGATGAAATGGAACGAAAAAGCCGACCAGCCCGATAACGAAAAATATCTTCTTCTGATAGCGTACTTGATCGGTTTGTCTACCGGCGTTCATCTTATGGCTGTTCTCGCAATTGTCCCGATTGTAATGGTGGTTGTTTTCAGAAAATATATTGACGACGAAGAGACTCTTAAAAAGACCGCAATCATATTTGTTATCCATGCAGCCGTTGTGCTGATAGTAGCCGCATTGATGTGGGCGGCTCAAACCTCGTCCACTCCGCCGACTCCGGATGAATACAAAGATATCGACAAACGTTTTGTCGTCGTTCTTGGAGCCATATCGGTTCTGATTATGGCGGCTCTTTATAAAAAAATCTTTACCAGAAATTCTTTTTACATCCCGATGATCCTCGGCGGAATAACTCTCGTAGTCGTATATCCGGGAATGGTAAAATATGTGCCGAAGTTGATTTCCGTTACGGCTGGCAACGACTACACTATGGACATAATTGTTTCGATATTACTCTTTGCCGTTGTAGGCTATGCCGTTCATTGGACGGCGAAGAATAACAAGCCTACTCTCAATTTAGTGTCAAAAGCATTCCTGTTGGGACTCGTTGGAATAACCACGTACGCTATGATAATTATACGCGCAAACGAGGAACCGCCGATTAACATGAATTCGCCGAAGACGTTTACGGAACTCGAATCGTATCTGAACCGCGAGCAGTACGGCGATTTCCCGACTTTTAAGAGAAGATTTTCCAACGAACCGCATCAGATGGGAATCTATACAAATTATTCGAGCGACCTCGATTTTCTGTGGCGCTATCAAATGGACCATATGTTTAACAGATACCTGTTCTGGAATTATATAGGTCGCGTTTCAACATATCAGGACAGCGGAGTCGACTGGTCGGATATGTACGGAATTCCGTTCTTTATCGGATTGTTCGGTCTTTTTTATCATTTCCGGCGCGATTGGAAAATGGCTTCTGTGTTTTTGGTTATGTTTATTTTCCTCGGATATTTGACGGCTTTTTATCAAAACCAGCAGCAGCCTCAACCGCGTGAAAGAGACTATTTCTATGTCGGCGCCTTTTTCGTTTACTCGATATGGATTGCTCTCGGTATGCGAGGCATTATCGAATTGATGATTGAAAAGTTCGACAAAATAAAAAATCTCAAACCGGCTCTCGGTCTTGTGATGGCTGCGGGCATAATTGTCGTACCTGTCAATATGTTTCATGCGAATTATTTCGAGCATAACCGTTCGCGCAATTACGTCCCATGGGACTATGCCTATAATTTATTGCAAAGCGCCGCTCCGAATGCAATTTTGTTTACCAACGGAGATAACGACACCTTCCCCTTATGGTATTTGCAGGATGTGGAAGGAGTTCGAAGGGACGTTAGGATCGCAAATTTGAGCCTTCTTAATACTCCGTGGTATATCAAACAGTTGAAAAACACTTCGCCGTACGGAGCCGAAAAAGTGGCGATGAGTCTTTCCGACAGAGACATCGACAATCTTACCGTCCAAAGATGGGAACCCGTGGAAATGTCGATTCCCGTTCCGCCGGACGTAATCAAAGAGTTCGACGTTAAAGACAGCACGATTATTAAAACCGGAAAACTTACATGGCTAATGAAAAATCCGGTGCAATACGGCAATGTAAAAGCAATTCGTACTCAGGATCTGGTAGTCCTCGACATAATCATGCAGAGCAAATGGAAAAGACCTGTTTACTTTGCGGTAACTTGCTCGGACGACAGTAAACTGGGACTCGACGAATACTTGCGCATGGAAGGAATGGCTCTGCGCCTTGTGCCCGACAAATCGAACGCCGGCTCTGTTGAGTTTATTAACGAACCGGTTATGCGCAAACAATTGTTCGACGAGCCGGAAGGATTCTCGAGAGATTATCGTCCCGGATTTAAATTCAGGGGCTTGAACGACTCGACGATCTTTTTCGACGAAAACCACGAACGGTTGATTCAGAATTATCGCAATACGTTTATGAGGCTTGCCGTCCATTATCTTTACAGCATGAAAGACAGCGCGCGTACGGTGGAAACCCTCGACCTGATGGAACAAAAAATACCCCGAAGTATCGTAAGAGTGGATAACAGAATTCTTCATGACGTAGCTCGTCTCTACTATGCCGCAGGCGCATACGACAAGTATAAAGAATTGGCAAAAGAAGTAATTGAAACGGCTAAATTGCAATTGAAAAACAATCCGCGCGACTATTCGAGCTGGAATAATCCCTACGACATACTGTTGACGCATTATGAAAATATGAAAATGTATAAAGAAGCCGTCGAAGTACTCAATCAATTGCAAATGTACCTGCCGTACGACGAATCCGTCAAACAATTGCTCAACAGGTACAGAAGACTTGCGGGCGTCGATACGCTCGAAGTTAAATAAAGTCTTTGCTATTATCTGATTTGTCATTATAAGAGTCCGCCGAGTTGCGGACTCTTCACTTTTTAAGAATAAAAGTAAGAACATGAAAATTTTGGTTATTGCCTTATCGGGAATAGGCGATGCGTTAATGTTTACACCGGCTCTCGCGGCTTTGAAGAAAATCTATCCCGGTTCTGAAATCGACTGCCTTGTTATGTACAAAGGCGTATCGGATATTTATAAAAATCTGGAGGAAATATCCGAGGTCATATACTGGGATTTTCTCAACCGTTCCAAAATCGAGTCGCTTTCTTTTGTTATGGGACTGAGAGGGAAATACGATATATCGATTAACGTCTATCCTTCCAACAGAAAAGAATACAATCTGATTAATTTTTTAATCGGAGCCCGTAAAAGAGCCGCCGTTAAATATCTTCGCAAGGATTTTATGAATCTCGGTTTTCTGAACAACGTGAGAATAGAAGAAAACGATTCGCTTCATAATGTGGAAGAAAATATTAAATTGATTGAAAAGATAAGCGGCGGTCGATTCGATAATATTGAAGGACTGATATTAAATCTGACGGACGACGATAAAAAATATGCACAAAATTTTTTGAGGGAGCATAACATAGGCGAAGATGAAACGATAATTGGTTTTCATCCGGGCTGCTCCACATTGAAAAATCATGCTAACAGAAGATGGAGTCCGGAAAAATTCGCTCGGCTGGCAAAAGAGTTTATCGATAAACGGAAAGCGCGCGTGTTGATTTTCGGCGGACCGGAAGAACGCGGTTTAAAAGAAGAAATCGTCAAACACGCGGGCGCTTCAAATGTTTTGGCGGTTGAAACCGATTCGTTAATTCACACTGCTGCGGTAATGCAAAAATGTAATTTGTTTGTTACAAACGACTCGAGCCTGATGCATGTGGCTTCGGCGCTCAAACTGAAAGTAGTCGCATTAATCGGTCCCACAAATCCGAATTATATACGTCCCTGGAAAACCGTTCACAGAATCGCTTCTATCGGTTTGGAATGCTCGCCCTGTTTTTATTACTCGCCCAAGCCGCTTACTTGCGGCAGGAAAGACGTCAAATTTAAGTGCATAAAGGAACTGCCCGTTGAACTTGTTTATCAACTTTCGGAAGAATTATTAGACCAGGGTAAGTGAGCTGATTATATAATCTGCGCATGTTTCTATGTCGGAAAAACATTTTATCAATCCGGTTTCCCGCTTCTCCTTTTTAATTTGAGATTCCATAAGATTTACTATTTCGCTCCACATTTGTCCGTGGCATGCGACCGGTTTCGGCTGCATCATTTTTTTGTTGATGAACTCCCATACAACGGCAAGCTCAACCAGGGTTCCTGTTCCGCCCTGTAATATTACATAGGCGTCGCCGATTTTAATCAGATTGTCGAGCCTTTCGTAAAGCGTATGGCATCTGATTTCTTTAGTCAGATATTTGCTCGGAACTGAATTATAAATGTCGAGAGTAACGCCTACGGCTTCAGCGCCGGCTACGTTCGCTCCCTTTGAAACCGCGTCCATAATTCCCTGATACCCGCCCGTGCAAACATTCAAACCCGATTTTGCAAGCAGCTTTCCGAGCTGGTAAGCTGTTTCGTATTCTTCTTCTCCGGGCTTGGGAACCGAACTTCCGAAAACCGTTACAAATTTATTTTTCATAACGAACTCAAATCAGGTTTTCCGGCTTTAATCCATGCGGTATAAATCATATTTGCCAACATTGATGAGGCTTGATTTATTTTTTCGACGGTCAAATGACGGGTTCTGAACCAGAGAATTTCGTAATATTTATTCTCGTCGTTTTGGCTCTGCTTGGCTGCATGTCTGTCGGCGCTCAATATTATGTCCGCCTCGAAATTCGATTCCGAAATATAATCGAATATTATGTCCGGTAGGGAAGCCTTAAGTTCCGACGCTTTACCATCATTGAGACCGGCTTCAATTTCATTGATGTAACGGTTGAACATTTCAATTTCATACCTGAAGTGAATTCCTTTTTGATTGGTGAGCTGTCCGTTATAATTCAAAGTGGCATGCAGCGGTTGATGTCCGTCTCCCACATAATGAGCCAGGTCTGATGTATATAGCAATATTTTCTCCCGGTCTTTCGACCTGAATGCGTCTACGAGTTTTTCATAGGTTTCAGCCGTAGCCCATGGAAGCAGACCCATCTTTGTAACAACGCTGTCGCCGTAAATTGCAGTCAATGTTTCTTTCGATTTAATCATATTCCCGTTTAAAAATTCGCTGTAAAAATCGATGTCAATGAAATGCCGGACCGGCTCGTCGGGATCGTCTTTTTTCCTGTAGTCCGGGTCAACGGAATGCTCGATGATATAATTAACATTATCTTGAGAAAGACCGATTTCGGATGATAAAATATTCATTGCATGTTTTGCAATTAATTTGTGTCCTTCGTTTCCCCAGGCAAAATTGAGCAGGATCGGCACGAAAAAGAGAAGCAGAAAAATCTTGAGTTTTGTCATTTTATTGTCCCATAAATTGTGTGATTATGTTCCTCCGGCGGGGTCTGTTATCGAAGTCGATCAGTACGATTTGCTGCCAGGTTCCAAGCAGCAATTTGGAATTTGTAAAAGGGACTGTAATGGAGCTGCCTTGTAAAGACGCTCTGACGTGAGCGTATCCGTTGGCGTCGTGCCAGGTTTCGTCGTGATGGTAACGCTTGCCTGAAGGCGCGATTTTTTCGAAAAATTCCGGATAGTCTTTCAATAATCCCGGTTCGAATTCTATCGTCGTAATTCCCGCCGTTGAGCCGGGAGCGAATACCAGTACGTTGCCTTCTTTGAAACCCGTTTCGATCAGTTTGTCGTTTACTTCGCCGGTTATATCGATAATGTCGTTGTTCCCTTTTGTGTTTACGGTAAAACTCAATGTCTTAATTTCCATCTCTTCACCCATTCTTCAAATTTACTGCCAAAAATTATGAATTTTTTTTGTGTAATCATCATTCGGAAGTGAAAAACAATTTTAATAATTTAGAAGCATAAATAAAAATAAAAGAGGATTTTTATGACGACAAAAGAATTCATCGAACTGGAAGAAAGGTATGGGGCGCATAATTACCATCCGCTGGATGTTGTAATTGAAAGAGCGGAAGGCTGCTGGGTTTACGACGTTGAGGGGAATAAATATCTCGACTGCCTTGCCGCATACTCGGCGGTTAATCAGGGGCATTGTCATCCCAGAATTGTCAATGCTCTTAAAAAGCAGGCGGAAAAAGTTACGTTGACTTCGCGCGCATTCCGAAACGACCAACTCCCGCTGCTTTATAAAGAACTGAGCGAGTTGACCGGATACGAAATTTCACTGCCGATGAATTCCGGAGCCGAAGCGGTTGAAACCGCGTTGAAAGCGGCAAGGAAGTGGGGATATAAAGTTAAAGGAGTTCCGGAAAATAAAGCCGAAATAATAGCCTGCAAAAACAATTTTGCCGGAAGAACTATAACAATCATCAGTTTTTCGACCGAAGAACAATACCGCGACGGATTCGGTCCTTTTACTCCCGGTTTTAAGATCGTCGAATACGGCAATGCCGAAGAGCTGGAAAATGCCGTTAACGAAAACACGGTGGCTTTTATAGTCGAACCCGTTCAGGGAGAAGGCGGCATAATTGTTCCGCCGGAAGGCTACCTGAAAAAAGCTTATGAAATTTGTAAGAAGAACAATGTTCTCTTTATAACCGACGAAATTCAATCGGGCTTGGGAAGAACGGGCAAATTATTTGCATTCGAACACGAAGGCGTCAGACCCGACGTAGTTATAATTGGCAAAGCTTTATCGGGCGGATGTTATCCCGTCTCTGCCGTACTGTCGGATAGAGAAGTTCTCGGAGTTTTCAAGCCTGGCGACCACGGTTCTACATTCGGAGGAAATCCGCTCGGCGCCGCCGTAGCCAGAGAATCGCTCAAAGTGTTAATTGAAGAAAAATTGATCGAAAATTCGGCGGAATTAGGTAAATACTTTATCGAAAGGTTAAGAGCTATCGAGTCTCCGCATGTTAAAGAAGTGCGCGGCAAGGGACTGTTTATCGGAGTGGAATTAAAACCGGAAGCCGGAGGTGCCAGGCGGTTCTGTGAAGCTCTGATGAAAAGAGGAATTCTTTGTAAAGAAACTCACGAAAACGTGATTCGTTTTGCCCCGCCTTTGGTAATCAAAAAAGAGGAAATCGATTGGGCGTTAACTCATATCGAAGAAACTCTCAAGATGGCATAAAAAAATCTGAAGGCTGCGCAGGACGGGCGCAGCCTTCGTTTAATCCAAAGGTCTGTTTAACCATTGGTCGATTGTAAGTTTTAAGAATTGAATGTTGATCGGTTTGGCAATATAATCGTTCATTCCCGCCGCCAAACATTTTTCACGGTCTTTCATACTAGAATGAGCTGTGACTGCGATTATCGGTATTTTGCCCACTTCGCCGGGAATGTCCCTTATTTGTTTTGTAGCTGCAATTCCGTCCATATCCGACATTTCGATATCCATCAGCACCAGATTGTACCTGCCGGTTTTTACGGCGTCGATTGCGTCGCTGCCGCTCGAAACCGCATCTACCGAATAGCCGACTTCCCTTAGAATTTTTAATTCTAAATCCTGGCTTATCGGATTGTCTTCTACCAGGAGCAAACGTTTTGTCGATTTCGGCTCTTCAACAGTTGCTTTTTCTTCCTCTTCCTGCGTAGCAACTTCTGTTTGATTGAAGTGAGCCGCTGTCCCGGCTGCGGTTTCTTCGCTTTCAGAAGGAGTAAGTCTGAATTTTGCCGTAAAGTAGAATTTACTTCCTTGACCCGGTTTGCTTTCCACGCTTATGTCGCCGCCCATAAGTTTGACAAATTCTTTGGCAATAACCAGTCCGAGTCCCGTTCCTTCCTTTCGGCTTTTTTTGTCTTTTACCTGAACGTACGGTTCGAACAGCAGAGGAATTTTGTTGTTCGGTATGCCCGAGCCTGTATCTTCAACTGAGGTGAGTATTTCGATTGAACTGGTCGTCCTGTTTTTAATTTCGACAGAAATAGTTACGCCGCCTTCGTCCGTATATTTTACGGCGTTGCTTGCCAGGTTCAAAACTACCTGACGATAGCGCGTGGCGTCTCCGTAAATTTTATCGGGTAAATCCTGATCGATTTTTTCTTTTATTTCAATGCCTTTTTGGCGGGCAGTTTGACCGATTATGGAAGAAACTTTATGAATTTCGTCGCTCAGATCGAACTCGTTTTCTTCGAGTTCCATTTTGCCGGCTTCGATTTTGGAAATATCGAGAATGTTGTTGATTATATCGAGCAGCGATTCGGCCGCAAGCCGGGCGTCCCGCGCGAACTTTTTCAATTCTTCTTCGCTCTCGAAAAGGTCGTTTTCGATTAATGTCAGAAAACCCATAACGGAATTCATCGGCGTGCGCACCTCGTGACTCATATTTGCAAGGAACTTTGTTTTATAGCTGCTTTCCTGCCGCGCTTTTTGAGCCGCTACGTCGGATTTTATTTTTTCCTGACGCAAGGCTTCAAGCGCTTTTTGCCGCTCGTGTTCCGCAAGCACCTGTTGGGTTATATCCTGAAGGCTGCCGTCGAAGAATGTGGCGTCTTCCTCTTCGTCGTAGCTCAAGCGCACGTTCATTTTGACGGCTATCTCGCTTCCGTCTTTTTTGAGGAATTGAACTCTGTAATTTTTTACCTTGCCTTGTTTCTCGAGTAATTTATTCAACAAATCCGCGTCCGACTTCCTTTTGAACAGATCTTTAAAGAAATTCAATTTGTTAATTTCTTCTTCGGTTGAATATCCCAACATTCTTATAAAAGCCGGATTTACAGCAGTGAACTTGCCTGCCGGAGTAATCTGGAATACGCCTTCGACAGAATTTTCAAAAATATTTCTGAACTTTTTCTCGGAAAGAACTACTTCGTAACTTTTGATTAAAGCTTCGCGTCGCAGTCTGTAATTTATATAGCTGGCTACTACCGCCATTACGCTTATAATCATTACAAGTACTATCGATTCGAGCATATGGGGAATATTCTGGGTTTGCGAACTGTTCGCTATGGCAGAGGCTACAAACACAAGATTATAATAAACCGCTACCAAAACCTGATGACGAACTTCCCAGCTGAGAAAAAGAGCCGCCGTAAATATTATAAGACTTATTATGTGTGAATTGAATACGAGAGTTTGAGGCTCGAGATAGATCATCACTCCAAAAGAAGCGACTATCGACATTAACAAAATATGGACGAGTAAAACCGGGTGCTCTTTCCCGTACCGCGAATTCGATATCACGAGCAATACGAACGCCACAAGGACTGAAAACAAACGGGAAACATAGAGTTCAACGCTGTGTTCGCTGAAATAGAGTACTTCGAAAATAAGAGCTATTCCGCCCGAAGCAGCTGAAAAAATTGCTAACGACCGGAATGGCGACAGGAGCTCTTTTTGCGTCTCCTGCTTAATATATTCATTTACTTTATGTTCCAGAGTTCTGGAAAATTTTTTTGCCGTATTTACTGCTAATCCCACTTGCTATCCGTTAAATTCGATTATGGAAAAAATAATTAACTGCTTGTAAGTTGCCTTCCTCAGGAGTAAACGAATTATTATTTCCACTAAATTAATAAATAAATAATTAATATATTATCGGCGTTATTAAAAATTCTTTAGGATGTGATTTGGATTTTTTACTGAATATCGACGTTTCCGTTTTTTATTTTATCAATCACACGCTGTCAAATCCGGTCTTCGATAAATTTTTTCCGTTTATTACCGACCCTAAAAATTGGTTCATAGCTTATACTATTCTCTATTTGACGCTGATTATTAAAGGAGGCAGAAGGGGACGAATTGCAGCCGTTATATTGATATTGCTCGTTGCGGCTTCCGACCAATTGAGCAGCAATTTGTTGAAGAATTTATTCGAGAGAATAAGACCGTGTAACGCCTTGCCCGATGTAAGGATTCTAGTCGGCTGTACCGGTTCGTATTCTTTCCCTTCATCCCATGCGGTTAATAATTTCTCGGTCGCCGTATTTTTCTCGAGACTTTATCCGAAGTATAAAATTACATTTATTGTCGTGGCTTCTTTAGTGGCGTTGTCCAGACCGTATGTAGGCGTTCATTATCCGTCGGATATATTGGGCGGAGCTTTGATCGGTTCTGCCGTGGGATATCTATTCTCGTTGATAGTTCTTAGAATTGAAGAAAAAACCAATAAACGCTTTGTTCGAATCAAATAGGAATTTTTATGGCAAAGAAAAAAGAACTCAAGACGAAACTCGAAATTGCAAAAAACTGGCTGCCCAGATATACGGGCACAAAAATAGACGAATTCGGCGACTATCTTCTGCTGACGAATTTTTATAATTACGTAACGCGGTTTGCAGAGAGATTTAATTGCGACATTAAAGGAATGGGTAAACCGATGCAGACTGCCACCAACAGCAAGGGATTGTCAATCATCAACTTCGGTATCGGTTCGGCCAATGCGGCTACGATTATGGATTTGTTAATAGCCAGGAATCCCAAAGGGGTCCTTTTCCTGGGCAAATGCGGCGGTCTGAAACGTTCGACTGAAATCGGTCATTTCATTCTTCCGATTGCGGCAATCAGAGGCGAAGGCACCAGCAACGACTATTTCCCGCCCGAAGTGCCGGCTTTGCCCTCATTTAAACTCCATAAATTCGTTTCGGATAAAATTGTTGAACGCAAAATGGAATACAGAACGGGCGTCGTTTATACTACCAACAGAAGGCTCTGGGAATGGGACGAAACCTTCAAAGCTTACTTAAAAAAACTCGGCGTAATTGCCATCGATATGGAAACGGCGACTTTGTTTATCGTAGGGCACTCAAATCAAATTGCCCGGGGAGCGCTTTTGCTGGTGTCGGATTTGCCGATGTTTCCCGAAGGAATTAAAACCGAAAAGTCCGATAAATATGTAACGAAAAAATATACCGATACGCATCTGGATATCGGAATCGAAGCTATGACCGAGATCGACGCCAAGGGAGAGCCGATCAAACATTTTACTTTTTGACGAAGGAACACTATCTTGTTACGGATGTTTAAATTTTGTTTTTAGTTTTGGAGGGGTAATATGAAATCGATCTATAATATTTTACTGACCGTATTGCTGCTGATTTTGATGTCCGTCTTCGTAATACCGCAAAAAAACAGCGTTCCTCCTCAGGAAGAAAATCAAATACATAATGCAGTAGAGGAACTATTTAAGCTAAGCAAGCAAAAAAATTACGAAAAAGCAGCCGCCCTGATTGTTTATAACGGAGAAGATTCGAACAGAAAACTAAAAGCCGTATTAAATCCGCAAAACGAGGACGAGTTAAACGCAGCCAAAAGAATATGTAAAAAAATTGCCGCTCTTCTGAACGTAAGCGAAAAATATTCGATTAAAGAAATAGTTAACGAAAAAAATCAGGAACGTAAAATAACCAAAGTTGAGGTAACGTTTCTGAATGCGGGGCAGGAGCTCTTGATTACTCTCAAATTTGTAAAATTGCCTTCCGGCTATGCATTGTTGGAAATAAATTAATAAATCTCTTGCAATAAATTACCGTATTTGATAATTTAATGACTGACCGCTTAGTCAATAATAGATGAAAATTATGAAGCTATTAAAAATATTTCTTTTGCTTTTGGTCTCGACTTCGGTTTATCCGCAAACAGCGTCGGAAATCATTCGAAAATCCGAAGACCTGATTAAAGGAAAGACTGCCCACGGTACTTTCGAAATGATTATTGCCACTCCCGATTACACGCGCACATTGAAGATGGAAAGCTGGTGGGTCGGCAATGAGAAAGCTCTTATCGTGATTAAATATCCCAACAGGGAAGCAGGCAACAAAACTCTCAAGATCGGCAATGAAATGTGGAACTACCTGAAGAACACCGAGACCACAATTAAAATTCCCCCTTCGATGATGCTCCAATCGTGGAACGGTTCCGATTTTACTAACGACGATCTGGTAAGGGAGTCGAATCTTGCCAAAGACTACTATCAAAAGTTAATCGGAGAAGACGAACTTAACGGAGTTAAATGCTGGAAGATCGAATTGATTCCCAAACCGGACGCTCCGGTGGTTTGGGGTAAACTCTATTACTGGGTACGGAAAGACGACTATTTGCCGGCAAAAGTGGAGTATTACGACGAAAAAGGCAAGCTCGTCAGATATATAGAGTATAAAGAGATAAAAAAATTCGGAAAACGCAATATCCCTTCTGTTTGGGTAATGCATAATGTGGCTAAAAAAGGGCATTCCACTACGATTAAAATTATCGATATGGAATTTGATATCAACATAAATAACAGAATATTTACATTCAGGGAACTCGAACGGGGCGATTAAATGCGCTTGTTGCTCAAAATGGCATGGCGTAATATCTGGAGAAATAAGAGGCGTTCAATTCTAACTCTCTTAGCCGTCGGATTTGCAACGCTGGCTACGATTGCCATGAGAGGAGTGCAGCTCGGCACCTATGAAATAAATATCGTAAACGCTGTCGAAATGTTTACGGGCTATATTCAGATTCAAAGACCGAACTATAAGGAAGACAGATCTGTGAATCAGGCTTTTTACCCTGATGAAAATCTCATTACGCAGCTCTCCGAAATCCCTCATATCGTATCGTTTTCCAGAAGAATCTACGCCGACGGTTTAATAAGCAAAGGCGACAATTCCTTAGGCGCTGCAATTATCGGCGTCGATAGGGATAAAGAACAAAATGTTTCCAGAATCTTAACTCGCGTAACGGAAGGAAGAATTTTCAGAAAGCCTTATGAAATTGTAATCGGTTACAAACTGCTCGATAATTTGAAAGCGAAGATCGGAGACGAGGTTGTGGTTCTTGCTCAGAGTGCAGACGGCTCGATGGGAAATCTGAAATTTAAAGTCGTAGGCGCACTAAGAACAGGCTCTCCTCAAATCGACGAAATGGGCGTGATGATGAACCTTGAAACAGCCGACGAGCTCCTCGCTATGTACGGACGAATTCATGCCATTGCTATTAAAGTGGACGAATTGACAAACATACAGGAAGTTAAGGAAAATATCCTCCCGCTATTGAACCGTAAACTCGGGGTTTATGATTGGGGAGAATTGATGCCCGATTTCAAGGAAACGATCGAATTCGATAATGTCAGCGGTATTTTTTATCTGCTTATTTTAATTTCCATTGTCGCATTCGGAATATTGAATACCGTACTCATGTCGGTAACCGAAAGGTTCAACGAATTCGGAGTGGCGCTCGCCATCGGAATGCCTCAGCTAAAGTTGGTCTTGCTCGTTTTAATCGAAACCATGATGCTCGCGCTTACGGGAATATTAATCGGCAATCTTCTCGGTTGGGGCGTGAATTATTATCTGTTTGTCAATCCGGTGGAGTTCGGCGGAGAAATAAAAGACCTCTATGAGCTCTACGGATTTATGCCCGTTATTAAATCTTCGCTCGAATTTTCGATTTTCTTGAATACTACTCTTACCGTAATGATAATATCGGCGATAGCGGTAATTTATCCTTTATATAAAGTCTATAATCTGGAACCTTTGAAAGGCATCAGGTACACTTGAGCGCCGGGGTATAATATGATATTAAAAATTGCTTGGCGAAATCTTTGGAGAAATAAAAGAAGGTCGATTATTATTCAATCTTCCGTGGTTGTGGGAGTCGCAGCTATAATTTTGCTCGACAGTCTTTCCAACGGAATGCTTGTTCAAATGTTGAACAATCAAATTAACACGAGCGTCGCTCACATTCAAATTCATAAGAAAGGATTTAAAGATAACAAGCTGGTTAAAAATTTTATCAAGGATCCGGAAAAAGTTAAGAGCGTAATCGATACAAATTCCCACGTCAAAGCGTATTCTGAGAGAGTAGTCTCGTTCGGATTGATTAGCAGCGCGACTAATTCATCGGGAGTGTATATTAACGGAATCGATCCGGAGAGGGAATCGAAAGTTTCCATTATGCATACTTTTATTAAACGGGGGAACTATATCAGCGGCAGCGGCGGGGAAGAACAAATCCTTCGCGAAATTGTTCTCGGAGAAAAATTGGCAGATAAACTGAATGTCGATATCGGCGATAAAGTAGTTCTGCTTTCGAATACGCCTGACGGAAGCATCGGCTCCGACCTCTTCAGAGTGAGCGGCATTTTCAAAACTTTCAGTTCGGAAATTGATAATTCATTGATCTATATTCCGCTTAAAAGCGCGCAACACCTTCTGGAAATCGGGAATAACATTCACGAAATAGCAGTCATTCTCGACGATTACAAACTTGCAGATAAAGTTAAACGCGACATTCAAAAAAATTTGAACGGCGATTACGAAGTTCTGTCGTATTCCGATAATTTGCCGCTGCTGGTAATACAGCTCGATTTCTATAAGCAGTCGGCATATATAATTACAGTGATCGTAAGCATTGCCCTTATATTCGGAATTATTAACACGATGCTGATGGCGGTTATGGAGCGGATACGAGAATTCGGAGTGTTGAAATCGATCGGAATGAAGAATTCGAAACTGTTTTTAATGATTCTTACCGAAGCTTTTATATTGGGAGTCGCCGGCGCTATTGTCGGGGCGTTTGTCGCCGTATTAATTTATTTGCCTTTGTCCCATACGGGTATCGACTTCAGTATTTTTGCCGCCAGCCTGGAATCCTTCGGCGTCGGAGCGATAATTTATCCGGTGCTTTTGATTGAAAATGTTATCAACACTCTGATTACGATTCCTTTCGTGGCGGCGCTGGGCGCAATATACCCTGCGTATCGCGCAATTAAACTGGAGCCTGTCTATGCGCTCAGATATGTTTAGTAAATAACGGGTAAAAATATGGAAATTATAAGAACTGAAAATCTGGGAAAAACCTACCAGGATAACGGAGTTCCTGTAGAAGCTCTGAAAGATATAAACGTTTCGATCGGAAAGGGAGAGTATGTAGTGATTGCAGGTCCTTCGGGTTCGGGCAAAACGACGCTTTTGAATCTGCTCGGCGCGCTCGATACTCCCACAACGGGAAAAGTCTTTTTCATGGGCGAAAACCTGTCGGATAAGTCGAAAAAAGAATTATCCGAATTCCGCCTCAATAATCTCGGATTTATTTTCCAGGCATACAATTTAATACCGGTTTTGACCGCGCTCGAAAATATCGAATTCAGTATGATGTTGAAAGGGATTCCGGAGAAAGAGCGGAGAGAAAAAGCCCTCGAATTGATGAACGAACTCGGAATCGGCGAGCTTGCAAATAAACGCCCGAACGAAATGAGCGGCGGACAACAACAGCGCGTTGCAGTAGCGCGCGCAATTGTTAATAATCCCGGACTGGTGCTCGCCGACGAACCGACCGCAAATCTCGATTCGAATACCGCAAATAATCTGCTCGATTTAATGGAAAAAATGAATCGCGAAAAAAATATTACTTTTATCTTCTCGTCGCACGACCAGAAGGTTATCGACAGAGCCAAACGACTGATCATTCTGAAGGACGGCAGAATTGAAGAGGATTCCGGGAAATGATCTTCAGATTGCTTTTTCTGTTTTTTATTATTGGTAATATTCCTCTGATTGCGCAGTTCGATTTTAACTTGAGAGGTTATGTAACCGACATACCGATTTATCAAAAGATTGACGACCAATTTAATTCGCTTTTCAACGCGCAAAAAAATTCTTTTGCTAATTTAACCCGTCTCCGATTGAAACCAGAATTTTTTATCGGAAATAATTTGAGATTCAATCTGGAATATGAAATATCGACCTTTTACACAGGGAACTCCTCTGTCCCTTTGAGCGAGCCGGCAAAGACAAACAGGCAGTTGGCGGACTTAATCTGGAGGCCTGTATCCGGAAGCCGTTTCAACGTTATCCATTTTATCGACAGGCTCTATTTCAGATACGGTTTCGAGTTTGGAAACATAATCGTCGGAAGGCAGAGAATTTCCTGGGGCGCCGGCAGAATCTGGAATCCTGTCGATTTGTTCAATCCCTTGAATCCGATTGCATTTTATAAATTGGAAAAAGACGGGGCTGACGCAATTTCGTCGATGTTTTATCTGGGCGATTTTACGGATTTGAATCTGGTATTTAATCCTTCCGATAAAATAGACGAGAGTAATTTCGGATTCCGTTTCAGAACCAATTACGGCGAATATGATTTTTCTTTGATAGGCGGGCGTTTCGATAATCGGAATGTTGTCGGAATTGATTTTGCCGGCAATTTATTCGATGCCGGTATCCGGGGAGAGGGAATCTATTCGTACCGCGGTTCCGGCTATTTGAAATTTATTCTCGGCGCCGATTATCAATTCTCTTCTAAATTATACGGACTCGTCGAATATCATTACAACGGCGAGGGTAAAACCGACAAAGAAAATTATGACTTATTCAGATTGCTCAGAGGAGAAATAATCAATTTGAGCAGACATTACCTGGCGGCAATGACTTCGTACCAAATTCATCCTCTTGCTACCCTTACTTTAACATCCGTCAGAAATTTTAACGACAACAGCGGATACCTGATGATAAACGGAGTTTACTCCGCGTCGGATAATACGAGTATATCGCTCGGAACGTTAATCACTTACGGAACAGCGCGAAGCGAATTCGGATATTATCCGAAAGCATTATTTATGCAAGCGGATTATTATTTCTGATTTTTATTCGCCTGGGGGTGAATTTATTCCATAAATATTTATATTTGCAAACTGAGTACAATTTTTTAATCAAAAAACGGGAGAGGTTTATTGAACCCGTTAGGAACCCAGCATATTGCGGAATTTATTGACTGCGATAAAACCTATCTGAATAACGAAAGAAAATTAAAATCATTCCTGAAAAAAGGCATTGAAGAATCCGGACTCCATTCCGTAGGAATAGTAAGCCACAAATTCGATCCACTCGGCGTTACGGTAATTGCAATTATTAGCGAATCTCATATCGGGATGCATACATATCCCGAAGCGGGTCATGTCTCCCTCGATGTGTTTACATGTTCGGACCCGAATAAACACATGAAGTTGATAAATTACCTCCGAAAAGCTCTCAAGCCGAAAAAAGTCCGACTCGGATATCTGAAACGAGGGAACCTGATCGAATTTCACGAGCCCGATTGGATCCCGTCGGTTTCAGGCTACGGCTTCGAGGTAAGCTACCATGCCGAAAAAGTTCTCTATTCTAAAAAGTCCAAGTATCAGATGATCGAAATAATTGAGAACGAACATTTCGGCAGAATGCTTTTTCTCGATAACGAACTGCAGATTTCAGAATACGACGCCGATATCTACAACGCTGCGTTGGTAGACCCGATTAGAAAATCGAATCTTAAAATTAACAATGCGGTAATTTTGGGCGGCGGCGACGGCGGCGTTCTGCATGAATTGCTGAAGATCAAACCGCGCAAAGTTACGCTCGTGGATATCGACCCGAAAGTCATCGAAGTGAGCACTAAATATCTCGGTAAAATTTCCCAGGAATCGTTTGTAGACAAACATGTGGAAATAGTCTACCAGGACGCATTGCATTATATTAAAAACAACGGCGGATTCGACGCGGTTATTTACGACCTGACGATGCACCCCGAAGCTTTTTCGAAAGTTCCGCGCGAGGAGTTTCTGGATAACTTTTTCGGCGATATCTATAAGAGCATGAATCCCGGCGGAGTAATTACTCTTCAATGCTGCTCGCAGTTCGACGCCGAAACGCGCGAGCTTGTGGATTCGATTCTTAAAAAATATTACAAAAAAATTAAGTACTATTCCGTACACATCCCCTCTTTCTGCGAAGAATGGATTTTCGCTTCGGCGCGTAAATAAAATCTGATACGACAGGCATTTTTTTTCCAGTTAAGAACAGAGGGGGATAGCTATGTCTCTTAAAGAGTACTTCAATTTCGAACAACTCCGCACGAATTTTCGTAATGAAATTATCGGAGGAATTACCACCTTTGTAACGATGGCATACATTGTCATCGTAAATCCCAAAATTCTCGAAGCCGCCGGAATTCCGTTCGGTCCTTCGATGGTTGCTACGGTATTGACTGCGTTTTTCGGCACTTTTATTATGGGAGTTTATGCCAAACGCCCATTTGCAATAGCGCCCTATATGGGCGAAAACGCTTTCATTGCTTATACTGTCGTAAAAGTACTCGGTTACAGTTGGCAGACTGCATTGGGCGCAATTTTTATTAGCGGCGTTTTATTTACAATTCTCACTTTAACCAAAATCAGAAGCTGGCTGGCAAACGAAATTCCCGAGGCGCTTAAAATTTCCTTTGCCGTCGGCATCGGTCTGTTTTTGACTTTTATCGGATTGAACGATACCGGCATTGTTAGTCTCGGTGTGCCGGGCGCTCCGGTAAAAGTGGGAAATTTATCGGATGTTTCGATTCTGCTGGCAGTCTTGGGATTTATAATAATTGCGGCGCTGATGATTAAAAAAGTACACGGAGCAATTATTATCGGAATTCTGAGCGTCGCCATACTGGGGTTTATATTAGGCGAGGCTCCGTTGCCTCAAAAAATAATTGATATGCCTCCTTCTATTGAGCCGATATTTATGAAAATCGATTGGATGGGCGCGTTGACGTGGGGATTTATTGCTGTTATACTCGTAATATTTATTACGGATTTGATCGATACGCTCGGCACATTGCTCGGACTGGCATATAAAGCCGATATGTTGGACGAAAGCGGGAATTTGCCCGATATCGAAAAACCGATGCTGTGCGACGCCCTGTCGACTGTCGTAGCTTCTCTGCTCGGAACTACAACGGCGGGAGTTTATATCGAATCGGCGGCGGGAATCGAAGCGGGAGGACGTTCCGGCTTTTCTGCGGTAGTTACCGCGCTCCTTTTTTTACTGACCCTTTTTCTTTCTCCTTTTTTTACTTCCGTTCCTCCTTTTGCATACGGAGCCGCATTAATAATCGTAGGTTTTTTGATGATGTCGCCCGTTAAAAATATCGATTTCGGTAATTTGACCGAGGCAATCCCGGCTTTTGTTACTATCATTATGATGTGTTTTACTTATAATCTCGGAGTCGGTATGACAGCCGGCTTTGCGGTCTACCCGATTACCATGACTCTCGGCGGTAAATTCAAACAAATATCTGCGGGGATGTGGATATTGTTTGCGTTCTCTCTATTGTTCTATATTTTTTATCCGTATTAAATGATTATTTAATTATTACCGGAAGGAGACTAAATGTATCGTAAAGTAAGCGATTTTCTTGAAGACTGGAAATCCGAAACGGATTCCACTATTAAAGTATTTTCCGGATTAACGGACGAAAGCCTCAATAAAAAATTTCACAACGACGTCAGATCGGCAGGCAGAATTGCATGGCATATGACAATGACTTTAGCTGAGATGGCTCAATTGATGGGGCTCAAAGTGACTTCTATCGAAAAGGACGCTCCGGTTCCCTCAAGCGTTCGGGAGCTGATCGATAAATTCAATGAAATTGCTGCGGGTCTTTATTCCGAAATTGAAAAAAATTGGACGGACGATACATTGCTGCGAGAAGACGAGCTTTTCGGGGAAATTTGGAAACGCGGCAAAAGTCTCTCCGTAACGATGGCTCATCATATTCATCATCTCGGGCAATTAACAGTTGTAATGAGACTTGCGGGCTTGAAAGGTCCGGGGGTCTACGGCCCCGCTAAAGAAGAATGGGCGGATTACGGAATGGAACCGCAGGAATAATCAAGTAATTTATTGTTGAGAGCTTATTTCCAAGGCCAATTTACGCAAACGTCGATTTCCGGAAAAACTACGTAATCGGCTTTTCCTTTAAGTACCAAAGTGTCGGCTTCCTGCAGCTTCAAGTACGACTTGGCGGTTTGAAGGGTTTTGCCCGTGACTGACACGTCGTCGACAATTAATATCTTTTTGCCTTCGAAATTTCTGTTTATCTCAGATAAAATTTTAGGAGCTTCGTAAATCGGTCGGTTGTCGTCGTCTCTGTAGTTGATTCTTAGTGTAATCAATTCCGCATTTAATTTATAAGCGATCAGTGATGCAGGTACAATTCCTCCTTCGCGAATTCCTACTACAATATCGTAGTCCGGGAGTTCGAATAATCTTATCCTTTCCGAGATTTCGGCGAAACCGAGATTTTTCATCCGGATTTTCTTAAACCTGTTTACTTTTAATCATTACAACGTTTAACAAAGTCAGGATGAGAATTCCGGGAAGCGCCGTCGTAACCGAATTTATTAAATAACCGCTCTTTATTTGCCAGCCGATTACCCCGGTAGAAGTAAGAATATAAACGGCAACTGTCGAAAGAAGATAACTAAGAGGGGCGACGGCATATTTTACGCGGTTCAAGCGTTTGAGCAGATACGCAGCCGCTACAAATAATGTCAGTTCGAGCGTGATTAATTGAACGATCTCGAAAGCCGGATTGCCGGTGATAAGGTAATTTGCTAGGGGAGCCAACAGGGAAGCGATAAGAGCAGTGTGAAATCTGAAAAATAAAACTGCGATGAAAGGCGCATAAAAAATAGGCAGCGCGTATTTCCCGAGCGGCGTACCGTTAATGTTCGGCAAAAGATGAAAAATAATCGGCAGAATAACTGCCGCGCCGAAGACGGCTATTGTTTCTTTAATTTGTATTTTCTCCGCCAATCGTGCTTTTGCTGAAATTATATTTGAAGTCCCCATGAGCTTTTCCCCTTTAAGAAAATTTCTACAAATATACGTCATTAGTAATATAAACAAAAATAAACCGGCGATATTGTCGGAAGCTTATCAATAAAAAGTCACAGAATAATCCGCTAGTTTTTTTTCTTTGTAGATAAATTTTGCGCTGAAGAATTTTTCCTGAAACAGCCACGGTATGAAAATCTTATCGCCTTCCCATAAGTTTAAATTTCCGAATTCTTCATACGGAATCCATTCGAGATGACCTTCCGGCGAATTTATCAGATCGCCTTTAAACTTATTTGCTGTATAGACAAACACGTACCAATCTTTTTTCCCGTCAAATAACGGGAATGTTATAAAGCCTTTCAGTTTGGGAGATGTAATTGTTAATCCCGATTCTTCTTTAACTTCTCTGACGACGCATTCTTCGGGGGATTCTCCCGCTTCGAATTTACCTCCGAGTCCGTTCCATTTTCCTTCGTGCATGTCGTTTTCTTTTTTGACGCGATGCATCATTAATATTTTATTGTCGTCGATTACGTAACAGAGAGTAGCCAGCTGCATCTTATGATTCCTTTCAATTATTTTTTTATCGAATCGGCTAAAATTTTGGAAATATCGTCGAGCTCGTCGAGAAACCATTTAACTTTTTCGGGTTTGGCGCGTTTGCTGTCTCTAACGAGGGCAAGCCACAGTTTGCATTCGTTGGCGTATTTAAGAGAGGCGATCGTATGGATGTTAATTTCTTTTGTGGTGGTCGCCGCGCTGGCTTCGATATAACTGCTTATAACGCTTGTTCCGCTTCCGAAAAGTTCGTCCCCGATTCTTTGCGACACGTTGTCTTTGGGAAGCTGGTCGATGAATTCAATCAGTTTCAATGTAAAAAAGTAGAGGCGTTTTCTGAATTCGCCTCTCGAAGGATCTTTTGCCAATTTTTACTCCGTTCGAATTATAAAGCGAGATATTCCTTTTTCATTAAATAGTTTTGCACGTAGTCTTTTACACCTTCTTCAACGTTCATAATTTTTTTTCCGTAGCCGGCAGAGCGTATTTTATTAAGATTTGCCTGCGTAAAATATTGATATTTGTCCCTTATATCCTCGGGCATGTCGATAAATTCAATGTTGACCGGTTTGTCGAGTGCTTTGAAAATAGCGGTAACAAGTTCGATCCACGTTTGCGCATTGCCCGTGCCTACGTTATAAATTCCGTTCTTGTCGCGGTTCTCCAGAAAAAAGAGAGTCATGTCAACGGCGTCTTTAACGTACACAAAATCTCTCTTTTGCCCGCCGTCTTTATATTCGGGATTGTACGATTTGAATAATCTTACTTTGCCGTCAGACATAATTTGCTGAAACGCTTTGTGAACGACGCTTCTCATATCTCCTTTATGATATTCGTTCGGACCGTAGACATTAAAGTATTTCAATCCTACTACTTTGTCGAGCAGACCGTTTCTTTTGACCCAGAGATCGAATAGGTGTTTCGAGTAGCCGTACATGTTCAAAGGTCTTAACTCCTCCAGTCGCGATTCGTCGTCGTCGTAACCATTCGAACCGTCGCCGTATGTAGCCGCCGAGGAAGCGTAGATAAAGCGGGCGTCGTTTTCGAGCGCGTATTTTGCCAATTCCTGCGAATAGTGAACGTTGTTGTCCATCAGATAATCTGCGTCTTTTTCCGTCGTCGAAGAACAAGCTCCGAGGTGAATGATTGCTTCGGTTTCGAAAGGAACGCTGTCGCTGATTATATAATTTATGAAATCTTCTTTGTGATAGAAATCTTCAAACGAAAGTCCGTTTAAGTTTTTCCA
Source organism: Melioribacter sp. Ez-97 (assembly GCF_051488665.1). Lineage (NCBI taxonomy): Bacteria > Pseudomonadati > Ignavibacteriota > Ignavibacteria > Ignavibacteriales > Melioribacteraceae > Melioribacter > Melioribacter sp. Ez-97. The sequence goes on along the minus strand of NZ_JBPSEG010000005.1, from coordinate 52,849 downwards.
TTTGTTTTCGGAGCCGAGTTCGTCGACGATAATTATATCGTTACGTCCCGACCGATTTAATTTCCATACTACCGCGCTGCCTATAAAGCCCGCGCCGCCTGTTACAACTATCATAATCTTCCCATTTATTATTATATTTGAAATAAAATTAATTATTCTAAGCAATAAATAAAATAAAAGTCGACTTCAAAACTAATAATTTTTCCGTTCATCTTAATACGGGCGTAATTTTATGAATAAATTCAACTTGTTGAAAGATATATTAAATCAGCGGATAATGATACTCGACGGCGCAATGGGCACGATGATCCAGCGCCATAAATTGAGCGAAGAAGACTTCAGAGGCGATAAATTTCGGGACCATAAATTGCCGCTGAAGGGCAATAACGATATTCTGGTTATCACTCAGCCGGAAATTATAAAATCGATTCATCGCGAATATCTCGAAGCGGGCGCGGACATTATTGAAACAAATACGTTTAATTCAACTTCGATTTCGCAAGCAGATTACGGCGCCGAAGACTACGTTTACGAATTGAATTATCGGGCGGCTCGGATTGCCCGCGAAGCTGCCGACGAGTTTACCGCCAAGACGCCTTCGAAGCCGAGATTCGTAGCCGGCGCATTGGGACCTACAAACAAAACGCTTTCCGTCTCTCCGGACGTGAACGATCCGGGTTACAGGGCGATTACATTCGACAAAATGAAAGAAGCGTACAAGGAACAGGCAAAAGGCTTGATTGAAGGCGGCGCCGATATTTTGCTGCTTGAAACGGTGTTCGATACGCTCAATGCAAAGGCGGCATTGTTCGGAATTATGGAGCTCTTCGAAGAAACCGGCGTCGAATTGCCGATTATGATTTCCGGTACTGTAATCGATATGAGCGGAAGGACTTTATCCGGACAAACGACCGAGGCGTTCTGGATTTCGATTTCGCATACGAAAAATTTACTGAGCGTCGGTTTGAACTGTTCGCTCGGTCCGGCGCAAATGCGTCCTTTCATTTCGGAATTGTCCGAGATAGCAGATGTTTTTGTGAGCATTTATCCGAATGCCGGTCTGCCAAATGAATTCGGTCAATACGACGAATCGCCCGAAACTATGCTGAAAGTCCTGGAAGAGTATGCAGCCGAAGGTTTATTCAATATAGTCGGCGGATGCTGCGGGACAACGCCCGAGCATATAAAAGCGTTTGCTGAAATAGCCGACAAATATCCGCCCAGAAAAATACCGCATGTCGAGCCGTATCTCAGACTGAGCGGTCTGGAGCCGCTTGTATTCCGACCTAATACGAATTTTGTAAATATCGGCGAAAGAACAAATGTGGCGGGTTCCAGAAAATTTGCGCGATTAATTAGGGAAGGAAAATATGAAGAAGCTTTATCCGTAGCCAGGGAGCAGGTGGAAAACGGAGCGCAGATTATCGACGTTAATATGGACGAGGCAATGATAAATTCCGAAGAGGCGATGACAAAATTTTTGAATTTAATCTCTTCGGAACCGGATATCGCTCGCGTTCCGGTTATGATCGATTCTTCCAAATGGAGCGTTATAGAAGCCGGACTTAAATGCCTGCAGGGCAAAGGAATTGTCAATTCGATTTCGCTCAAGGAAGGAGAGGAAGCATTCAAAGAGCATGCAAGAAAAATTTTGAAATACGGCGCGGCGGTTATTGTTATGGCTTTCGACGAAGAAGGACAGGCGGACACATACGAAAGAAAAATATCGATATGCAAACGGGCATATGATATTTTGACAAAAGAAGTCGGATTCCCGCCGCAGGATATAATCTTCGATCCGAATATTTTTGCGGTTGCCACGGGGATAGAAGAACATAATCAATATGCATTGGCTTACATCGAGGCGGTAAGGTGGATTAAAAATAATTTGCCGCTGGCTAAAGTAAGCGGAGGCGTCAGCAACGTTTCGTTTGCTTTTCGGGGCAATGACACGGTAAGGGAAGCAATGCACTCGGCTTTTCTCTACCATGCTATCGAAGCGGGAATGGATATGGGCATAGTCAATGCAGGACAGCTTGCCGTTTACGAAGAAATTGAACCGCAATTGCTGACGCTCGTTGAAGACGTCCTTTTGAACAGAAGACCCGACGCTACCGAAAGATTGACCGAATACGCCAACGGCGTCGATAAAACAAAACAAAAAGAAGTCAAGGACGAACAGTGGCGAAAAGAATCCGTGGAAGAACGATTGAAACATTCTTTGGTCAAAGGCATCGTCGATTTTCTGGAAGAGGACATAAACGAAGCTCTCAAAAAATATAAAAATCCTCTCTCGATAATCGAAGGTCCTTTGATGGACGGAATGAATATCGTAGGCGACCTTTTCGGAGCCGGAAAAATGTTCCTGCCTCAGGTTGTTAAAAGCGCTAGAGTAATGAAAAAAGCCGTTGCGTTTTTAATACCATACATCGAAGCGGACAGAAAAAACGCTGAATCGAGTAATGCGGGAACAATATTGCTCGCAACTGTCAAAGGCGACGTTCACGATATCGGAAAGAATATTGTGGGCGTTGTGCTCGGTTGCAATAATTATAAAATTATCGACCTGGGAGTGATGGTTCCCGCGGATAAAATTATTCAAACTGCAATAGATGAAAAAGCGGACATTGTCGGACTGAGCGGACTGATTACTCCTTCGCTCGACGAAATGGTTCATGTGGCTAAAGAGATGGAAAGAAGAAAAATGAATCTTCCGCTTTTGATCGGAGGCGCGACTACTTCGAGAATTCATACCGCCGTTAAAATCGATCCCGAATACAGCGGTTCTGTTATACATGTGCTCGACGCTTCAAAAAGCGTTAACGTGGCAAGCAGCCTTCTTTCCGACAAAAATTACGGAGCCAAAATAAAAAGCGAATACGAAGAATTAAGGAAGAATCATATTAGAAAAATTTCCGAGAAAAACTTTGTCACGCTGGAAGAAGCCCGTAAAAACAAATTTCATGCGGATTGGGAAAATTACAGACCTGTTAAACCGAATAAAATAGGGATTACGGTTCTTAATGATTATCCGCTGGAAGAAATTAGCCGTTATATCGACTGGACTCCGTTCTTTCACGCCTGGGAAATGAAAGGAAAATATCCCGATATTTTTAATAATGAAGTTTACGGCAAAGAAGCCGAAAAATTATACGACGACGGACTGAAAATCCTAAAGGAAATAATAAACAACAAGCTGCTCAAAGCAAATGCTGTCGTCGGTTTGTTCCCCGCTAATTCTACTGGCGACGATATCGAAATTTATTGCGATGAATCTTGTTCCGGATTGTTGGCTGTGCTCCATACGCTGAGGCAGCAAATCAAAAAAGTTAAAGGTCAGCCGAATTACGCGCTTGCGGATTTTGTTATGCCCAAAGACTTTGGAGCGAACGATTACGTCGGACTCTTCGCCGTTACCGCAGGAATTGGAGTCGATGAGCTGGTTAAAAGTTACGAATCGAAGCACGACGACTATAATGCAATTATGGTAAAGGCGATTGCCGACAGGCTTGCCGAGGCTTTCGCCGAGCTGCTGCATCAAAAAGTGAGAAAAGAATTGTGGGGTTACGCTTCGGATGAAAATCTTACGAATGAAGAATTAATCTCGGAAAAATACAGAGGCATACGACCGGCTCCGGGCTATCCTGCCTTGCCGGATCATACGGAAAAAATTACTATCTGGAACGTATTAAAGCCCGATGAAAATTCCGGTATTACGCTGACGGAAAGCATGGCTATGATGCCAGCGGCGTCTGTATCGGGCTGGTATATTGCGCATCCCGACGCTAAGTATTTTAATGTGGGCAAAATAGGAATCGATCAGCTTGAAGACTACAGAAAAAGAAAAGGCATGAGCAAATCGGAAGCCGAAAAGTGGCTTCGTACTATTCTGAATTACGAATGAGGCTTTTTCATGAATACAGAAAAAATATTGAAAGACTTATATCGAAAAGAATTCGGAAACAATCGCGTGCAAATTACTCCTTTGCCTCCTTCCGGCTCCTCAAGAAAATATTACAGATTGAACGACGGTAATAAAACGTTAATCGGAGTATATAACGAAGACGTTGCAGAGAATAATGCGTTTTTTTATTTAACCGGAAAATTTAAAAAACTCGGTTTGAATGTTCCTGAAATTTACGCCGTCGAAAAAAATAAACAATATTACTTGCTTAACGACCTGGGCGATGAAACTTTATACTCTTTGTTGAACAGGAAAAGAAAAGGTAAAACCATACCGCAGGATATTATCGAATTATATAAAAGGGCGGTTGAAGAGCTCTCGAAGTTTCAGGTTCTGTCAAAAGATAAAATTGATTTCAATAAATGTTACCCGCGCAAATCGTTCGACGAATTATCGATGAAGTGGGATTTGAATTATTTTAAATATTACTTCCTTAAACCGGGCGGCGTCGCATTCGACGAAGACAGACTCGAAGCGGATTTCAATAATCTTGTAAAATACCTTTCCGGCGCCGGCAGCGGCTTTTTTATGTACAGAGATTTTAATTCTCGAAATATTATGGTAAATAACGGAAACCTCTCTTTTATCGATTATCAGGGTGGAAGAAAAGGACCGTTACAATACGATATTGCGTCTCTGCTGTACGATTCGAAAGCCGACCTGAACGATGATTTGAGAACGGAATTGTTAAACCATTATCTCAAATCGGTCGGGAAATTGGAAAGAATTCGACGCTCGGAATTTATGAAATATTATTACGAGTTCGTTCTTTTACGTCTCATTCAAATGTTCGGAGCTTACGGCAACCGCGGATTTTTCGAAGGCAAAGCCCACTTTTTGCAAAGCATTCCTTATGCGGTAAAAAATCTCGAATCGATTTTGAAGAAAATTAAAATCTCACGTAAAATTCCCGAACTGTTCCGGGTATTGAATGAAATTACGCGCGATAAAAAACTCCGGGAATATAAGTGGAATGCGGAGCACAAAGACCTGATTGTTCGCGTTTACAGTTTTTCGTACAGATATAAAATGCCCTACGACATAAGCGGCAACGGCGGAGGATTTGTATTCGACTGCAGAGCTATACCGAATCCCGGCAAAATTGAAAAGTACAAACACCTTACGGGGCGCAATAAAAAGGTTGCCGAATTCCTGAAGTCGCAGCCAGAGGCAGTTAAATTCTTAAACGAATCGATTAATATGGTAGAACAGATTGTGGAGAATTATATCGAACGCGGCTGGCGCGATTTGATGGTCTGCTACGGATGCACAGGGGGTCAGCACAGGTCTGTCTTTTGCGCCGAGAGCCTTGCCCGCCATCTGAAAAAAAAATATAAAGTAAAAGTTATTCTTAAACATACACGGTTGCCATTATAATGGAAGCGTTTGTTCTTGCCGCGGGTTTGGGCACGAGACTGCGTCCTATTACGGATACTAAACCGAAGGCGCTCGTCGAGGTTAAAGGCGTTCCTTTGATCGATATAGTTATCCGTAAATTAATCGGTTCGGGTTTTACGAGAATTGTAATTAACGTACACCATTATGCGGAACAAATAATAAGTTTTCTTAATTCGAAAAAGAATTACGGTATTGACATCATAATTTCAGATGAATCCGATAAATTACTCGATACCGGCGGAGCGTTGAAAAAAGCCGCTGTCCATTTCACGCGGAAAAATCCCGTCTTAATTCATAACGTCGACATCCTTACGGATATTGATCTGAATGAATTTTATCGACTTCATATCGGGAACGGTAATTTAATAACGCTTGCGGTTCAGAAGAGAAAATCGAGCAGGTATTTTCTTTTCGACGAAGCGAAAAATTTATGCGGCTGGATGAATGAAAAGACAGGCGAAAAAAAAATTGTGCGCCGGGCGGAAGGCAAAATCGAGCCATTCGCTTTTAGCGGTATTCAAGCGGTTCAGCCCGAGGTTTTTAACCTTTTCCCGGAAAGGGAAATTTTCTCGCTCGTTGAATTCTATCTTGAACTCGCATCTCAAAAAAATTTACCCGGAAGAAATAAAATTAGCTATATTGAACATACCGATTCTCTTTTCATGGATTTGGGCAAAATTGAAAACCTGAAGAAAGCGGAACATTATTTATAAATCGGGATTATTCTATGAAGAGATTAACATTAATCTTATTGTTTCTTCTGTCCTTCAATTTTATTTCCGCTCAAGGCAAAGAGTGGATTAAAGAACATTATACAAAAAAAGAATATCGAATACCGATGCGGGACGGTATAAAATTGTTTACGGCGGTTTATACTCCCGTGGATACGACTAAAGAGTATCCGATCTTAATGGTGCGCACGCCTTACAGAGCGGCTCCTTACGGCGAGGATAATTATCCGAATGCGCTCGGACCCAATAAAGCTTTCGCAGAAGAGGGGTACATCTTCGTTTTTCAGGATGTGCGTGGAAAATTTATGAGCGAGGGCGAATTCGTAAATATGCGCCCTTATATTCCGGATAAAAAAAGCAATAAAGACGTCGACGAAACCACGGATACTTACGACACGATTGAATGGTTGATAAAAAATATAAAACATAATAACGGCAGGGTAGGAATCTGGGGTATTTCATATCCGGGATTTTATGCGGCAATGAGTCTAATCGATTCGCATCCGGCTTTGAAAGCGGTGTCGCCTCAGGCTCCGATTGCCGATTGGTTCGTAGGAGACGATATGCACCACAACGGAGCGTTTTCGCTCTCGATGTCGTTTAATTTCTTTAAGACTTTTGATCAACCGAGGGATTCACTTACAACTGCATGGAAAACTATCGAGCCGTACGATTCGCCGGATATGTATACTTTTTTCCTCAATTTGGGACCGTTAAAAAATATTAACGAAAAATTTTTCCGCGGCTCTTTGCCTTTCTGGAATGAAATAATGGAACACGGCGCGTACGACGAATTCTGGCAAGCGCGCAATAATCTGCCCCATTTTAAAAATACAAAACCTGCCGTTTTGATTGTGGGAGGATGGTACGATTCGGAAGACCTTTACGGACCTTTGAATATCTACAGGTCAATCGAAGAAAAAAATCCTGCTAACGATTGCCGTCTGATTATGGGTCCCTGGAGCCACGGAGGGTGGGCTCGTTCGGACGGAAATTCGTTCGGCGATTTTATTTTTCCCGACAGCGCAAGTAAATATTATAACGACTCGATAATCTTTCCTTTCTTCAATTATTATTTGAAAAATAAAGGCCGGTTCGAAATGCCGGAAGTTTTGACGTACAGAACCGGCAGCGACGAATGGATCGGTTATAAAAAATTTCCGCCTGACGAATCCCGGCTATCAAAACTTTATCTTGGTAAGAACGGAAGTCTTTTATGGGAAAAGCCGACGGAAGAGGTTTTACTCTGCGATGAATATGTGAGCGACCCTTTTAATCCCGTTCCGTATACTTCTAAATTTTACGATTCGCGGAGAATGTATAACAGGACTTATATGAGCGAAGACCAGCGTTTTGCCGACGCGCGACCCGACGTGCTAACTTATTCGACGGAGCCTCTGGATGAAGACTATACTATTTCTGGTCCCGTTGACGTCGATATTTATGTTTCAACCAGCGGGACGGACGCGGACTGGGTATTAAAAGTAATCGACGTTTATCCTTACGACTCGGAAGACAGCCGTGACTCCGAAATCGAATACGGAGGTTATCAGCGCTTGATTCGTTATGAAATAATGAGAGGAAAATTCAGAAACAGTTACGAAGAACCCGAACCGTTTGTCCCCGATGAAATTACAAACGTTAAATTCCGGCTGAACGATATCGACCATACATTCCGAAAAGGTCACCGGATAATGGTTCAAATCCAGAGCAGCTTCTTTCCGTTTTTCGACAGGAACCCGCAAAAATTCGTGGATATCTATAATGCGTCCGAAGAAGATTTTCAAAAAGCCGTGCACAGGGTTTATTTCGGCAAGCGGTATCCCTCGAATATTAAATTTCACACAATAAAATAGCGGAGGCGCCATGTTTCGGAAATTAATCGCATTATTTTTTGTTATTATTATGACGTCTGGAATTTACGCTCAAACCATTGCGGTCGGTCCGCAACTCGGTTTTCACAAGTCGGAAGACGCTGAAGGTTCGGTTATGCTGGGAGCCGCGGGAAGATTCTATCTGGCGCGTTCTTTGGCTCTCGAGGCGTCTATTAATTACCGTACCGAAGAATACGACGGCGGCGCGCTGAAAACCACGATGTATCCCGTGATGGTAAGCGGCATGCTCTATTTCTTTCCTCTTTTGTACGGCACGGTCGGAGCCGGATGGTACAATACTAAAATCGATTATGCGGAGGAATTAAATTTATTGGGACTGAAGGACGAAACGAAGAGCGAATTCGGTTATCATATCGGTATCGGAGCCGAACTGGGTTTCGGAAATTTAATTCTTACGGGCGACGTACGATACGTTTTTCTGGATTTGAAACTCGACCGGCTTCCGGGCATAAACGAATTTAAAAATAATTTTTATATTATTACGGCTGGAGTTCTTTTCGAACTCTAAGACTGAAATACTAAAAGGGGAGAGATATGATACTCGATCAAATTAAACACACAGAAATCTATTACCCGCTGGGAGAAAATTTTCGAAAAGCTTTTGAATTCCTAAAAAGCAGCGATCTTGAAAATATCGATGAAGGTAAATACGAAATAGACGGCGATAATGTGTTTGCCGTAGTCCAAAATTACGACACAAAACCCAGAACCGCAGGCAAATGGGAAGCGCATAAAAAATATGCGGACATACAGTTTATTGTTTCGGGCAAAGAAAAAATCGGGTTTTCTTTCCCTACTAAAATGATAGTTACAGAGGACTACAATCCCGATAAAGATTTGATGTTTCTGAAAGGCGAAGGCGAATTCTTGATTCTGGAAAGCGGTTATTTTGCCGTCTTTTTCCCCACCGATATTCACATGCCGGGGATTGCGGTAAATCTTTCGACTCCTGTAAAAAAAGTTGTTGTAAAAGTTAAAGTCGGGGAATAAAAAAAGCCCCTTTCCGCTTACGGAAGGGGCCGCTAATTATTTTATTTAACAGACACGTTTTCCTTGAGGAACAATTTCTGCCATTCTTTCTTCTCTCTGTTTTTCCATACGCCCTTGTGATATGCGTACCCTGCGATAAGAGGCATTGCAAGCGTAGCTTCCGAATAAACCATCTGTTCGTAAGTAGTTTCCACTTTGCCCCAGGAACTTGCTTCTTTGAGAGTCGAACTGGATAAAGCTCCGTCTCTTACGTCTGCTACGGTAATTTGAATTGCGTATTTATGCATCGGGGCGTCTTCCTGAAGAATGTCAGCTGCTACGACGATATCCTGAGTAAAGTTTTTAGGCACTCCGCCGCCGATCATAAATATGCCGGTTTCCTTGCTTTTCAGTTTTATCTGCGTCAATTCGTAAAAATCTTTTCCGGAATCGAACGATACGTGATTTTCCGGATTGTTATGTTGATGCATAACTATTCCGAATCCTGCGGAACAATCGGAAAATGCGGGCACGAAAATCGGCACGTTGTTCTTATAAGCCGCATAGATTACGCTGTCGTCAACTTTTGGACCGCCGTTTTCTTCCAAATATTTGCCGAAGTGCCACAACAATTCGCGCGAAGAATAGGGACGCGGTTCCAGACTGTCGAATATTTTTGCGGTCGTATCGTCGCAAATTCTGAGTTCGTCTTCGTCGATGAACGTATCGTAAATTCTGTCGATATGGAGCTCGCGCAGTTCGTTATCGTCTACATACGGAGAACCGATATAATGTTTAAATCCGAGCGCTTCGAAAAAGTCCTGATCGACCATAATGGCTCCGGTCGATACGATTACGTCGACCATGTTATTTGCAATCAGATCGTAAACCACTTTTTTCAGACCGGCGCTGAATAAACTGCCGGCGAGTGTGAGGATGACGGTACAATCTTTATCGGTGAGCATTTTTTCGTAGATTTTCGCCGCGCGGTTGAGGTCTCTGGCGCTGAATGCCATCGACTCCATTGCTTCTACCAACGGTACGACATTATGTTGCTTAATGTCGATGTGTTTGATTATTTCTTTCAAATAATCTTTTTTCTGTGCCATAATTTTCCTTTCCCGTTAAATTTGAACCGGAAATATAATAAATAATTTTCCCTTTTATTTACCAAATCGTCTCAAAAATTTTCGGCTGAATTATCGGGCAATTTCGAGCAAAACGGGCAAAATTTGGCATTAATTGCCAGATTTAGGCGCAAGAACTGAAAATTTTAACTAATCTTTTCTTGACATTCTTGGAATATAGAAATATATTTGAAGCCTTTGAAAAATAGCATTTTATGTTCGGAGGATATTTTGAAGCAGGAGAAAATAACAAAATTTATTAAATCCGAGGATGCGGAGAAAAAGTGGTATATAGTCGACGCCAAAGACCAGGTGCTTGGTAGATTGGCAGCTAAAGTTGCAAGCATTATCCGCGGTAAGCACAAACCGGTATATACGCCGAATATGGACACGGGCGATTTCGTGATTGTTATTAACGCCGACAAGATTAAAGTGACCGGTAAAAGAGAACAACTCAAAACATATTTCCGTCACTCGTTGTATCCCGGCGGCGCCAAAATTACCAGCTTTTCCGATTTGTTGGCAAAGAAACCGGAATATGTTATTGAACATGCGGTCAAGGGAATGCTTCCCAAAAATCGCCTGGGCAGAAAACTGGCTAAGAAATTAAAAGTTTATGCCGGCGAAGAGCATCCTCATAAAGCACAAAAACCAGAAGTAATAAGCTTATAATGGAGAGATTTGATGGCAGATAAAATTTTCGTAGGACGCAGAAAAAATTCAGTTGCCAGAGTATTTCTGAGAAGCGGCTCCGGAAAAGTAACGGTTAACGAGAGGGAATTCGAAAATTATTTCCCGCAAAAAGAACACAGAGACAATATCCTCCTTCCGTTTGTAGTGACCGAAACTCTCGGTAAATACGACGTTTTTGCAAATACTAACGGAGGCGGAATTTCGGGACAGTCCGAAGCAATCCGTCTCGGAATTGCTCGCGCTCTCGAAGCGATTAATCCCGATTTCAGACCGTTGCTCAAAGCCGAAGGTCTTCTCAAAAGAGACCCCAGAATGGTCGAACGCAAGAAATACGGTCAGAAGAAAGCTCGTAAAAGATTTCAATTTTCTAAGAGATAATTTATTAACATTCATACTCCCGTTTTGCTTCCTGTGTCCCGAACATCGGGATGAAGAGCAAACTTTCCACACGAAAAGGAAAGAAGGGAGTAGAAGAAAAACAGGAGAATTACTATGTCTAAGATTGGTCTTACCGATTTAATTGAAGCAGGCGCCCATTTCGGGCACTTAACCCGCCGCTGGAATCCCAAAATGAAACCCTACATCTTCATGGAGAAGAACGGGATTCATATTATCGATTTGAAAAAAACGCAGGCGGCAATCGAACAAGCCAAACAGGCGATGCTCGAGCTTGTATCCCAGGGCAAAAGAGTTCTTTTCGTTGGCACCAAAAAGCAAGCGAAAGGAATTATTGCCGAAGAAGCAAAAAGATGCGACGCCAATTGGGTAAGCGAAAGATGGCTCGGCGGAATGTTGACTAACTTTGCTACAATTCGCAAAAGCGTTAAACGGCTTCAGAATATCGACAAAATGGAAAGCGACGGCACGTTCGAAAAAATCACTAAGAAAGAACGTCTTAAACTGTCGCGCGAAAGAGACAAACTCCGCAAAGTACTGGACGGCGTCGAAACAATGACTCGACTGCCCGGAGCTCTCTTTGTAGTCGACGTTAAGAAAGAAGATATTGCCGTTAAGGAAGCAAACAGACTCAATATTCCTGTGTTTGCCATTGTCGATACGAATTGCGATCCGGATCCGATCGATTATGTCATTCCGGCTAACGACGACGCGTCGCGCGCTATCGAGATTATTACGAAAGCAATTGCCGACGCCGTAATTGAAGGCAATGCGAAAGCTAAAGAGCTGAAGGCTCAGGAAGCTGCGGAAAAAGAACGCGAAAAGAAAGTTACCGAAACCGAAGAAGAAAAAGACGAAAAACCGAAAAAACCGCGTATCAGAAAAGTAAAATTCGACAATAAAAACGAAAAGAAATCCGATACCGTAAAAACTTCCGATACTCAAAAAGAAGACGACGCCAAAGAAGAAAAATCTGAAGAATCGTCAAACGAAGAAACCGAAAATTAATGTCCGACGTTTTTCAAGTCGGTCTTTTGTGTTAAATGTAAATATGGAGGAATGTTTATAATGGCTATTAGCGCTGCACAAGTTAAAGAGTTAAGAGAAAAAACCGGCGCCGGTATGCTCGATTGCAAAAAGGCTCTCGAAGAATCCAACGGCGATTTTGAAAAGGCTATCGAAATATTGCGTAAAAAAGGAGCGGCTGTAGCCGCTAAAAGAGCGGAAAGAACCGCCAGTGAAGGTTTGATTCTTACCAAGGTATTCGACAACGGTAAATCAGCCGCTATTCTTGAAGTTAATTGTGAAACCGATTTCGTCGCCAAAAGCGACGATTTTGTGAACTTCGCTGAAACAGCCCTCGAACTGTTGCTCGAAAACAAGCCCGAAAACGTAGAAGCGTTATTGAATCTGTCGAAAGACGGAAAAACTCTTAAAGACGCGCTTAACGATATTACGGGAAAAATCGGTGAGAAAATCGAAATTTCGAGATTCGATATTATTAACGTCGATAACGGTTTGATTGTCGACTATATTCATCACGGCTCGAAATTGGGCGTTTTGTTAGCCGCCGAAAATGTTCCCGAAGACAAGAAAGACGACCTCGCCGTTATTCTGAAAGATATTGCAATGCAAATTGCGGCTATGAAACCTTTGACAATTTACCGCGAAGAAGTGGATAAAGACGTTATCGAAAAAGAACTCGAAATTTACAAAGAAGTTGCCCGTAAAGAAGGCAAGCCCGAGCAGGTGCTCGAAAAAATTGCCACGGGTAAATTGAATAAATTCTACGAAGAAAATTGTCTTGTCGAACAGGTATTTGTTAAAGACAATACAAAGAAAGTCGGCGCCTTGATCGACGAATTCAACAAAGCCAACGGGGCGCAGGTAAAACTGAAGACTTTCAGAAGATATCATACAAGCGACGAAAAAAAATAATCCGATAAGAAAAAGGTCTTATTTTCAAATAAGACCTTTTTTTTTATATTGACTTACCCCTTTTAATTAATTCGAGTTTTTGATGGCGGAATTAAAATACAAAAGAATTCTACTGAAGCTCAGCGGCGAATCCCTCATGGGCTCTCATTCGTACGGAATCGACCCGGAAATACTAAATTATTTTGCAGATGAAATTATAAAAGTGCATAAACTCGGCGTGCAAGTGGGACTCGTAATCGGAGGAGGCAATATCTACCGAGGTTTGAACGCATCTTCCCAGGGGATCGACCGCGTAACCGGAGATCAGATGGGTATGCTTGCTACGATTATAAATTCGCTTGCGCTCCAGAATACGCTCGAAAAAAAAGGCGTTTACACACGACTGATGAGCGCTATTAAAATGGAAGAAATTGCCGAGCCTTATATCAGACGCCGGGCAATACGTCATCTGGAAAAAGGAAGAATTGTTATCTTCGGCGCAGGGACGGGACATCCGTATTTCAGCACCGACACGGCAGCTACTCTTCGAGCGGTCGAAATTGAAGCCGACGCTATATTCAAAGGCACTCGTGTCGACGGCGTTTTCGATTCCGACCCTGAAAAAAATCCGGATGCAAATATGTTCGACAAAATTTCTTATATGGATGTTTTGCAGAATAATCTGAGAGTAATGGATCTAACCGCCATCAGTTTGTGCAGGGAAAATAATTTGCCTATTATTGTATTTAATATGGACAAAGCCGATAATCTTTATAAGATTATTACAGGCGAACAAATAGGGACTTCTGTCGGAAATTATTAATCTTACAATAAAAACGGGGCTGTTATGAATACACATCCAGTTATTAAAGACGCCAAAAACAGAATGGATAAAAGTATAGAAGCGTTCAGAAGCGAGATAGCCAAAATACGTACGGGCAAAGCTACCACGGCGCTCCTCGACGGCATTAAAGTTGAATATTACGGCTCCATGTCTCCGCTCAATCAGGTGGCAAACGTTACTGTCCTGGACGCTCATACGCTTTCGATTACGCCCTGGGACAAGTCCGTTATCGGTGCAATCGAAAAAGCTATTATGACCGCCGACCTCGGATTGAATCCCGTTAACGACGGAACGAATATCAAAGTTCCGATTCCGCCTTTGACCGAAGAAAGAAGAAAAGAATTGGTGAAACTCGTAAAAAAATTCGGTGAAGACGCTAAAATTGCCCTTCGAAACGTAAGACGCGACGCTAACGACAATCTGAAAAAGATGGAAAAGAACAAAGAAATTACAGAAGACCAATTAAAAGACCTCGAAAAAGAAGTACAGAAAGTTATAGACGAACACATCGCAAAAATTGACGAGATGATCAAGCATAAAGAACATGAAATTATGCAGGTTTAATGAGTAAAGCTGCCCCGTATTTATGATATGCGGGGCAACTTTTTCGTCTTCCTACCTTGAATCTTTTCTTAAGTAAAATCGTCAAAATCTCCGAGCAGTTTAAAACTATAATCCATATTTTAGTATACAAATAAATAAATCAAACAAGTTTTCGAGGCGTCTATGTCAACACTTAAAGAAGAAGCTCTTCGTTATCACAGCGAGGGCAGAAAAGGTAAAATAGAAGTTGTGCCTACCAAACCGTGCTATACTGCGCGCGAACTTTCGCTGGCTTATACACCGGGCGTAGCCGAACCGTGCAGGGAAATAGCCAAAAACGACGACGACGTTTATAATTATACCGCCAAGGGTAATCTGGTGGCGGTTGTTTCGAACGGCACGGCGGTACTGGGACTCGGGGATATCGGGCCGCACGCCGGCAAACCTGTCATGGAAGGTAAGGGAGTATTGTTCAAAAGGTTTGCCGACATCGACGTTTTCGATATCGAAATTAATACCAAAGACCCGAAAGAATTAATCAAAGCCGTTCAACTGCTCGAACCTACCTTCGGAGGCATTAATCTGGAAGATATTAAAGCTCCGGAATGTTTTGAGATCGAAGAAGAATTGATAAAGACAATGAATATTCCTGTCTTTCACGACGACCAGCACGGCACGGCAATTATATCCTGCGCCGCATTAATTAACGCGGCAGAAATTGCCGGAAAAGAAATGAAAGATTTGAGAATAGTTGTCTCCGGCGCGGGTGCGGCAGCTATCTCGTGCTGCAACATGTATATAGCGGCGGGCGCCTCGAGAGAAAATATTTCGATGTTCGATTCAAAAGGACACATTAATAAGAAAAGGAGCGACCTGAACAAGTACAAAGAACAGTTTGCGCAGGATGTCGTCTATAAAGATTTGGCGGATGCATTGAAAGGCGCCGATGTTTTTATCGGTCTGTCGAAAGGAAATGTCGTTAGCAAAGAGATGGTGCGATCGATGGCAAAGAACCCGATTGTACTGGCAATGGCTAATCCCGACCCGGAGATTACTTATGAAGACGCCACCGACGCAAGAAGCGACGTTATTATGGCTACGGGAAGAAGCGACTATCCGAATCAGGTGAATAACGTGCTGGGATTCCCGTTTATTTTCAGAGGCGCGCTTGACGTTAGAGCTCGCAAGATTAATCAGGAAATGAAAATGGCTGCCGTCAGAGCGCTGGCTAAATTAGCAAAGGAAAAAGTGCCGGAAGTCGTTTTACACGCATACGGAGGAAAGGAATTTTCTTTCGGTCCGGAATACATTATTCCGAAACCGTTTGACCCGCGCGTTTTATGGTATGTGGCTCCGGCGGTTGCAAAAGCCGCCATGGATACGGGAGTGGCGCGAAAACCGATCGAAGATTTCGAAGCGTATAAAGAACAATTGCAGGAACGTCTCGGATTCTCGACTGAGATCGTACGAGTTATGCTCCATAAGGCAAGAAAGAATCCCAAGAAAATTGTTTACGCGGAAGGCGAAGAAGAAAAAATTATCAGAGCCGCTCATTCGGTTTACGAGGAAAATATCGGACTGCCGGTTCTCCTCGGAGACGAATCGGTTATTAAAAATAAAATAAAAGAACTCGAATACGACGAAAAGATTTTTGAAATTATCGATCCTGCAAATTCCGACAAACTCGAAAAATACGCCGAAGCTTTTTATAAGAAACGTCAGCGTAAAGGAGTTACACCGAGAGACGCCAGACAAATGATGAAACAACCGAATTATTTCGGAGCTATGATGGTCGAAATGGGAGACGCGGACGCGTTGCTGAGCGGATTGACTTCTCACTATCCGCAGACTATAAGACCCGCGCTTCAGTGCATCGGCGTTAAGGAAGGATTTAAGATTGTTTCGGGAATGTATATTGTTATTATTAAGCGTAAAATCTTTTTCTTTGCCGACACTACAGTAAACGTCGACCCGACAGCGGAACAATTGGCAGAAATTGCGATCAGCGCAGCCGAGACCGTTAAAGTATTCGACCTTGTTCCGAAAATCGCAATGCTTTCGTTCAGTAATTTCGGAAGCGCTCAGAGCCCCCAATCCCGTAAAGTTGCCGAGGCGGTTCGCATAGTCAAAGAAAAAAGACCCGACTTGATAATCGACGGTGAAATGCAGGCGGATACTGCCGTCGTTCCCGAACGCCTCGAATCCGAATTTCCGTTTTCGGAATTAAAAGGCGGCGCCAATGTGCTGATATTTCCGAATCTCGACGCGGGGAATATATCGTATAAATTGCTTCAGCGATTAACCGACGCTACTGTAATCGGTCCTATTTTGATGGGTATGAAAAAACCCGTCCACGTACTGCAAAGAGGCGATACAGTAAGAGATATAATCAATATGACGGCTATTGCGGCTGTAGAAGCCGAAAACAAAAAGTAAGCAAACCGGGGCGGTTAATCCCGCCCCTCTTATTTGCCCTGAAATTAACCGATGCTACGTAATATTATTTATATATCTGCAAGTATTGTAGTTTTTTTTCTGGGACTTGTTCTCTACGGCGTGTTTCTGAATATGAATCAGGAAAGTCTTGCCGATATAATGTCCCGTAAAGGATTGGATCGCCTGGACAACGTATCGATTTTAATTGACAGAAAAAATTATAAACTGGAATTATACTCGGAGAATAATTTAATAAAAACTTATAAAGTGGTATTCGGACAAAATAACGGCAGCGTAAAAAAATCCGCAAACGACCTTGTTACGCCCGCGGGAAAATATTTCGTTTGCGAGATTGACTCGACGCACAAATATTATAAGTTTATTCATATAAATTATCCCAACGCTCACGATGCGGCGGAAGCTCTTCGTAAAGGATATATAAACGAAGAAGATTGTGCGCGAATAATTGAAGCGGGCGAAAAAAGAATTTGTCCGCCCGAAGATACGCCCCTGGGTTCGGGAATCGGTATTCACGGGATCGGCAAATACGATTATATTTTCAGAAATCTTCCTTTTGCATTTAATTGGACAAACGGCTCTGCTGCAGTAAGCAACAGAGACATCGACGAGCTTTGTTCCGTTGTAAAAATCGGAACTCCGGTAACCATTATTCATTGACGGATAAAGTGAAAAGATTTTATATCATATTAAATCTGATTCTAATCGTATCTTTTGCGAACGCTCAGCAGGAGAAATACGAACTGGTCAAAATAAATTTTGAAGGCAACAACTCGATATCGGACGGAGAATTACGCAGAGTAATCGTTTCAAGGGAAACTCCTGGCTGGTTTTCGCAATTCCTGAATTCAATATCGGATTTCGGAAAATCGCCGGTCTATTTTGACTCTTTGCTAATATCGGCGGACGTTCAATCCATTAAAGATTATTATCACTCCAACGGCTTTTTCAAAGCGAGGGTTTCGTATGATTACAAGCTCTCCGATGGAGAAGCGACGCTCAATTATTATATAAACGAGTCGGAACCGGCAATTATAAAAGAACTGAATCTAAACGGATTGAGCTCCATACCCGAATCGTTCAGGGAATTATTGTACAACCGGGTTTCCAGGGACACCGGGAAAATTTACCGGGACGATATCATCGAGAACAATAAGAATTACGTAATCGGATTTTTAAGAGATAACGGTTATATGCTCGCTTCGAACGAACCGCCCGAAATTCTGGTGGATACTGTCAGGAATACCGTTGTCGCCAATATTACTTTTTCGCCCGGCGACAGATACCGTATAAGCGAAGTGCGCACGTCGATAACCGGAGTCGGCAAAGATAACATAACAGATGAACTTTTGAAACAGATTGTCGGAATTACACCCGGCGATTATTACAGCAACTATCAGATACAAAGGGGGCAGGTGCGCCTCTACAGAACGGAACTCTTTACCTCGGCTATTATCAACAGCGTAATTTCCGATACGGCTAATAATTACGTGCCGCTTGTTATAAGCGCGGACGTCGGGAAGTTAAACGAGCTCTCGCCCGAACTGATTATGAATAACGAAGATAATACGTTTAATATGGGTTTGGGACTCAGTTTTACGAAGAAGAATTTTTTCGGAGACGCCAGAAAATTTACAGTTTCTTCTTCGGCGGCAGCTCAGAACTTTACCGAATTTATTAAACATCCTTCATTTGCCGACTCTTCAATCTTCGGTTATTTCGACACGCGTGTTGTAATCGAACAGCCGTTTCTTTTCGGTAAGCCGGTCAATACCAAATACGAAACTTATTTTACGACTCAAAAAAGGAAAGAGGAATATAATTCGTTTATTTACGGCGCCAAGTTAAGCTTCGATTTTGAATTACCCCAGTATACTTATTTCAATTCATTGAGCGCTTATTTGAATATTGAGAGAGCGGAGTATAAATACAAAGATTTGTATCTGATAAATTTACTGAGCCTTGATTACCAGCGTCTGAATTATCCGAAACGGGAAGCCGATTCGCTCTCGAGGTATTATATCTATAATGTTCTGGGCGGCGAATTAGTGCGCAGCGGAACAAACGCATTGATCGGCGTCTCTTTCGGAACAAATCAAACAAACGATGTTTTTTTTCCGACAAGGGGCTACGCTTTGAATCTTCTTCTTGAGGAAGGCAATTCGATACCGTATCTACTGAGCCGCGCCTTCGGGGACGGATTCGACAGACCTCTTTTCTTTAAAGCGTCTTTTACTTCAACGTTTTTTATTCCCGTCTACAATTCGCCTGAAAATTCGCTGGGAATGAAATTAAAAGCCGGCAATATATTTAACTATTACGGGGACAAATCGGGCATTTCGATCAATCAACGTTTTTATTCGGGCGGCAGTAATTCAGTTAGAGGTTGGAGCACGCGCCAACTTGTACCGCCGCAGATTTTGTTGCCTTTTGAAAAATTGAGTCAATTGACGCTCGAAGATTTGGAGGCAATACTGGCAAAAGGAGCGCCCTCCGGAGGATTTTTTCTGTTAGAAGGCTCGCTCGAAACGAGAAACAGAATAATCGGGAATTTCGGCGGCGTTGCATTTGTCGATTTCGGAAATACTTTGAACAGCGCAACGGATTTTCGGTTCGATCGTATTGCCGTGGCTGCAGGATTCGGGTTCCGGTACTATTCTGAATTCGCTCCTTTGAGAATCGACTTCGGATTTAAGATTTACGATCCGAACGACAGACGCAATTTCTTCCGCAAACAATTTTGGAATGAATTATTGCAGTTCCACGTTGGCATCGGCGAAGCTTTCTGATATTAATAAATTTTATTAAAATGATAATCCGGCAACCTTTTATTTTGTCCCCGCGCGCTTCTTTTTATTAAAAAATCCATTCTATTTTGTTGGCATTTATTATGTTAAGAATTAGAACAAACAATAATTGATATGAGGGAGAAAATGAAAAACAAGTTTCCGATAATTTTGATCTTGTTTTTACTTTGTAATTTGACTTATTCGCAGCAGAACAGAATTAGATACAATAATCAAAATTTGTTTTTAAACGGATCGAATTTAGCCTGGCTCAATTTTGCAAACGATATAGGTCCCGGCGATACGGATTTCAAAACATTCGGGGATGTTCTCCTTAAACTTCACGATAACGGGGGAAATGCTCTTCGATGGTGGCTTCATACGAACGGGACGAATACGCCTGA
Organism: Melioribacter sp. Ez-97; assembly: GCF_051488665.1. Lineage (NCBI taxonomy): Bacteria > Pseudomonadati > Ignavibacteriota > Ignavibacteria > Ignavibacteriales > Melioribacteraceae > Melioribacter > Melioribacter sp. Ez-97. Next base: position 32,728 of record NZ_JBPSEG010000005.1, on the reverse strand, counting down.
ATTTGACCAAAACGGGTTTGTGATAGGGCCCGGAGAAGGAACTATAGAAGACCTAAAGAAAGCTCTGGATATAGCGTGGGAACGTGAAATCGGAGTTATTCTATGCCTCTGGTCGTTCGACATGCTGCGAACGAGCAACGGCAATACTGTCGTCGACAGAAATATGATGCTGTTAACCGATACGGTATATACAAAAGCTTATATCGAAAACGCATTGATTCCGATGGTCGACTCTTTGAAAGGTCATCCCGCAATTATTGCGTGGGAAATCTTTAATGAGCCGGAAGGCATGAGCGACGAGTTCGGATGGGCGGATATTAAACACGTGCCGATGTCGGCTATCCAGAGGTTCGTTAATTTATGCGCCGGCGCAATTCATCGCGCCGATTCGACCGCTCAGGTTACCAACGGAACATGGCATATAATAGCTCTCACAGACGTGCCGACGGCTAAAATGGTTAAAATAGATTACAGACAGCTGCCAGAAAACCGGCTGAAAGAAATTACCGGAGAATTCAATGCCGCTCATAATTTGTCGTTGACCGGCGACCAGATGGCGGACTATCTCAATCGAATTTCGAGTATCATGAATTATAATTATTATGCCGACGACAGATTAATTGAAGCGGGAGGGGATTCCGACGGGGTTCTCGATTTTTATACCGTTCACTATTACGATCACGGGGAAGGAACTGCAGTATCGCCTTTTCATAATCCCGCATCCAAATGGGGCTTGTCCAAACCTCTGGTTGTGGCGGAATTCCATATGAAAAATACATTGGGAGTGGCAACTGCCGATTTGTATAAAACCCTTTTTTTCAACGGGTATGCCGGCGCGCTCGCCTGGTCGTGGACAGATAATCAAGTGTCGAAAAAAGAACAGATACTTGCCGGCATTAAATCGATTTGGGACTCGTACAGAACCGAAGTAGACGTAAACGGCATAAGCGGCGATTGGCCGTTAGTATCGATTGTGGCTCCGGCGGATAAATCGGTTTTTGAAGAAGGCTCGGATGTAACTATCGAAGCGGATGCAAGCGACCCCGACGGCGAAGTGGTAAGCGTGGAATTTTTTGCAAACGATACGATGAAAATAGGCGAAGTAAATCAAGCTCCTTATCGATTTGTATGGACCAATATAGAGCCCGACCATTATAAACTAACTGCCGTTGCCACGGACGACAAAGGCTTGAAAAGGGAATCCGAACCGGTTTATATCACCGTAGGCGAACCGCCTTTTATTCGATTGGAAGCGGAAAGAGCTCAACGCTCGGGACCGGGAATGACTATTGTAAGCGATCCGAACGCCAGCAGTTTTGCATACGTCGATATTAAAACTAACGACCCGAATGCAAAAATTACCTGGACATTTCAAAACTATCTTCAGGAAGGCGACTACGAAATTCGTTTTGCAGCACGATTGGCGTACGACAGCCCCAAAAGCCAGTTTATCTATGTGAACGACGAGCTGATAACACAGTACGAATTTACAGGCGGACAATCGGAATGGAAAGAGTTTCCTCTTACAGTACCTCTTAAAGAAGGAGAAAATAAAGTTGAAATGAGGATGTCGTGGGGTTGGATGCAGGTCGATTATCTTGCAGTTCCGCGCGACGTAGCCACCGATATCGATATGACGCAGGAACTACCCTCCGGGTATGCGCTTTTGCAAAATTATCCTAATCCGTTTAATCCGACGACGAAAATAAGCTATAAAATATCGAAGAGTTCGAAAGTTCGAATGGCAGTCTACGACGTTCTTGGCAGGGAAGTAAAGGAATTGTTTAATGAATTAAAAACGCCGGGCAGTTATACGGTTGAATTTGACGGAAGCGGACTGCCGAGCGGGGTCTATTTTTACAGGCTGGAAGCCGAAGGCTGGAGCGATGTAAAGAGTATGCTTTTGATGAAGTAGAGAATCCTTTGCATAGATTGAAAACGGTTCCCTCGGAAATACGGGAACCGATTCTCCCGATGTCTTTATTCAAAAACTCCGGGAAACCGTTTCCCGGATACTTTTTTGGATAATTACGGTTAATTATTCGGTCGTGTTGCATAATCCCGGAACGAATCCTGCCATTGAGCCAAGTTCATTTCTGATTAATTCCGTGTACCGATAGTACTAAGAAACCGGAAAAATAAGGATAAGATGTATCATTTTGTAAAGAGCCAATTTTTGCCTAAATTTAAAGTCAATTTTTTCGGAGATTTTAAATGCTCGTCAGTATGACCGGATATGGGAAAAACGAGACCCATTTCGGAAATTATACTATCGAAACGGAGATAAAAAGTCTTAACAGCCGATACCTCGATTTATCGGTCCGGCTGCCCAAGGCATTATCGAGTAAGGAACTCGAAATCCGCGAGAAGATTAAAAAAAGCATTAAACGCGGAAAAGTTTATCTGAGCATTTCTCTTAAAAAAGACGGGCTGGAGGATAAATACGGGGAGCTCAATACGGAAGCCGTTAAGGACGCTTACAATGTTTTGAAAAAAATACGCAAATCCGCCGGTCTGCGGGATAAAATAAAATTGACTGATTTGTTCATTTTTCAGGACGCCTTTTTCGACGGCAGCGACGACCAAATCGAAGAAGAGATGAAGTATGTCCTGGCTTCGATTGAAGCGGCTATCAAAGAAATGAACAAGATGAAAAAAGCCGAAGGAAAAGAGCTCGAAAAAGATATTCTTTCCAGAATAAACAATATTGAAGAATCTTTAACGAAAATAGAAAATAGAAGAGAGACGGATCTTAAAGAGTATTTTGAAAAATTCAAAGAAAAAGCAGCGCAGTTGATAGGCGATTTGATTGACGACCAACAGAGATTAATTAATGAACTTGCGATATTATCCGAAAGATACGATATTACGGAAGAGTGCACGCGGCTCAGAAGTCATCTCAAATTATTCCTCGATACGATGAAAAATTCGGACGACGCCGGAAGAAAACTTAATTTTATTCTTCAGGAAATGAATCGGGAAGCAAATACGATAAACAGCAAATCGGTTTCGGAGCATATATCGCATTTAGGCATCGAAATTAAAGAAGAAATTGAAAAGATAAGAGAACAAATCCAAAATATCGAGTGAGATTAAAGTGACCAAGCCCAAGCTTTTTGTGTTCTCCGCTCCGAGCGGCGCAGGTAAAACTACAATAGTTAAGGAATTGTTGAAAACTTTTCCCGAGCTTAAATATTCGGTTTCCGCCACGACCCGCAAAAAACGTCCCGGCGAAATCGACGGAGTCGATTATTATTTCCTTACAGAAGAAGAATTCAAAAAGAAAATTGAAAACGGCGAATTCGTCGAATGGGAAAAATTCTACGATTACTATTACGGCACTCTTAAAAAATCTGTTGACGATAATCTCGCAAATGGGTATAATACAGTTTTCGAGGTGGACGTTAAAGGAGCCTTGAACATTAAAAAGATATTTCCCGACGCCGTTTTGATTTTTATCGTTCCGCCGGATATCGAAGCTTTGAAAAAAAGGTTGCTGAATCGCAAAACTGAAACTGAAGAGGACTTGAAAAAAAGAATCGAACGCGCGGAAATGGAACTCGGATATAAAGACAAGTTCGATTATGTGGTTGAAAACAGCGATTTGCAACGCGCAATTGAAGAAGTAAAAAAAATAATAAATAAAGAAATATCGGAGGTAAATTATCATGACACTCAGACCGGTTGATTTAAGGCAGATCAAGTCGAAAATTCCGAATCTCTACGAAGCCGTGGTCGTCGCAGCGCGCAGAGCGCGTCAGATTAACGACGAATATAAACTCGAATTCAATACCCTTTTGAATACTATTGTGACGAGCAACGACGAGGAATTCGAAGACAAAGAAAATCCCGAGCAGCTTAAACTGGCGCTCGAGTTCGACAAAAGAGAAAAACCGCAGATTCGCGCCATTAACGAACTGCTCAACGAAGGCATCGAATACCGTTATAAAGATCAATAATAAATCTTTGCCTGTTACGTTTTAAGGCTGTCTTTTCGGCAGTCCGAATTATTTAATTCTCAAAGGTAAATTTATGTCGTCGCTGGAAAAGAATTTAATGGAAGCTTTAAAACTTCAAAAAGAGATTTTCGGCGACGACCTTTTTATTTTAAAAGAGGAAAAAGAAGAAACGATTCCGGAGCCCGAAATCAAAACTACAGAAAAGATCGAGAAAGATTTGAACAAGAACCTGTTCGAAGAAGGTTTTCAAAAAGCGGAGACGCTCGAAGAACTCGACAGTCTTATTAATACGTGTACAAAATGCGACTTGTCGAAATCGCGCACAAAATTTGTGTTCGGAGTCGGAAATCCTGAGGCGCGAGCAATGTTAATTGGCGAAGCTCCGGGCGCCGACGAGGACAAACAGGGCGAACCTTTCGTCGGCAGAGCCGGAAAATTGTTGAACGATATTTTGAAAGCCATTAATTTGACACGGGACGACGTCTTCATTGCGAATATTTTGAAATGCCGTCCGCCGGGCAACAGAGACCCGCTGCCGTCGGAAATGGAAACTTGCATGCCGTACCTCTATAAACAAATCGAGCTGATTAATCCGAAAATTATACTTTGCCTCGGCAGGGTAGCGGCAAACGGTCTTTTGAATAAAAAACTTTCGCTTTCGGCTTTGAGAGGAAATGTCTACGAGTTCAACGGAATTAAAGTGGTCGTCACATATCACCCGGCGGCTCTGCTTAGAAATCCCGGCTGGAAAAAAGGCTGCTGGGAAGACGTAAAGAAATTCAAAAAATTATACGACGAACTAAACTGAGAAAATGGCGAGAACAAAAAAAGATAGCGATAGACCGGAAGAATCAGGTAAATTTTCAAAAGACGGCGCGTTGCGTCAGCCGCCCGCGGCTGTCGAAGTCGAACGCGCAGTTTTGGGCGCAATGCTTTTGGACAACAATGCCGTTCCGAAAGCCGTCGAAGTGCTTAAGCCGGACGCTTTTTATGACCCGCGCAACAAAACGATTTTTGAGGTTATGCTTTCGCTCTATGAATCCGACGAGCCGATCGATCTCGTAACGCTTTATGAAGAATTGAAAAAGTCGGGTAAATTCGAAAGAGCAGGAGGCGCCGCTTATATCAGTCAATTGACTGAAGATACCACCTCTGCGGCAAATATCGATTATCACTCGCGCATTGTGCTCGAAAAATGGATACTGCGCCAGTTGATTTCGACTTCGAGCGAAATTGCCGAAATGGCCTTCGAAGGGAAAGAAGATGTTTTCGACTTGCTGGATACGGCGGAATCGAAAATTTTCAGAATTTCCGAAGAAGGAATTAAAGAATCATTCACTTCGATGGACAGAGCCGTTAAGGAATCGCTCGAACTGATCGAAGCGATCCATTCCAAAAAGACTTCGTTCAACGCCGTTCCTTCCGGTTACTACGAACTCGACACAATGCTGGGCGGCTTTCAAAAATCTGATTTAATTATTATCGCCGCTCGTCCTTCGATGGGGAAAACCGCCTTTGCTATGTCGATTGCACGAAATGCCGCGGTAGACCATCAGGTGCCGATAGCGGTCTTTTCGCTCGAAATGTCGACCATACAATTAGCCACACGTTTAATATCCGCCGAAGCTAAAATTAACGCTCATAGTTTGAGAACGGGTAAATTCAAAGCCGAAGATTATGCGCGTATCAGCAGAACGGTGCATAAATTGAGCAAAGCGCCGATTTATATTGACGATACTCCCGGTATAACCGTACTGGAACTTCGCGCAAAAGCCAGACGGCTTAAGAATGAAAAAAACATCGGAATGATAGTAGTCGATTATCTTCAGTTGGTTAATCCGTCTACTATGCTCGAAAGCCGCGAAAGAGAAATTTCGACAATATCCCGCTCTTTAAAAGCTCTTGCGAAGGAATTGAATGTTCCGGTTATAGCCCTGTCGCAGTTAAACCGCGCGGTAGAACAAAGGTCGGATAAAAAACCGATGCTTTCCGACTTGCGAGAATCAGGCTCGATCGAACAGGACGCCGACGTTGTAATATTTTTGTACAGACCCGAAGTTTACGGCATTACGACTTATACTAACGGAGAAGCCGGCGGTGAAAGCACAGACGGTATTGCTGAAATTATTATCGGTAAACAACGTAACGGTCCGATCGGCGAAATTAAATTAAAATTTGTCAAAGAATACGCCCGGTTCGAAAACCTTGAAAAATTCCGACAAGCTTTGCCTGAAGGCGACGTCGAATCGATGGAAGACCAGGAGCCGTTCTGATTAACGGAATATTGACTATGAATAAACTAAATTTCCTTTTACTTTTCCTGTTTCTCCTTTTAATTACCTTTATTACAAACGCGCAGGTCTACAGCCCGGAAGACGTAACCGTATGCCGCAATAAATTCGAGCTGGCATATAAAAACAATCTAAGAGTTGAACCGGTTAATAAGATAATCGAGCAGATCGGGTTAAGTTTTATCGGCGCCGATTATAAAGCTCATACTCTCGAGGCGACCGAAGACGAATCGCTGATAATTAATCTTAAAGGTCTCGATTGTTATACGTTTGTGGAAGCGACTGTGGCTCTGGCAAGATGCATCAAAAATAACGACACGTCCTTCAATTCGTTTCTTGAAGAAATTGAAAATCTAAGATATCGAAACGGAATTATGAAAGGTTATGCTTCGCGTCTCCACTATTTTTCCGATTGGATTTATGAAATGCAAAAAAGGGGAATAGGCAAAGACATTACCGAAGAAATCGGAGGAGTTCCGTACAATAAAATAATTAATTTTATGTCGACTCATACCAAAAGCTATAAACAACTGGCAAACAATCGGGAATTGACGGATTCGATTGCCGTAATCGAAAAAGAAATTTCGTCGAGAAAATATTTTTACATTCCTGAAAAGACGATTCAAAAAATTGAAAGCAAACTGCGCAGCGGAGACATAATCGGAATTACAACGAATATTCCGGGACTCGATATTTCTCATACGGGCATTGCCGTTAAAGGGAAAGACGGAAGAATACATTTGCTTCACGCTCCGGATGTCGGGAAGAAAGTGGAAATAACTAAACTGCCTTTGAGCGAATATATCCAATCGCATTCAAAACAAACAGGAATTATGGTTCTTCGTATCAATTAATTTATTTTATTAAGCTCAGAAGCGTCTCGATATTTTCAAGGTCTTCTTTTTGATCTTTTCCTTTTGGGGTCTCCAGAATTTTCGGCACATGTTCAATTTTTTTGTCGTTCATTATATTTGAAAAGCCTTCCAGCCCGATAAATCCTTTGCCGATATGTTCGTGCCTGTCCAACTTGCTGCCTAACTCTTTCTTGCTGTCGTTCATGTGAATGCATTTCAGTAAATCCAAGCCCACGATTTCGTCAAATTCCTTCATCACTTTTTTATATTCCTTCGGATCTCGTATGTTATAACCGGCGGCAAAAATATGGCAAGTGTCGATGCATACGGTCATTCTCTCCGGTTCGTCTACCATATCGATAATTTTACGAAGATGTTCGAATTTGTATCCGAGCGCGGTTCCCTGTCCCGCTGTAGCTTCGAGCATGCTTTTGACTTTGAAGCCTTTTGTCTTTTCGTGAGCGTAATTGAGCGATTCGGCGATCAATTTAAGCCCGTCTTCTTCGCCCTGTCCGCCGTGAGCTCCGGGGTGAAAATTCAAGTGCGGTATTCCGAGTTGTTCGCATCTTTCGAGTTCTTTTATGAATGCCGCGCGCGACTTTTTTAATCCCTCGGGATTCTTCGAGCAAAGATTTATCAAATAAGAATCGTGCGACACTACAAATTTTATTCGCGAGTTTTTCAGCTTCTCTTTATAGTCGTTAATTTCGTCTTCTCTTAAATCTCTCTCGAAATAACGATTGTTGTTTTTGGTGAAAATTTGAATGGCTGTAAATCCCAGCTTCTCTGCGGTTTCGATAGCCGAAGCCGGTCCGCCTTTGACGAATGTATGAGCGCCGATTAATTGTTTCATTTAGCCTTCTGCTTTGTTTGAAAATTATATTAAATTGTAAACTAAGTTTAATAATAAATGAAATAAAAGAAAATATGAAAATTTTCATAACAGGCGGCAGCGGACTGCTCGGGCAATATCTTAATATTGTTCTTTCGGAAAAACATGATATCTTAACGCATTATAATAAAAACAGAGGCAACTGTTGCGAATACAATTCCGTACAACTGCAACTGGAAGATTATAATAAACTCAAAGAAGTATTCGAAAATTTCAAGCCGGATGTGGTTGTTCATACTGCGGCAGTATCAAACAGCGCGAAAGCGGATTCGCTGCCGCGGAGTTACGTCTACGAAATTAACGTAAACGCCGCAGGAAAAATTGCAGCTCTGTGCGAACTTTATAATTCTAAAATTATTTATTTGTCGACCGACCTGGTTTATGCCGGCTACAGAGGTTCGTATCTCGACGAAAACGCTAAACTGATTCCGGCTTCGCTCTATGCCGAAACAAAATTGATGGGCGAACAAAAAATCAAAGAAGCTACGGAAAATTACGTCATTCTTAGAGAAGCCTTGCTTTACGGTTTCGGATTGAATCATTCGACCAATTTTTTTCAGGAGACTCTGAAAAAATAAAAAATAACGAGCGGGTAAAACAGTTTACCGATCAATTCCGTTCGCCTCTTTCATTGAAAGAAGCCGCTCGAATGATCGCAAGCTTGATTGAAATTAAAGACCTGAAAAGCGAAACAATTAATTTCGGGGGAAATGAAAGATTATCGAGATACGATTTAATTGACTTTGCCTGTAAAATTGCGGGACTAAGAAACGATTTGTTGATAAAGACTACAATGGACGAAGAAAATTATCCGTATAAAGTTTATGACGTCTCGCTCAATACAGATAAATTGAAATCATATGGAATCGTACCGGCTACTTTGGATAAGGCGATTGCCGATATATTCCGGCAATAATCAATTATTTCAGCGAGTTCAGTTTATTCCTCAGTATTTCGTTTACTATTTGCGGATTCGCTTTTCCCTTAGTCTCGCGCATTATTTGTCCTACGAGAAAACCGAGGACTTTTTCTTTGCCCGACAGAAATTCTTCCACTTGTTTTTGATTGGCGGACAAAACTTTTTCCACGATCGATTCGATTGCCGAAGTGTCGGTTATCTGAACGAGATTTTTTTCTTTTACGATGGTTTCCGGGTCTTTATTTGTTTTCAGCATTTCGGGAAAAATGTCTTTCGCGATTTTGCCGCTGATCGTATTGTTGTTTATCAATTCAATCAACTTGCCTAAATTTTCAGGACTGACGGGAAAATCGGAGATGTCGATTTTTTCCTCGTTTACTACTTTCAAGACTTCGGTCATTACCCAGTTGCTGGCGGATTTATAGTCGTTTGTCACAGTCAGAATTTTTTCGTAATAGTCCGCAAGCTCGCGGGAAGACGTAAGAATATCGGCGTCGTAAGCGGGCAAACCGAATTTTTCGATAAAACGGTTTTTCTTTTCGTCGGGTAGTTCGGGCATCCGGCTTTTGATATCGTTAAGCATCTCGTCTTCTATTACAACGGGCATGAGGTCGGGATCCGGGAAGTAACGATAATCGTGAGCCTCTTCTTTAGAGCGCATCGGTTGAGCGACGTTGGCGTCGGCGTCCCACAAAAGGGTTTGTTGAATAACTTCCTTGCCGTCTTCGAGTAAATCGATTTGCCGTTCAATTTCGTATGCCAGCGCGCGCTCCACGTTGCGGAACGAGTTCATGTTTTTAACTTCCGTCTTTTTGCCGAATTTTGTTTCTCCTTTAAGACGGACAGAAATGTTGGCGTCGCATCTGAGCGAGCCTTCTTCCATATTGCCGTCGCATATGCCGAGGTATGTCAGTATCTGTTTTAATTTTGTAAGGTACAAATAAGCTTCTTCGGGAGTCCTGATGTCGGGTTCGCTTACTATTTCCATTAAAGGCGTTCCGGTTCTGTTCAAATCAATCAGAGTATCGAAATCCTGGTCGTGAATCGATTTGCCGGCGTCTTCTTCCATGTGAATTCTGGTAATGCCTATCTTTTTCTTAGTCCCGTCCTTCAATTCGACGGTTATATGACCGTGTTCGCATATCGGCTCTTCGTATTGCGAAATCTGATAATTCTTTGGTAAATCAGGATAAAAGTAATGCTTCCTTGCAAAAATCGATTTACGATTTATTCTGCAGTTTGTTGCGAGTCCCATTAGAACCGTGTATTCGACGACTTTCTTATTCAATACGGGAAGAACGCCGGGCTGTCCCAAACAAACGGGACATACGTTCGTGTTCGGAGCCGACCCGAATTGAGTCGAGCATCCGCAGAAAATTTTTGTGTCGGTTAATAATTGTGCGTGGACTTCGAGTCCGATAACCGCTTCGTATTTGTCGTTCATAATCAGATCAGAAAAATTTGTTTTACGAATATAATTATTTTCCCGGTTAATGAACTATTTTGCTGTCACAAAAATTTTATACATATTAAACACCAAAATAAAAACGGATTTTTATGGAGCTCGATATACTGATATTTGCCGCTCATCCCGACGACGCCGAATTATCAATGGGCGGTACAATAGCCGGATTAACCGACGGCGGCTATAAAGTCGGTCTTGTTGATTTGTCACGCGGGGAACTCGGCACGAGAGGCACGCCGGAATTAAGACTGAAAGAAGCGGAAGAAGCTTCTCGAATTCTGAAGTTGACGCACAGAGAAAATCTCGGATTCAAAGACGGCAATCTTAAATACAATGAAGAGCATCTGCATGCATTGATACGCAAGATACGGGAGTTTCGCCCTAAGATACTCTTTGCGCCTTATTTTAACGACCGCCATCCAGACCATATCGGCGTAGGAAACCTTGTTAAAGAAGCGTTCTTTTTTTCGGGTCTGCCCAAAATTATTACAGACCAGGAAGCTTATCGACCCAAACGCCTTTTCTATTTTATGCAGACTTACGAATTCAAGCCTTCTTTTGTGGTTGACATAAGCAAAACGTTTGAAACAAAAATGAACGCAGTCCGCGCTTATAAATCTCAGTTTTACAATCCCGAAAGCGACGAGCCCGAAACGTTTATAAGCCAGCCTAATTTCCTCAAGTTTCTCGAAGCCCGGGCAAAAGTTTACGGATTTAAAATCGGAAAGGATTACGGCGAGCCTTTTTTCTGCGAGGAAGAAATTGAACTTGATTTAGTACAACTAATTAAATAAGGGGTAAATTAATGAAGGTAGCTTTTATCGGTACCGGATTAATGGGAGAACCAATGGCTTTCAGATTGTTGAAAGCGGGGTATAATTTATTCGTATTTAATAGAACCAAATCGAAAACCGAACGCCTGAAAAAGCATCAGGCTAAAATATTTGATTCGCCGGCTGACGCCGTTAAAGAAACGCCGGTGATAATTACAATGCTGACGGATTTTAATGCAATAAGCGAAACCTTGTTTTCCGAAAAAATATCTTTCAAAGGTAAAACCTTGATTCAGATGAGCACTATTTCGCCCAATGAAAGTCTTTTGTTGAAAAACAGAATAGAAGAAAACGGAGGAGAATATATCGAAGCTCCCGTTCTCGGAAGCATCCCACAGGTCGAAGAAGGTCAGCTGATAGTTATGGTTGGCGCTTCGAAAGATAATTACAATAAGTGGAAAAAATTATTGAAGAATTTCGGAGACAACGTTTATCACGTCGGGGATATCGGAAGCGCTTCGGCAATGAAACTGGCGCTGAATCAATTGATTGCCTCGCTCACTTCGGTCTTTTCAATGAGTCTCGGATATATTTTGTCGAGCAATGTGGACGTAAATCAGTTTATGGAAATACTCAGGAAGAGCGCTCTTTATGCTCCTACGTTCGACAAAAAGCTGAACGGAATGCTGAAGAGAGATTTCGACAAAGCGAATTTTCCTCTGAAGCATTTGTTGAAGGATGTAAATCTAATCCAGGAAGAATTTGCCGGTAAAAAAGTAAATACGGAAATAATAGAAAAAGTGAAAATTATACTGCAGCAGGGAATCGATATGAATATGGCGGATAAAGATTATTCGGCTCTGTTCAATGTGATTTATCCAAAATAAGAATAGTATAAATGAAAAAAGCTTTTCCGGGAAAACAAGTTACTGTAATCATTAGTATTGTTTTTTCGACAGCTGTTTATTTGCTTCTGGATTTTGGCGCCGGCAATGAAAAAGCTGAAATAGTTGCCGCCACAGGTCTGTTGATGGCGATGTTATGGATAACCGAATCGATTCCGCTGGCAGCCACATCGCTTATACCGCTTGTTGTTTTTCCTTTGACCGGCGCGGTCTCGTCCAGGTCAATTTCTCAGGCTTACATTAATTCTACTATCTTTTTGTTTGTCGGCGGTTTCATTATTGCGGTCGCTATGGAAAAGTGGAACCTGCATAAGAGAATGGCAGTGAACATAATCTATTTTCTGGGAAATTCGCCCGGCAAAATTATCCTGGGTTTTATGATCGCTTCGGCGTTTATTTCGATGTGGATTTCGAATACAGCCACGGCGGTAATGCTGCTACCGATCGGATTGTCTGTTATAAAAAAAGTCGAAGAAGAAAACCAAAATAAAGACGTAAAAAATTTTTCGATATCATTAATGCTTGCAATTGCGTACTCGTGTTCTATCGGGGGCTTGGCTACGCCGATCGGAACTCCGCCGAATCTGGTTTTTCAACGAGTATTTAAGATTAATTTTCCAAACTACGAACAGATTACATTTGCCGGATGGATGACGCTGGCGTTGTCAATTACAATTATACTGCTTGCTTTCGTGTGGTTGCTGCTCAACAAAATAATTTACAGAACTCCTCCTGCAATTAGTATTGACCGGCAAATAATAAAAAAAGAGAAATTAGAGCTCGGCAAATTAAAAAGCGGCGAAAAATCCGTCCTCTTTGTATTTATTGCCGCTTCTTTGCTCTGGATATTCCGCAGCGATATCAATACGGGCTTGTTTGTAGTTCCGGGATGGTCGGACCTGATGCCTGCGAGCGATTTTATTGACGACGGTACGGTCGCAATTACATTGGCTCTTTTGTTATTTATGATACCCGTTAATAAATCCAAAGGCGAAACGGGATTCGTTCTCGAAAGCGATGCGATTAATAAAATACCGTGGGACATTGTGCTCCTTTTCGGAGGCGGATTTGCTCTGGCGTACGGATTCGTCGATTCGGGATTGTCGGAAATGATCGGCAGGCAATTTGTATCGTTGAAAGAACTCAATCCGTTTTACATTATCTTATCGATTTGCTTGATTGTTACCTTTTTAACGGAATTAACATCCAACACTGCTACGGCGCAAATTTTATTGCCCATACTTGCATCTTTGTCTCTGGAATTGAATATTAATCCGATCTTGTTAATGGCGCCGGCTGCGTTTTCGGCTTCTTGCGCTTTTATGCTGCCCGTAGCCACGCCTCCGAACGCTATTGTGTTCGGCAGCCGTAAGCTGAAAATAAAAAACATGGCTCTACCGGGCGTTATAATTAATTTTACCGGCGCCGCTGTAATTACTATAATTGTGATGATAAATTTTTTATAAAAAACGAAAGGAGGGAAAATGGCTTATTTTAATTCGAAGGTTGTAAATTACTCGTTTGAGGAAGCGGAGAATAAAATTAAAGAAGCTTTGCAAAAAGAAGGTTTCGGAGTATTGACGGAAATCAACGTTAAAGATACTTTGAAAAAAAAGCTCGATGTCGATTTCAGAAATTATAAGATATTCGGCGCATGCAATCCTCCTCTTGCATATAAAGCTCTGTTGATGGAAGAAAATATCGGAGTGCTGCTTCCATGTAACGTAATACTCCAGGAAAAACACGACGGCACTGTTCAGGTAAGCGCCGTCAATCCGATGGAGTCGATGCAGGCTGTAAAAAATTCCGCTCTGTCAGAAGTAGCTACCGAAGTGTCTAAAAAGCTGGAAAGATTCCTTGCCACTTTATAGTAGAATTATTTGGCGGTTTTTGTATACTTGTAATATTAATAAAAACAGAATGGTTATATGAACATACGTAAGTTGAGAGAAGCCGCGGATTTTGTGTTCGAACAAAAAAGATACGACGACGCGTTTTATATATACGACGCCATTTATAAAAACGTATGGACGGCTATCGGCACAACGCATTCCGCTCTGTCGGGATTTTCGCAGAACTTTCTGAATTCCAGCTTCAAAGCCTCTTATGAATTCAAGAATCTGTTTGTGCCTCAGGCTGTAGAAAGCGTTTGTAAAAAGTGGTTCGATATGGATACCGACCAAACTCTCAACGAATTAGCTTTTACCACTTACGGTCATCTTCAATGCATCAGTTATTCTCCTGAACTTTCAATGACAATTCCTTCCGACGAAGTATACAGCGAATTCCTTGTGCTTCATACTTTGGTGCTCGAAATGGGTTCGGACGGCTGGATAAATTCGCTGCTGAAAATTGTAACTCCGGTTGTCGAAAACAATAAACTGATTAAGCTGAGACCTAATCTGAAGATTGATACGGTAAAGAAAAATATCATAGAGAATTCGGTCCGAATAAAAGATACCGACTGGTATAACGTCAATTTATTTATGCTCGATTATCTCTTCAATATAGGCGATAACAGCTCGGAACTTTTCACTTCAGTAAACGACATAGTCGGTTTTTATTTCCGGCAAAGAACTCACAGAAAGTCTTCCAGAAAAGAAGAAAGAACTTATACGCAATATGAAAAATATGAAAAGTACGAGAAGTACGAACGATTCGAAAAGTATGAAAAAAGAACGTCGTTTGAAGCCGATGATTTCGACCCCACAAAAGCCACCGATTTTGAAAAAGCCAAATATTACGGGAAGTTATTGGGGCTTTCCGGAAAGGTTACCAAATCTTACATACGCAAGCGTTATCTCGATTTAATATCGAAATATCATCCCGACAGGGTGAGCGATCTTGGAGACGAGCTTAAAGCGCTGGCAGAGCAAAAGACAAAACAAATCAATGCAGCCTACGAATGGTTCAAGCAAAAATATAAACTATAACTAAAAAAGGGGGAATGAATGCGACGATTTATAATCTTTTTCTTAATCCTTTTCGTAAGTCTTAACGCTCAAAACAAAATTGTAATCAACGCCGATCTGGGGAAATACAAAATCGATAAAAACATTTACGGTCACTTTTCCGAACATCTGGGCAGATGTATTTACGATGGATTTTACGTCGGCGATACAAACAAAATTATTCCAAATACAAGAGGTATAAGAAACGACATTGTAAAAGCTCTCAGAAAAATGAAGGTGCCCGTTTTGAGATGGCCAGGCGGTTGCTTTGCCGATACTTATCACTGGAAAGACGGTATCGGACCTAAATCCGAAAGACCGACTATAGTCAATACCTGGTGGGGCGGAGTTACGGAAGACAACAGTTTCGGAACTCACGAATTCATGGACCTTTGCGAGCAGCTCGGAGCTGAACCGTATATTTCCGGCAATGTGGGAAGCGGAACTGTACGGGAAATGGCTGAGTGGGTTCAATATACGAATTTCGACGGCAGAAGTCCTATGAGCGACCTTCGCAGAAAAAACGGCAGAGAAAAACCGTGGAACGTTAAATATTGGGGCATAGGTAACGAAACATGGGGCTGCGGCGGTCATATGAGACCCGAATATTATGCCGATATCTACAGAGCTTTTGCTACTTATTTGCCGGGCAATTCCAACGTTAAATTATTCAGAATTGCCTCCGGCGCAGCCGGCGAGGATTATAACTGGACGGAAACGCTGCTTAAAAATATCCCGCTGAATCTGATCGAAGGCATCGGCGTTCATCATTATGCAGTAATTGATTGGAGCGCTAAAGGTTCTGCCACCGATTTTACGGAAGATCAATATTTCAAAACAATGCAGCAGGCGCTCAGAATGGAAAAGATCGTAAAAGGTCATATTAATATTATGGATAAATACGATCCGCAAAATCGCGTGGCGCTTGCTGTTGACGAATGGGGCGGCTGGTACGACGTGGAACCCGGCACCAATCCCGGCTTTTTATATCAACAAAATACAATGAGGGATGCGTTGCTTGCCGGAGCTACCTTGAACATTTTCAACAATTACTGCAGGCGCGTTAAAATGGCTAACCTGGCTCAAACGGTAAACGTGCTTCAAGCGGTAATCCTGACTAAAGAAGAAAAAATAATTCTCACGCCGACCTATCATGTAATGGAAATGTATAATGTTCATCACGACGCCACCATGCTGCCGGTCGATGTAACTTCCGAACAATATACCGTCGACGGAAAAGCGCTCGATGCGATTTCATGTTCCGCTTCGAAAGATGAAAACGGCAAAATTCATATTTCGCTAGTAAATATCGATATCAACAAAAAACAAAATGTGGAAATCGACCTAAGGGGAACTGAAGTAAACAAATGCTCGGGCAGAATTCTGACCTCCGAAAAAGTGCAGGATCACAATACTTTCGAGAATCCGGAAAAAATTAAACCCGCATCTTTCAATGGATTCAAACTAAGCGGAAATAAGCTTCAGGTAGAACTTCCGGCAACTTCGGTTGTCGTTCTCGAATTGGAATAACGGTTTGAAATCTTTGAATATGCTCACACCCGTATTGAACAGGGTGTGAGCGTATTTCTAAAACGGGATGTTCAATTGCAGATTATTATAATGTCTTATGAGTTTTGGCTTCTTCCATTAAAACTTTGTATGAATAGCCGTAACCGAAATCTTTGTCGAGACTAATTTTTCCCTCAAACGTTACAATGTCGCCCGGGTTTACATTCTCGTCCGTCGTAATCGTTAAATCGAAATTGCCGTCTTTGTTTGTTCCGTCCTGAATATGAACCCAGTTTTTACCCATTATTCCGGAATTAACTTTTATAACCTTGCCTCGAATTTTGATTGTCTTGTTTTTGAATTTATCGGGCTTCGAATAAAGTTCTGCAATAGTAACGCCGCCCGGTACGGGGTCTACTTTAACGTCGAGTTTATCTATTTTTGGTTTCTGAGGTTTCGTAAGAGAACCCGCGCCGAGTTGTTTCTCGACATAATCGACAAAGTAAATTGAATCGAACACCTTATCCAGTTCGGAACTCTTGAAATTTTTCATTTCCATGTAATTGTTGAAATAAAGAATTTCGCCTTTATTGAATTCGGCTTTGGGAACGGCAATCCAGTATTTTTTGCCGTTTTCGTCGACGTTGAGATAAGTGTAACTGCTCACCTGCACTACGTCTTCTACTTTGACCGTATGGGCAAATTCTTTAGATTTGTTCGCCGTTTGTTCGGATTGATCGTTTTTTCCGCACCCGATAGCAACGACTAACAATAATGCAATTAATAATTTATGCGATTTCATAATTCCCTTTTGTTTGTTGTTACGAATATATAAAATCTTACGATAAATTTTGCTTATCTTCACGTGCATAATATTCTACTATTAATCGTCATAGAAAAAAAATGAAAAGCGTAATTCTCGGTAAGAATGAAGAAAGAAGAATTAAAAAAGGTCATCTCTGGATATTCAGCAATGAAATAAAGTCAATAGAAGGAGACCCGGAAAACGGCGAGCTTGTTCAAGTGATGGATAGTAATAAAAATTATCTCGGAACGGGTTTTTATAATAAGAATTCGCTGATAAGCGTAAGAATTATATCTGGACAAAAAGATTTCGAACTAGCGGAGCTGTTCAAATCCAGGATATTGACCGCTTTCGCCTACAGAAAAAAAGTATATCCGGACAGGGACTCTTTCAGATTGATTTTCAGCGAAGCCGATTTGCTGCCCGGATTGATAATAGACAAGTATAATGATTCTTACGCGCTGCAGGTCTATTCTGCGGGCGTAGAAAAAAATATAAATATGATTGTCGATATATTGAAAAACGAACTCGGCGCTCAAAACATTTTTACAAAAAACGAAGAATATTTCAGAAGCCTGGAAGGTCTGCCTGTTGAAGACTATGTTTATGCGGGTGGAATGAGCAAAGAAGTTATTGACGACGGTTTGATAAAATACGAAATCGATTTCAGCGACAGTCATAAGACGGGATTTTATTTTGACCAGTGCGACAACAGGAAATATGCGGGTCAATTCTGCGGAGGCGCCGATACGCTCGACTGCTTTTGCAATTCGGGCGGTTTCGGTCTGCACGCGGCTTTCAACAAGTGCAACAGTATTACCTTCGTAGATTCATCGGCAAGAGAAATTCAAAGGGCGGAGCGCAATTTCGAATTAAATTCCTTTACGGTCGACGCTTCGTTCGCAGTGGACGACGTTTTCGATTTCCTGACAAAGAAAATTAAAGAAGGCAAAAAATACGACGTTGTAATAATCGATCCGCCGGCGTTTGCAAAAAACAAAAAAAGCCTGCCCGCCGCAATTAAGGGCTACGAAAAATTAAACAGGCTGGCAATGAAAGTATTGAAAAACCGGGGAATTTTGTTTACGTCTTCGTGTTCGCATCACCTTAAAGATAATGAATTTATTAACGTAATTAACAATGCTGCAAATAGTTCCGGACGGTATGCAAGAATAATTTATTTCAATCATGCCTCGCTCGATCATCCCCGTCTTACATCGATGGAAGAAACTGTTTATCTGAAATTTGCAGGCGTTATACTTGATTGACGCTGATTAATGAGATAGGTATTAATGCCAAAAAAGCAAGAAACGCGCCTGAATAAAAAACCGCGTGAAGTCCGCCTAAACTAAATGCAATTCCCATCAAAGCCGGACCGATTGTTTGACCGGTTCTGAGAACCATTCCGTTAACCGACATAAATGCCGCCCGGTATTCAAACGGAGCTATCCCGCTTAACAAAGTCTGGATTGTCGGTAGATTTAATCCCTGTCCGAAACCGTAAATTATTATCGATGTTAAAAGAAGCCATATGGTATTGCTCAAGGAGAGACCGAGCAGCGCTATTCCGTATAAAAGGAAAGAGAGCGACATAATTTTTTTATAAGATAAAATGGCGGATAGCTTGCCTAAACGCGACGAAACAAGAGCGGTTGTAAATGACATAATCGACATTACGATTCCGATATGCGCGGAATTAAATTTATAAGTTTTATTTAGCAAAAATGGGAGATATGTAAGATATGAACCGTACAGGAGAATAAACGTTACAAGACTGATTGAAAATAAAATTACCGCGTCGCGGGATTTAATGCTGTGCAATGCGTTGGATAGATATTCTTTCAAGGTTTGCTTACGGGAGGTTTCCGGGTTTTTTAGATAGATTAGTACAATTGCCGCCACGGGAATTGCAAA
The DNA here is from genome assembly GCF_051488665.1 of Melioribacter sp. Ez-97. Classification (NCBI taxonomy): domain Bacteria; kingdom Pseudomonadati; phylum Ignavibacteriota; class Ignavibacteria; order Ignavibacteriales; family Melioribacteraceae; genus Melioribacter; species Melioribacter sp. Ez-97. The sequence goes on along the minus strand of NZ_JBPSEG010000005.1, from coordinate 13,491 downwards.
CGCCGGAAGAAGAAAAACATAATGCCAGCTTATACTGGCGAGCAATCCGCCGATAAACGGATATACGGAAGTTGCAATGCTGAGTACGCTGGCGTTATAACCCATAGCCGCGGCTCGTTGACCGCCTTCAAATAAATCTCCTATTAACGTGACGTTTAACGATCCCAATGAAGCTGCGCCCGCTCCCTGTATGAATCTTAATACCAGCAGGTATTCGAATTTACTTACAAACGCGCAAGAAAATCCCGCTATGCCGAATAAAAGCAAAGAGGGAACAAGAACTTTCTTTCTGCCGTAGCGGTCTGCCAGAATTCCGAGCATGGGAGTTAAAAGTACGCCCGGCAATGTAAAGAAAACTATAAGCAGTCCTATTTCTTTGCCGTTTAATTTGAAATGACTTGCTATATCGGGAAAGGCAGGAGTAATGCTGGCGACCCCCATTACAGAGATAAGAGTTACGGCGTAAATTATTCTCAGATTTTTATTAAGGTATAATTTCATTCAATAACCGAATAAACTAAAATACAAACATAATAAAATTGAGAGATTATAAAGAGCCGCCCGCTTTGCACGGGCGGCATAAATTAAAATTGCAGAGTGATTTCGTCGCCTTTGTATGTAACAGATTTGTCGGGTGCTGCGGTAATGTCGATACCGGTTCCGTGATTTTCTTTAACAATTGCAATATTAAATGCGCGCTCTTTTAACATTCCGGGGAACTCTCCGTTTCTTTTGCCTATTGTCAATGTTTTTGTTTTATCGTTCCATCGGAAATCGATTGTCGAATAGATTCCTTTTTCGTAATTGTAATTATCGCCCTCGTCTTCATAAAGCGTAAAAGCGCCGTCGGCTCCCGGATATATTCTTATTTCGAGAGGATCGGCGGGTTTTTCTGACGAGTATTGAACGAACGGGCCCATCGGAATTATCGAACCCGCTTTAATCAAAATGGGGATTTTATCTATCGGGGATTCGAATAAGCGCGCCGCGCCGCCTTCGTATTTTTTGCCGTTCCAGAAATCAAACCATACCGCGCCTTTAGGCAAATAAACTTTTCTTTCTTTTGAGGTTGCAATTTTAGAATCCTCTTTTGCAAAAGCCGAAGGTGTTTTCCAGAATAATCTCATCTTGGCGGCGCCGGTGGAATTGTTCTGAACCTCCACTATTAAATCATATTCTTTGCCGGCAGTCAGTTCAACAGGTTCCGTATATTGTTCAACGCTTGTGTAAACCATTTTAAGCGTGTCGCCGTTTAATATTACCCGCTTGCGGTCATAACTGATTAAATGGAATTGATGCTTTCCGGATTCGTCCGGAATTAATTTCCCCCGCCATCTGACAGAATAAGCGGAGTCGGTAACATAATCCGGTCGTCCCGTGTACCAGATGAAATCAATTGTTGTATCGATTTTTTCTTTCGATAAATTTTTGAAATCGGGGTCCTTGAAATATTGAGCGTTCAAACCGGCTTTCCCATCGATCGTTCTGAAATGATCTTTTTTTATCGGAACGCTTTTTTCCGGAGGACGATAGTACATCGCCTCGGTTACAGGACAAATCATCATCGAAGGGCCGAATATGAATTGATCGTCGATATTATATGTGGATTTGTCGTTTTGAAAATCCATCGGCAGTCCCCTCATGATAGTGTAGTCATTGTTGGTAACCTGCCAGGCAAGAGAATAAATATAAGGCAGAAGCCGATACCTCAGATTATCGAATTTGATGAGGACAGGCGTGAATTCCCCGAACTCCCAGATTTCACGAGGAGTTTCCGAGCCATGCGAACGGAAAATCGGTGTGAAAGTTCCCAGTTGAAACATGCGGGTGTACAATTCCTGGTATGCAGGGTCTTTGCCGCCGTTCATAAAAACTCCTTCGTATGCGCCCAGCACAAACGCTCCTATGTCAAACGTCCAGTATGGAATTCCCGACATCGAATGATTTAATCCCGCAGCTATCTGACGTTTGTAAACGTCCCAGCTTGCGCCGATATCGCCTGACCATGTAGTGGCTGCGTTCCGTTGTTGACCAGCATAAGTTGAACGGGTTAAAATATAAGCTCTTCTGTCGGATGTTTCCCGTCGCCAGTATTTATGAATGTCGCTTGTCATTGCCAGCGAAAATGCGTTAAGGTATCGAGCCCAGGAACCCAGATAATTGCCGCCCATTTTCTTTAATTCGTATTCGCTCGATTCTTTTGTCATTGCATTTACAACATCTGGCTCGGTCGAGTCGATCCACCAACCGTCCAGTCCTTTTGAATAGAGTCCTGCTTTCAGATATTTCCAATATAAATCGTTTGCAGCCGGGTTAAAAGCGTCGTAATATTTGAAGCCCGCCCATCCTACCGGTCTGTAAAGAAATCCGTGTTTTGCCATATCCGCATATATTTCAGTATTGGGTCCCAATGCAGGCCAAATTGAAATTATAATGTGATAATTCATGTTGTGTAACGAATCGCACATTTCTTTTGGAGAAGGGAATAATGTTTTGTCGAAAAACATTCCGCTCCAATTAGCCGCCCCGTTCCAGTAATCCCAATCCTGTATAATATTGTCGATCGGAATTCCGAGCTTGCGATATTTTTTTGCAACTCCCATCAATTCTGCTTGCGTGTCGTAATGCTCTTTGCTTTGCCAGTAGCCGTATGCCCATTTCCCGTAGAGAGGAGCTTTGCCTGTAAGCAATCGATAACCGGCAATTATTTTATCCATGTTCTCTCCGGTTATAAAATAATAATCGATATTATCGCCCATGCCCGACCATAAGTACGGAGTATTGCGAGTGTCGTCGAAAATTGTCTTGGAATAATTATCCCACAAAATACCGTATCCGTTTGTTGAAATCAGGAAAGGATTTACGGCGTCCGTATTCGATTGTACCAGAACTGCTTTTTTGCCCCTGTAATTAAAATATCCGTATTGGTGCTGTCCCAAACCGTAAATCCCCTCGTCTTTTGAAAATTCAAAATTTTGCTTGATTGTAAAACCGCTGTCGTTGTGATAAACCTCAGGAATGAATTCGGCTTTCCCGGTTTCTTTAAGGAGAATGTTGTCAGAAGGATCCTTAAAAATGACGCTTCCGTCTTTATGAGAGATAACAATCTTCAGCTTGGAGGAAGATATAATCGTTCCATCGGCGTCGGACGTCTTTTTGATTTCAAGCGTGGGAATGTTTTTAAATATTACGGAAAGACTCAGTTTGTTTTCGCTTCCCGATTCGTGCCATTTCAAAACCCTTACTATATTTTCGGAATAGAAGACAGCTTTGACATAAATATCCCCGGCTTTAATTTGAACGCCGTTGTTTGTCTGCGGGTATAACGCAGACGTTAAAAATAAGAGTAATATTAAAGTCGATCGTTTCATGAATTAACCTCTTGAATGTTAAAAAAAGTATTATATCCGAAATCGCGATTTATTTCTTTTTACCTGCCAGCGCTTCCGTAATAATCGCCCGATTGTTGACGGCTGAATTGACGACTAATTTTAAATATCGTGCGCTTACCGCCGGGAATCGAATTACTTTCATTCGGTGGTCGCCCATCCAATTTCCTTCGGCAATTTTATCGAAATCAATTTTGTCTTTGCTCGCGTAAAGAACGTAAGAAGTAATGCTGCCGTCGTTATCCGGTTGAACAACCGGAGTGTATTTGGGCAAATACCCGAACTGAATAAGATCGTAATTCTTGCCGAGGTCAAATATAATTGATTGCGGAAGAGTTGAATCGGATTCCCAATAGGAATAATAATATCGGTCGTTAATACCGTCGACTGCAAAGTCTGCGTTTCCGCTTTCTGCTTCAGCGCTTTTAATTACGACAGGATGTTCAATAACAGTATTTGTTTCAGGCAGCGGAGGGCGGTTGAAATCGGGTTCCCATTTCTCTCCGATCTCCGATAATCTTTCAACTATGCTAGAATCGATAAGTCCTTTGTTATTCGGAGGACAATTTAAAACAAAAACCGACCATCTTTTTTCCAGATAATCGAGCGATTCGAGAATTTCGTCTGCGGTAAGCAAAGGAGCTGTGGCAACGTCAGGCGACCAGAACCAATCGTTCCCGCCGCTTTTGTTGATCAACATGCTTTGCATTCCCGGCAGTCTGTTGTCCGCAGGACATTTAACAGCCGTCTCGAAATGTATTAAGTCATTATGATACAATTCGGGTATGTGCGTATTGTCAATCAATAAACATTCGGGCTGCAATTTCTTAACAAGCTCTCTTATTTCGTCATAGGGAACGGCGCGGTGTCCCATCTTCCAGGACCATCCGTCAATAAAAAGTAATTTAATTTTTCCGTAATTTGTAAGCAGTTCGGTCAATTGACCTTTGATAAATTCGATATCATCTCGATTAATTTCTTTGTTCCCGATTCCGTGAGTATTATCCCAAACCGAGTAATAAAAGCACGGTTCAATCCCCTTTTTGCGGAACGCGTCTACGAATTCCCGCAGTGCGTCGCCTTTGCCGTTCTTCCAGGGCGTTGACGCCACGTCGTATTCGGTGTACTTGCTGTCCCATAAACAAAAACCGTCGTGATGCTTTGTCGTCAATATTGCAAATTTCATTTTTGCTTTCGAAGCGGCATCAGCCCATTGATTACAATCCAGGTCGGCAGGATTAAATTTTGAAATATCCTGATGCGGCGTCGCCCACGGGTCGCCCGTAAATGTCATTATACCGAAGTGAAAAAATACGCCGAACCGCAAGTCGATAAATTCTTTCTGAAGTTCGTAAAGCGATTGCGAAGATAATATTGAAGTAGAAGTGAATAGAATGAAAACAAAAAGGCGGATATCCCTCATCAGTTATCTCCGAAAAATATGATTAACTTATGAAATTTATTTATTGCTTCTTCAATGAAATTGCGGTTGAAAATATTAATAAAATAATAGCGTCGATACAAATAAATTCGACGAAAATAAAATCAAAAAAAAGATTGTTGTTTATCAAAATGATAAAAGCAATAACGAAAATTATTTTTATTTTTTGCGGGTATAAATTATCAATCTATCAGGGCATTAATAATAATCAGGGGATAAAATGAAATACGGACACTTCGACGATCAAAAAAGAGAATATGTAATAACTCGTCCCGATACGCCTTTACCTTGGATTAATTATCTCGGGACAGAGCATTACTTCGGTATAATATCGAATACTGCGGGCGGTTACAGTTTTTATCAGGATGCCCGGTTGAGAAGATTGACAAGATATCGCTACAATAATATTCCGATGGACAGCAACGGCAGATATATTTATATCAAAGACGGCGACACGATTTGGAATCCGATGTGGAAACCGATGAGAGTTCCTCTCGACAACTACGAATGCCGCCACGGGCTCGGTTATACGAAAATAAACGGAGAGAAAAACGGACTCGAAGTATCCGTACTATATTTTGTGCCTATTGGCGCGCGTAACGAAGTATGGCATGTGGAAGTAAAAAATAAATCGAAGGAAAATAAAAATATACGAATGTGGAGCTTTGTCGAATGGTGCTTGTGGGAAGCCTATGACGATATGACAAACTTCCAGAGAAATTATTCAACCGGTCAGGTGGAAATAGAAGACGGCGCAATCTTTCATATTACCGAATACAGAGAGAGACGCAATCATTACGGTTATTTTGCGTGCAGCGAAAAAGTATCGGGTTATGATTCGAGCAGAGACGCATTCGTGGGACTCCATTACGGACTCGACGCGCCTCGCGCTGTGATCGAAGGCGAATGCAAAAACAGTATCGCTTACGGCTGGCTGCCGATTGGCGCGCATCAAATCGATATCGAATTAAAACCGGGCGAATCGAAAAAAATCAATTTCATACTGGGCTACGCCGAAAATCCGCCCGAAGAAAAATATCTGCCCGACGGCAAAATTAGAAAAGACGAATTCTTGACTGTAAAAAAGAAATATTTAATGTCGGAAAATGTTGAAAAATCTTTCGAAGAACTGAAATCATACTGGGATAAACTTCTTTCGGTTTATCACGCCGAAACTGCAAACGAACACGTTAACAGAATGGTAAACGTCTGGAATCAATACCAGTGTATGGTTACGTTTAATATGTCGAGGTCGGCGTCGCTTTACGAGTCGGGAATCGGAAGAGGCATGGGATACCGCGACAGCAATCAGGACGTACTGGGATTTGTCCATATGATTCCCGAGCGGGCGCGACAGAGAATTCTCGATATTGCCTCAACCCAACTTTCCGACGGAACTTGTTATCATCAATACCAGCCTTTGACTAAGAAAGGGAATGCGGATATCGGAGGAGGATTCAACGACGACCCGCTATGGCTAATCCTGTCTACTTCAGCCTACATCAGAGAAACGGGCGATACGACAATCCTCGATGAAAAAATCGGATACGCAGATAAGCCGGATTCGGATGCTGATTTGATGGAGCATCTCCGTCTCTCATTAAACTATACATTGAACAACAGAGGCCCTCACGGATTGCCTCTGATCGGGCATGCCGACTGGAACGACTGCCTTAATCTTAATTGTTTTTCGACTACACCGGGTGAAAGCTTTCAGCTTGCAGGACACATCGAAAACGATCGCATAGCCGAATCGGTTATGATTGCAGGATTATTTTGCAGGGCATGCGAGGAGATGGCGGGGATTCTTAATTTTATCGGTAAGAACGACGAAGCCGACGACTATAAAAATAAAGCCGCAGATATGAGAAATGTTATATACGAACACGGATGGGACGGCGAATGGTTCCTTCGCGCTTACGATTCATTCGGTGAAAAAGTCGGCTCGAAAGAAAATAAAGAAGGTAAAATATTTATAGAAAGCCAGGGCTGGTCTGTTTTAGGCGGAGCCGGTCTGGAAAACGGATATGCGTTGAAAGCGCTCGACAGCGTTAAGAAATATCTTGCGACTCCGAACGGAATAATTCTGCAGCAGCCCGCATATTCGACGTACTATCCGCATCTGGGAGAAATTAGTTCGTATCCCCCTGGCTATAAAGAGAACGCCGGTATTTTTACTCACAACAACACATGGATTCAAATAGCGGAAACAATAGTCGGAAGAGGCGATCGGGCTTTTGAATACTATCTGAGTATCTGTCCTTCCAAAAAAGAAGAACAGATCGACACTTACCGCTCCGAGCCTTATGTTTATAGCCAGATGACCGCAGGAAAAGACGCTCCGACATACGGCGAAGCAAAAAATTCGTGGTTAACCGGAACAGCCGCATGGTCTTTCGTATCAATTTCTCAGTACATCCTGGGCATCCGGCCGGACTTCGACGGACTGGTTATTGACCCGTGTATACCGTCTGAATGGAAAGAACTGAGAGTACAAAGAAAGTTCAGAAATGCCGTATATAACATTACAATTAAAAATCCTTCCGGAATCAATAAAGGCGTTCAAAAAATTATTTTGGACGGAAAAGAAATCCGGGGAAATAAATTGCCGGTTCTAAACGACGGAATGGAACACGATGTGACGGTCGTGCTGGAGAAGTGATTAAAAATTATTGAGGGAATGAACAATCATTCCCTCAGATTGTTTTCAATAGGGGAATAAAAAAAGTCCGATTAGCTAGGGCGAACTAATCGGACTTGGTGTGTTTTGAGGGGTGTGTGTTGTGTAATTTCTATGCGTTAGACTCCCTTAAAACTAAATAAGTTTCATCGGGGGTAAATTTTTCTCTTTTATTCGGAACGTAACTCGCGAAAGATTCCGACAGCTTTCCGAAAATTTATCACAATGAACAACAACATCAGTGCAAGTATTACAATAAATAAATTCATTTTATCGCCTTTTTTACATTTCAAAATATCACAATCTTACAATCGAATTTGTGTCGAGAATCAACAGAGTGATCTGGAACAACAATAAAATGAAAGTTTTATTCACTCTTATTATCGTAAGATTCGTTTATTAGTTTAGATGTAATTTCTAAAATTCAGGAAGCCATGGAATTAATGAGGTCAGGCGGAAATTACCGCATTTGTACATCTTACACACATAACGGATTGCGCATCGATTAAGTTCCCGAATAATTAGATTATGTGATACGGATTAAAGTTAAATTTAAATAGTTTTGTTCGAAAAATCCGTATTCTTTCGAATCCGGGCGTAATTCAAGCTTTTTTTATATAATTGCCGAAGTATTAGTAAATCTTTAAAATTCGGTTTTAATGCAATTTTGGGCTAATAGCGCGGGAAAGGTTTGAAGAAAAACAGAAAAAAGATTTATTTTAATTTTTAGCTTCTAAATATTTCCTATCATATTCCAGTTGTAATTAGAGTAGTAAAAAACTGAAGGACGGGCAATTCCGGCGATTATAAGAGCTGTCAATTGGGACTGATTTTATGCAGAGTTCTTCCAGGTAAGAAATAATTATGTGATTATAGGCTTGGGAGAAGACTAATATAATGAATGAGGCTAAAGCCAGTTGAAATTGGAAAGTGAATATAAAATTACAGTTCACTTTAGTTAACTGAAAAGAAAAGATGGGGCATTGGCTTTAGCCGCATAAATAAGGAGTAAATCTATGAGTTGGGTAAGGATATGGGTACATCTTGTATTTTCAACAAAGAACAGAGAACAATACTTAAACACAAAAGAACTGAGAGAAAGAGTTTTTCAGCATATTAAAGAAAATGCCAAAGAAAAAAGAATTTGGCTCGATTCAATAAATGGCTATAAAGAACATGTTCATTGTCTTATTTCACTCAACAAAGAACAATCAATCAGCAAAGTAGCTCAACTGATAAAAGGAGAATCTTCATATTGGATTAATAAACACAAACTAACCAGAATGAAATTTATTTGGCAAGACGATTACTGGGCGGTAAGCGTAAGTGAAAATAAAGTTGAGAGTGTAAGAGAGTATATTGCAAAACAACAAGAGCATCATAGGATAAAATCATTCACAGAAGAGGTTGAGGAATTTATATAAAATTATGAATGGAAATTAGCCGATCGGTTTTAGTATAAAGGATACTTTAGCTATTGCCGTTTATTCATCATTTAACAGTTGGCTAAAGCCAACTGCATTTGAAAAAATTAAAAAAAAGCCCCAGTGCATAACTGAGGCTTTTTTATTTGTAGCGGGGACAGTCCGTTAGCCAACGTCCGTTAGTTAACGGAGAACCTGCAACTTTTATAGAAAATATTAAAAAAAGCCTCAGCAGATAACTGAGGCTTTTTTATTTGTAGCGGGGACAGGACTTGAACCTGCAACCTTCGGGTTATGAGCCCGACGAGCTACCAATTGCTCCACCCCGCGATGTAATCTTGGAGTCGTTTCAATTTTCGGACTCCCAATATAATAAACTGTCGGTTAGTTGTCAATTTTATCGAAAAAAATCTCTTTTTTGTTCTTATTTTGTTCAAATACTTGATAGTTTTGTTTATTGTAATAATTTTGAGTTTAATAATCGGGCAAATTATGCTGAAGAGTTTATACATAAAAGATTATGCGCTTATCGAGGAAATCGAAATCGAATTTCACGGCGGGTTGAATATTATTACTGGAGAGACGGGCGCCGGAAAATCGATTCTTATCGACGCTATGGGTCTTTTATTGGGCGACAGGGCTTCTTCCGAGGTTGTCAGAAAAGGAGCCGCTAAATCGATCGTCGAAGGGATATTCGATGTCAAGGGACATCAAAAGGTGATCGATCTGCTGATTGAAAACGATATCGATTCCAATGACGATTTGATAGTTCGCAGGGAAATTTCCGTTAAAGGCACAAACAGATGTTTTTTGAACGATACTCCGGTTTCGCTTGCCCTTATTAAGGATGTAGGAAATTATCTCGTCGATTTGCACGGTCAGCACGAACATCAATCCCTTCTTAGAGTTTCAACTCATATAGAATTGATCGATGAATTTGCGGGCAACGAAACTTTGCTCAATAATTACAAACAAAAATTGACCCTTCTTAAAAGCGAAATTTCGAATTACAAAGAACTTGTTTCGAAAGAAGACGCTCTGAAAGAAAAATATGAACTCTACAGCTTTCAGTTGAAGGAAATTAACGAAGTCGATCCTCAGCCCGATGAAGAAGAAGCTCTGGAAAAAGAATTGAATCTGCTCGAAAACAGCGAACAATTGATAGAGCTCTCCGAAGAAATTTACAATCAACTCTACGAAGAAGAAAATTCCGTTCACGACCGGATTAATTATATAAAAAATCGAATCGGCGAACTGACGAAAATCGATCCTTCTGTCGCAGATAAACTGAACGAAATCGAATCGGCGTCCATTATCATCGGCGAAATTTCGAATTTCTTCCGGAGCTATAAAGATAAAATCGATATCGATCCGGAAAGACTCGAGGAAGTCCGGCAGAGACTGAGCGCATTTAAATTACTGAAGAAAAAATACGGCGGTTCAATCCAAACGGTTTTGGAATACAGAGATAAAATAGGAGCCGAAATTGAAACTACCGAGAATTTTTCCGCCAGGAAAGAAGAACTCCTGAAAAAAATCGAAGCGCTCCGAATTGAATGCGGCAAACTGGCGCTCGAATTGTCGGAGTCGCGTAAAAAAGTTGTTCCTGGCGTTAAAAAAGAAATCGAGCGCGCGCTCAAATACCTCGGCATTCCAAACAGCAATTTTCAGGTAAAAATCGAGAGGGAAGAAACTCAAGATAAAGAGGACTATCTTTTGATAGACAGTAAGAAAACGGGATATAACGAACGAGGAATTGATAAAATTGAATTCTACATTTCAACTAATTTGGGAGAAGACCCAAAACCGCTAACCAAAGTGGCTTCGGGCGGTGAGATCTCAAGAATTATGCTGGCTCTAAAATCGATTCTCGCTAAATCGGAACGGCTTCCGATACTTATTTTCGACGAAATCGACACCGGCATTAGCGGTTCGGTTGCGCAAAAAGTAGGGCTCGCTCTCAAAGAACTGGCTTCTTCTCACCAGATTATTGCAATTACTCACCTTCCACAAATTGCAGGACTTGCGGATTATCACTATGCCGTCGAAAAGAAGAAATCGGGCAACAGAATTATCAGTACAATCAGAATCCTGAACGACGAAGAAAAAGTGAGAGAAGTAGCCAAACTAATCAGCGGCGAAGAAATTACCGAAGCCGCTCTCGACGGCGCCAGAGAACTGATGAAAATTAAAAATTGATTTGACTCACATCGCTAAGTAAAAAATTTTGGTTAAATTGAAATATCAATTAAGAGGAGACAGTCAGATGGGCATCCGCATCAGCAAATATTTTTCTGTATTTCTATCCATTTTATTTTTGTTTACGGTTCAAATAAAAGCGCAGTCGCTCAAAGAAACTCTTTCGAATTTATCTTCGACTGTGGGCGAAGCCTATGTTGCGCCGGTTACTTCGGCTTTCGGATCGAATTTGAATTCCGGCTGGATTTCGGAAATTCCCGACGCTAAAATTCTGGGATTCGATCTTACTTTGAAAGTAGTCGGCATGGGTTCGTTGTTCTCGGACGATGTAAAAAAATTTTCAGCTACAGGAGACTTTTATTTTAACGATAAACAAGCCGGACAAATTCTTGCAAATTCGGGTATCGATCCGTCTAATCCGGACTATGAAAATTTGAAGCAGGAAATTAAAAGCAGAAAATTCAATGTGAAATTTTCCGGCCCCACAATTGTGGGGAGCAAAAACGAATTTCTGAAGGTGAAATTCGAAGGCGGCAGTTTTTACGAAGGACGTTACGAACTTCAACCGTATGAAATGGCAATAGAGGAAGTAAAAGGTTTTCTGGACGAACTTCCGGCGCTGCCGACAGCTGCAGTTCAGTTGAATGTAGGAACTGTACTCGGTACGAATTTATCCGTAAGATATTTGCCCTCAGTCGACATCAAGGATTTAGGTAAGTTTACTTTCTGGGGTTTGGGCGCAATGCACAATCTGAATGTTTTCCTGAACAATCCGCTTCCCCTCGATTTATCCGTCGGCGCGTTTTATCAACAGCTGAAAGTGGGCGACGTCTTCGAGACAAAAGCCACTCAGTTCGGCGTATTTGCTAGCAAGCAGTTTGGCGTCCTTGTCTCGATTACTCCCTATGCCGGTCTGACATTCGAGTCGTCGAAAACTACCGTAAATTACGACTATCAGTCGAACGAGACTGTCAACGGCGTACCAGTTCCTCCGACGAGAATCTCATTCGACCTCGAAGGAGATAACTCGAGCGCGTTTACCGTCGGCTTTAATCTTAACCTTTTGATTTTCGACATCGTAGCCGACTATAAAATGGCAAAAACCAATACGGCTACATTGGGATTGGTAATCGGATTTTAAGAGATAATTCGTCGTGAACAAATTAGCGATCTATGTTCATATTCCGTTTTGCGACCATAAATGTATTTATTGCGATTTTTATTCGATTACGAATTATAAAAACAAAGCGAGCTACTTAGAAAGTTTAAAGAAAGAAATCGCTCATTACGCAAACTTATATTCGGAGGAGTACGAAGCTGTTTCCGTCTATTTCGGAGGCGGCACTCCTTCTTTCATGACGCCCGAATATATTTCGTCTATACTTGAGGAAATTAAAAATTCTTTTCACATCTCGGCAAATGCCGAGATTACGCTCGAAACAAATCCGGGCACCGTCGACGTCGAGAAACTCACAAAATTCCTCAGAGCCGGCATTAACCGCTTGAGCGTAGGAATTCAATCGTTCGACAAAGACGACCTCGATTTTCTAACCAGGATACACGACGCCGAAACTGCTAAAAAGTGCGTGTGGGACGCTTTCAAATCGGGCTTCGAAAATATCAGCGTCGATTTGATTTTTAACCTGCCCGGTCAGAGCAAAGAAAAATGGCTGACAAACTTGAACGAAGCGGTTGAGCTGCCGGTTAAACACATCTCGGCATACAGTCTTATTCTCGAAAAAGGAACCGTATTGAATAAAATGGTTCTCGACGGCAAAGTTACGATTCAGGACGAAGATTACGACGCCGACCTTTACGAAACGACAATCGATTTTCTTGAATCGAAGGGATTCATTCAATATGAAGTTTCCAACTTTGCCAAACCGGGTTACGAATCAGTCCACAACAGGGCGTACTGGCAATACTGCGATTATCTCGGTTTCGGAACTTCGGCTCACTCTTTTGTTAAAAACAAAAGATGGTGGAACTATTCTAGTCTCGAATTTTATAACAGAGCAATCAACGAACGCGGACACGGAGTTGCAGGCAGCGAAATTCTGACTACGGAAATGATGCTGGAAGAATACGTGATGCTGGCTCTCAGAAGCGGCGGTATCGATATTGAAAATCTGAAGAACAGATTCGGAGACAAATGGCTTTCCGAGAATCTGCCTATTCTGGAAAAACTGAATACGGAGGGCTTTCTTAAAATCGAAAACGGTATTATCCGTCTTACTAAAAAAGGATACCTGCTTTGCGACGAGCTCTTAATTAAGTTCGAATACTGAAACGAAATTTGATAGGCGTCCCAGTTATCGGTTGATAAAATAGCTATAAGTCGTTAAAAGACAAAAAGAT
>NZ_JBPSEG010000004.1:0-243737 GCF_051488665.1 Melioribacter sp. Ez-97 | reverse complement strand
GTTGAATTTGATGCATCGGAATTAGCAAGTGGAACTTATATCTATAAATTAACTGCTGGTAATTATCAGACGATTAGAAAAATGTTATTAATTAAGTAATATTATGTTTCATTGAAGGTAGAATCTCATGGTTCTACCTTCGCTTTTATTCACGTAAGTATAACCAGCTTTTCCACCCGCCCGCTTTTTCAGTACGGCATTATTAATATTTTCGGGTTTAGTGGTAAAAGTAAACATTGTTGTTCGGCTTTGTTCTGTAAAATAAAATTGTTAGAAATTATTGGTCGTTGTTTTTACTTCGTCATTGCAGTTCGGGGCGGACGGGTGAAAAGCCACGCCGTTATACTTACTAAACAAGGAGGTAATTATGAGATAGTTATCCTTCAAAAAGAGTTTAGAGTATGTTTATAAGGAATAAGTAAAGAAAGAGGTGAAAAAATGAGAAGAATAATATTAGCCGCATTTTTGTTTGAGTTCATTTTATTGAGTTGCGATGATTTGATAGAAATTAATGATCCTTATGTAGAAATTGAACAAATCATTCCTAACCCTGCAAACATTGGAGATACGGTAAGTATATTTCTAAAAAATTTTAATTACCAATTAAATGTTGAGAATATTGACCAGGTAAAAGTAATATTATTCAACAAAATTAACAGTAATAAAGATACGATTCAGGCAACAGGTTATTATGATGATTTAAAAAAACAAGAATACGGGAATTTCTATCATTCTAATCTAACCGATTCATTAGCTAGAAGTTATCAGCAAGTAGTACAATTCATTGTTGATAGCTCATACCCTAGCCAAAGTACAGTAGGTGTTAGACTAAATGATATAACAACAATTAGCAAGAGTAGTATAATTCTAATTATTAGCAAATAGGGAGGATCCTATGTCCACGAATAATTTTGTCACAAACTTTTTATTATTTTTTATTGCAGTTACAATTTCATTAAATGCACAAAGTAAAAAAGAAACATATATCGTTGAGTTAGATACCTCGGTAAATTTGAAGAGTTACACTTTATCAGATGGTTACTTAGATCATTTTAATTTGATTAATTCAAAAAATGTAAAAGACAAGAAAAGCGATAAAAGACTTGTTGCTGTTGCTGAATTTTTCGAAAAAATAAAACCGTTATCAATAAGAAAATTTATTAGAAGATTACCGGAAGATGTTACATATTTAACAACAGCTACTGGTAAGAAATTTAACGTAGAAGGATACCAAAAATTATTAGTTATTGAAACGGACACAAAAATTGATGTTAATACTCTCAACAACGATTTATAAGCAAACAAAACAGTAAAGAAAATAACTCCCGATGTAAAAATTGCTGTCTCAGTCTGGCCGCCCAATGATACATATTACACATGGCAGCCAGAGTATTATAGCAATCAATATAATATTGATTTACCTAGAGCCTGGAACTACTCAGCAGGAAATTCCGGGATTAAGATTGCAGTAGTTGATAACGGTATTGATTACACACATACTGATCTTGGAGCCGGATTTGGAATCGGTTATAGAGTTCGCGGCGGACGGGTGAAAAGCCACGCCGTTATACTTACTTAAAGATTTCCTAACGTCTCCATGCAAGAATTTCATCTTTCCCCAAAAAGTATACAATAAGTTAAGCAACTCTTTCGGGCGTGTATGTAATTTTGCATAAATACATACCTCCTGTACGGTTGATTATGCTTTGAGCCCTTCAAAAATTAATTTTCAGTTTCTCCATACGAACAATGTCACGCCATTTTTGCGACAGGTAAACTTCTTTATGCCCGTCCCTCTCTTTTTATTATATTGAGATTATAATTTTCCCGGTTAAATATCGGTCTTTGAGTCTGAGGCGAAGGTCTGTCGGGAGAACTCTTTTTCCGTAAAAATTTCGGGGTGTTTTTATGAAGTTATTGAAATCTCTCACTTTCTGGATTTTTGCCGGTTTTGTATTCGGCGTTTTATTCGGCTATCTCTTCAGGGAAAGCATTCTGCCCGTTGCAAATCCGGCGGCTGCGATTTTTATCAATTCTTTGAAAATGATTGTAATGCCGATAATCATCTTTTCGATTGCCAGCGGAATTTTGAATATCGAATCCGGGAAGGAATTGAGGAAACTCGGCGTTAAAACATTCCTTTATTATGTCACGACCACAACGCTTGCCATTATAACGGGGCAAATTCTCGTTACGCTCGTAAAACCGGGTTCGAACGTAACGAATCTCGTATCGGCAAACGTGGAAAACATTCCCGCCGCAGAAGGAAGCATTCTCGATATCCTGATCGACATTATTCCGACCAATCCGATCAATGCAATGGCGGAAGGCAATGTGATTCAGGTAATCTTCTTTATGATTTTGTTCTCGCTGATAATCATGCGGTTTCAGGATAAATACAGGACGTTTTTTAACGACTTTTTCCAGGGCGGATTCAACATAATGATGGAAATGGTGCGCTGGATTATCTGGCTTGCGCCCGTGGGCGTCTTCGGAATTGTAGCCGGCATTGTGGCGGAAACCGGCTTCGATGCGATTATCGGATTGATGAAATATTTCTTTACCGTTCTCGGAGGACTCCTTTTCCATGCCTTTGTGACTCTCCCGGTAATTCTTTCCCTGCTCGGAGGAATGAATCCGTGGCTTCATTTCAAGAATATGCTGCTTGCCATCGAAACGGCGTTTTTTACGAGCTCTTCGATGGCTACTCTTCCGATTACAATGGAATGCGTAATCAATAACGATAAAGTGGAACCGAAAGTGGCTAATTTCGTATTGCCGATAGGAGCCACGGTAAATATGGACGGAACTGCGCTCTACGAAGCCGTAGCCGTTATCTTTATAGCTCAGGCATACGGCATAGAACTGACTTTTGTTCAATTGATTATCGTATTGTTAACGACGGTTCTGGCTTCGATCGGAGCGGCGGCTATTCCGATGGCCGGCTTCGTTATGATTACGATTATTCTGAAAGCCGTCGGTCTGCCTCTCGAAGGCGTCGGACTTGTATTGGCGGTCGACAGACTTCTGGATATGGTGCGTACGACGGTTAACGTATGGAGCGATTCGTGCGGCGCAGTCGTGGTAAACAACCTCAGCCGGAAGGAAACATGACGTTAATCCGGTATTGTTTTTATTAACTTTTAACAAATACGAACGGGTAAAATGAATTATAAGTTTATTAAACTGTTATTTTCAGCTTCCCTGATTCTTGCCGTTTTATCGTGCGGAAACGAAAAGCAATTCGTCAGAAATTCAATCGATTTATCGGGCGTATGGCAATTCGAACTCGATCCGGAT
Organism: Melioribacter sp. Ez-97; assembly: GCF_051488665.1. Taxonomy (NCBI): domain Bacteria; kingdom Pseudomonadati; phylum Ignavibacteriota; class Ignavibacteria; order Ignavibacteriales; family Melioribacteraceae; genus Melioribacter; species Melioribacter sp. Ez-97. The sequence goes on along the minus strand of NZ_JBPSEG010000004.1, from coordinate 240,437 downwards.
AATAAAGGGATCGGGGAAAAATGGTTTGCAAAAGATTTATCCGACTCGGTTTTGCTGCCGGGCACTACCGACTCGAATAAAAAAGGTTTCCGGAATACAGATACTACGACTCTCCATTTGAACAGGGAATATAAGTACGAAGGCGCCGCATGGTATCGCAAAAAAATTGTCGTGCCCGGTAATTTCGAAGGCAAACATATCGTACTTACGCTCGAAAGAACTAAGCCTTCTATGCTCTGGATCGACGATAAGTATATCGGCAATTCGTATCTGCTCCAGTCGCCTCAACGTTACGACCTTACAAACGTTCTCGCTCCGGGCACTCATTTCATTACATTGAGAATCGACAACAACCTGAAATTGACTCCTTACGGCAATGTGCATATTTACAGCGACGACACGCAAACCAACTGGAACGGAATTATAGGAAAGATATTTATCGAATCGACGGAAAAAACATTTATAAAAGGATTGCGCGTTAAACCGGATATTGCCGATGAAAAAGCCGCCGTTGAAATCGAACTCGAAAACGGATTGAAAATTCCCGAAATCAATGTGGAACTGAACGTGTCGCTGATAGAAGAGGGAATGAAAGAAGAACTCAATCCGGTCGAGTATAAAGTCAGGGCGGACTCCGTAATTCGTCTTGAATATAATTTTGATGAAAGTCCGAAATTGTGGGACGAATATCGTCAGCCGCTTTACGAATTGACCGTTCTGATCAAAAACGAAAAAATTATCGACGGAAAAACCGTGAGATTCGGAATGAGGGAATTCAAAGCCGACGGAAAACAGTTTTCGATAAACGGCAGGAAAACATTTTTGAGGGGCAAGCACGACGCGGCGGTCTTTCCGTTGACGGGCTACACTCCGACGGACGTCGAAAGCTGGATGAGAATATTCGAAATTGCAAAATCGTACGGAATCAACCATTACCGTTTTCACAGCTATTGTCCGCCGGAAGCCGCATTCGAAGCCGCCGACCGCGTCGGAATTTATCTCCAGGCTGAACTCCCTTTCTGGGGCGGACTCGAATCCGACTCGGTAGCCGGACGCCTTAAAGAAGAAGGAGCCGGTATGCTGCGCAGTTATGCGAATCATCCTTCTTTTGTAATGTTCGGCGCGGGCAACGAAATCTGGTCGGGTCACGACCGCGTTGTTAAAATCATATCCGGATTGAAATCGATCGACGACGGACTTCTCTATACGACGGGCGCAAATAACAATATCGGGTATCGCGAACCCGACGATATTTCCGATTATTATATCGGCGCAAGAACTCCTTACGAGCGCGATACTGTATTGACTCACTTGAGGCTTTCACAGGCTTTTGCAGATTCAAGGGACGGCGGAATTCTGAACGGCTTTTATCCTTCGACTCTGATAAATTTCGATTACCCCGTCAGCCGAATCGACATTCCGGTTATCAGTCACGAAGTGGGACAGTATCAGATTTATCCGGATTATTCCGAAATTAAAAAGTATACGGGAGTTTTGAAGCCGTGGAATCTGGAAATTTTTCGCAGAAGAATGATTCAAAACGGATTGGAGGGAATGGACGGAAAGTTTAGAAAAGCCTCCGGCGCCTGGTCGGCGATTTGTTACAAAGCGGAAATGGAAGCCGCATTGAGAACAAAAAATATGGCGGGATTTCAACTGCTCGATTTACAGGATTTTCCCGGACAGGGAACGGCGCTCGTCGGAATTCTCGACGCGTTTATGGAGAGTAAGGACGTCGTTTCCGTAGAGAAATGGAAACAATCCTGCAACGACGTCGTTCTGCTGCTGGAATTTTCGCGGTATTGCTGGCGGTCAAACGAAACTTTTAGGGGCAATTTAAAGATTGCCAATTATTCCGATAAAAAATTAAACGACGATATCGAATGGGAATTGACCGACGGGAAAAATATAATTGAATCGGGAGTTATAAAGAATTGCGTATCCGAACAGGGAACGCTCTCGGACGCAGGAAAAATTGAAATTAAACTCTCCGCCGATAAACCCTCCCGTTTTAATCTGAAATTAAAATACGCCCGGTACACAAACGAATATCCTTTATGGATTTATCCGCAGGATAATAGCGAACTCGATTTGGAAGGAATAACCGTTGCCGGTAAAATTGACGGGGCAATAATTGAAAAACTCCGCAACGGAAATAAAGTATTGCTTTTCCCCGATCATAAAACGATTGAGAAAAAAAGTTTGGCGGGTTTATTCACTCCCGATTTCTGGAATTACGGAATGTTCAAAGGCATAAGCGAGCGGAATAAAAAACCCGTATCGCCGGGCACGCTCGGAATTCTTACCGACCCGGATCATCCCTTGTTCGATTATTTCCCGACGGATTTTCATACGAACTGGCAATGGTTTTCGATCGTTAAAGCCTCGCGTCCTTTGATACTCAACAAGCTGAAGGATTACAATCCGGTCGTAAGCGTTATCGACAATCTCGAACGGAATTACAGACTCGGACTCATATTCGAATTCAAAGTTGGAAAAGGCTCGTTGCTTGTGTGTACGGCTGATCTGGAAAAAATCATTGATTATCCGGAAGCGTTCAGCCTTTATAAATCGATTGTGAATTATATGAAGTCGGACGCATTCAATCCTTCGTATACCATCGACGAAAGACAATTGAAAGAATTGTTTTGAATCTGCGCGGATTGATGAGCTTTAATTTCAGGTTTTCCGAAACTTTTGTTTCTTGGAAACGATTTCGAACTGATAAGCAAAAAATCAACTTCCATAAAAAATTCGGCGGGACGTTATGCGTCTTTTAATCATTATGAATGACTTTTATTTCCAAACGGCAATTCAAAGCTTCTAAGTATTTTTTAATTGTGGAAAGCGAAGGCGAATGTTTGCCGCTGCTGAGCGACGATTCCAATCTGGCAATAGCAGGCGGTTTTGTTCCCATTTTTTTTGCGATTTGCGATTGCGAAAGACCGGCTTTTTTCCGCGCTTTCAACATCTCTTTTAACAAAGTAAATTCAGGTTCGAGTTTGTCATATTCATTTCTTACGGACGTTTTATTAAGAGCTTTTTCTTTTAATTCTTCATGAGTCATTTTTTGAGCGTCTCCTTCATTCTTTTTAATGCTGTTTTTATTTCTCTTTTGGGTACTCTATTCGATTTTTTTATAAAAGTGTGGAGCATAATGATTTTATTTCCAGGTTTTGTGCAATAATAAACTCTTGCAATTCCTTCCTTGCTTTTAATTCTCAATCCGATTAAGCCTCCTTCAATGAATCGCGTATGGGGCATACCTAAGTTATAACCGAATTCTATCATCAAATCGGTTAATCTTAAGTATCTTGCAAGTAAGCCATCTGGTAATGAAAGTATGTTTTTTTCTACATCCTTGCTATAATATTGAATGCTCCATTTCACTTCATCAAAAGTAACAAATATGTTAATGCCGGTCAACATTTTATTGATCTTATTTCAAAATCTTTAAGTAGGAAATCAAAATCGATATAACCCTCCTTTAAAAGAGGGAGAAATTGGTTATATTAACGATTGATATTATTCCACTAAAAAACAAAAGGGGAAAAAATGAGGCGCCTGGCAACCCTTCTGCTTATTTTAATGTTGACTTCCGCAGTCCATTCTCAAAAAGGAAATCCGACGAAAATCAACCTTATTACCAACGTAATCAACAGGAATTTGATATCGCTCGACGGCAGATGGAATTATATAGTCGACCCGTATGAAAACGGATTTTACGATTACAGACGTCGTCCGTACGACGAGATTGGCGACCGCACGGGCGGATTTTATTCCGACAGAAAACCCGCAGATAAAACCGACCGCGTCGAATACGATTTCGACCTTTCTCCTGCTATGACAATTCCCGGCGACTGGAATTCGCAGGTAAACGAACTTAAACTTTACGAGGGCTCGGTCTGGTTCAAAAGGGATTTCGAAGTTAAGAAAAAACCGGGCAAAAGATATTTCCTGTATTTCGGAGCGGTCAATTACGAAGCGCACGTCTATCTCAACGGTAAAAAACTCGGCGTTCATATCGGCGGTTTCACGCCTTTCAATTTCGAAGTTACCGGACTATTGAACGACGGCTCGAATTTCGTCGTCGTTAAGGTTGATAATACAAGAAGGCTCGACGGCGTTCCGACCGTAAATACCGACTGGTGGAATTACGGAGGAATTACGCGGGACGTCTTTTTGATTGAAACCAACGATACGTTTATACGGGATTTCAAATTGCAATTGAACAATAACGATCCCGAATTGATTGAAGGTTTCGTTCAGCTCGACGGCTCAAAAGGCGAACAAACCGGAACGATTAGAATAGAAGAAGCAAATGTTAATTATAATTTCAAGACCGGCTCGAACGGATATGCCGAAATTAAAATACGCGCGGGTAAGTTGAACTTGTGGAGTCCCGGAAATCCGTTTCTCTATAATGTAAAAATCGAAACGGAAACCGACACGCTGAAAGATAAAATCGGATTCAGGACTATAGCGGTTAAAGGAACGGATATTCTTTTAAACGGCAAACCCGTTTTTTTGAGGGGAATCTGTCTGCACGAAGAAAATCCGTTAAAGACGGGGCGAGCTTACGGCGAAGCCGAGGCTTTGATGCTTCTAAATTGGGCTAAGGAGCTCAACTGCAATTACGTGCGACTGGCTCACTATCCGCACAACGAATATATGGTGAGAACCGCCGAGAAAATGGGTCTTCTGGTATGGGAAGAAATTCCGGTCTACTGGACAATCCAATGGGAAAACGAATCGACATTCCGCAACGCAATGAATCAGCTGGAAGAGATGATAGTAAGGGACAGGAACCGGGCAAATGTAATAATCTGGTCGATGGGCAACGAAACGCCCGTTATCGAACCGCGTATTCGTTTTATGAGCAAACTTGCCGAAAGAGCGCGCGAACTCGACGGAACGCGTTTGATTTCAGCGGCTCTCGAAGTGCATCGCAAAGAAAACGAGCCGTTCACTTATATGGTGGACGACCCGCTCGGCAAATATCTCGACGTTTTGTCGTTTAATGAATATATCGGATGGTACGACGGCAAACCGGATAAATGCGATAAAATTAAATGGGAATTCGGATACGACAAACCCGTTTTGATAAGCGAAACCGGAGCCGGCGCTTTGCAGGGATTTAAAGGCGACAGCTTGACCGTCTGGTCGGAAGAACATCAGGCGTATTTCTACGGCAAACAGCTTAAGATGATCGGCAAGCAAAAACAAATCAAAGGTCTGACGCCGTGGATTCTGGTCGACTTCCGGTCGCCGAGAAGACCGCACCCGGTCTATCAAAATTTCTGGAACAGAAAAGGATTGGTTTCGAGTTCGGGCATTAAAAAGAAAGCTTATTTCGTATTGAAAAATTTCTACGATACAATCGAAAAAAGTAAATAAGGAACGGAATAAATAATGCGCGCTTTTGCGCTGGTTATTTTGAGCGTCCACGGTATAATTCATCTTCTCGGCTTTATTAAAGCGTTCGACCTGATGAAAGTGGAAGAACTCAAGAGTTACATTTCGAAGAGAGACGGAATATTGTGGCTGCTCGCCGCGGTTCTGCTGCTTTCAGCCGCCGTGTTATATTCGAACGATTTTATCTGCTGGCAGGCTGTGTGCGCATTGGGAATTGCAGTTTCTCAGTTCCTTATAATCAGATACTGGAACGACGCTAAAATTGGCACGATCGCCAATCTTATTTTAATTCTTCCGGTTATTATAACGGCGGCGGATTCTCTTCCTGTCGGTTATAAAGAAGAATTCAAGTCGGAAGTTGTCAAAAGAATTTCCGGCGAGGGACGGCAGGGTGTTGTCTCTTTTGCCGACATTGAACATTTACCCGCTCCGGTACAAAAATATTTGATCTATACGGGAGCGGTGGGAAAACCGCGGGTTTATAATTTCAGAGCGGTCGCCGAAGGAGAAATTAAAACGGCGCCGGATTCGAAATTTCTCAAATACCGTTCAACGCAATACAATTTTATCAACAATCCGGCGCGCTTCTATTATATCCGGTCTTCTCTCTACGGAATTCCGTTCGAAGGTTTGCATACCTACGCCGATTCCGGCGCGGTAATGAGAATTAAGCTCGCGTCGTTTTTTACGGTAGCCGAAGCAAAGGGCGAAATTATGAATAAAAGCGAAACGGTAACGATGTTCAACGACATTTGCCTTTTTGCTCCTGCCGCCTTAATCGACAAAAAGATCGAATGGCGACCCGTCGATTCGCTCTCGGTCGATGCCTATTTCGAAAACGCCGGCAACAGAATCAAAGCCCGTCTTTATTTTAATACAAAAGGCGAACTGGTCAATTTCGAGTCGGACGACAGATACGAATCTGCCGACGGCAAAACATACGTGAATTACAGATGGAGCACGCCTGTTAAAGATTATCGTAATTTCGGAGATGTAAAACTCGCGTCGTACGGCGAAGCTGTCTGGCATAAACCCGGCGGGAAATTCGTTTATGCAAAAATGCGCCTTAAAGAAATTGTTTACAATTCGAGAGAGTACACCCCGATAAAAAACGAGTTGTTTCTGAATTTTTAGCCCGTCTCGAGCATCTAACCTGTCGAAGTTATAATTTAATTGCGTATAATTACATTCAAAAAAAATAGCGACTGATGAATCCGTACATACAAATTTTAATCGGAAGTTTTTTGTTGAGTCTGGCTCACGCGTTGATTCCGAGCCATTGGCTGCCGATTGCAACTATCGGCAAAGCCGAAAAATGGTCGCGGAACGAGACTCTTAAAATTACCGCGGTTACAGGCTTCTCTCACACGTTAAGCACGGTCATTATCGGAATTATTGTGGGGATTGTAGGTTATAAACTCTCGGAATCGTATCATGTGATAACGCATCTCTTCGCTCCGGCGGTGTTAATTTTACTCGGATTGATTTACCTCGCGCTCGAATATCGTCATAAATTCATTAAACATCCTCACAAACATCACCATATCGACGTCGATAATATAATCGAAAAGAAAAAGAGCAAGAAGTCGATTGTAATTACTTTGATGATTGCAATGTTCTTCTCGCCGTGTCTCGAAATCGAAGTATATTATTTGACCGCCGGCAGGCTTGGCTGGACAGGGATTGCCATTGTATCGGTAGTTTATTTCTTCGTTACGGTTTTCTTTATGATGCTGCTCGTTTATCTCGTCGGAAAGGGAATGAGCAAGCTAAAATGGGAATTCCTCGAACATCACGATAAATTAATCACCGGACTTATATTGATTGTAGTGGGACTGCTCGCTTATTTTATCGAATATTAGAGTAAAACGGATTCGGCTTAGAAACCGGTTAATACTTCATTTCAGCAGCGTCAGTTTAATTGTTTTGAAATAATTGCGCGCCTTGAGTCTGCAGAAATACACCGACGAAGCCGAACGATTCAAGTAGTCGATAGAAAGAGTGTATTTGTGTTGTCCCGCAGTCTGGTAACCGTTAACCAGCGTTTTTAATTCCCTGCCGAGTATGTCGTAAATTTTAAGTTCAACAAAAGAATTTTCCGGCAGGTAGTATTCGATAGTTGTCGACGGATTGAACGGGTTGGGATAATTCGCAATGTAATATTCGTTGTTTACAATGTTCTCATTGACTTCGGTAACTACGTTGTCGGCAATCAATCCTGGCAGTATATCGGGAGGATCGAGTTTATGTTTGTATTCGTAAGGGACTTCGTACTCGCATAAATCCGGAGTAATTATCGGGCTGTTGACGGTAATGTTGTTATCGATAAACGCATAACCGGGTTCTGCGCTGTAGTCGGACATTACCGCTTTCCCCACGTTTTCAAAGTAATTGTTCTCAACCCGAACGCACGCGCCCATACGCGTATTGACCGCCGTATTGCAGCCTTTATAATAATTGTTGAAAATGTGAGCTTTTCCGAAGCGAATGCTCGGCAGCCTCGATTCGCAATTATTGAAATAATTGTGGTGAAACGTAACTCGAATTACTGTGTCGGCAATTTGCTGGTCGCCCGAACTGATGAGTATGGTTTTGTAGTGGTCGTGAAAATGGGACCAAGAAACGGTAATGAACGACGACTCGTTTTTAATATCGAGCAGCCCGTCGTAATAATCGACGCCGTGGTTTTTATCGGAAAAAAATTCGCAATGATCGATCCAGATGTTTTGCGACTTGCCGTTAATTTCCAATGCGTCCTGAGGCGCGACGTGCGAAACAGTAATATTCCTTATAATTACGTTCCGCGCGTTGTTTACGGAAAGTTCAATTCCTTTCAGATAGTTTTCCTTTCCGGCGCCGACCAATGTTTTGTCGGAAGTAATTGTAATTGCGTCGTTGCCTTCGAGCTTGCCTTCGAACTCGACATAGTAAGGTTCGGAGCTCCCCAGGTACTTTTTAAGGTCGTCGAGAGTATAAGCTTTAACAGTGTCGCCGAGCGAGCCGCCGGTTAAAGTGAATCTGGTCCCTCTGTCGTCCTGAATTCCGGCATATCCGATAAGATTTGTGTCCTGAGTAACGCCGTCGGGTAAGAACCGCGCCGTAACTTCGACGTTTCTGTCAATCGTAATCGTGAAGACAGAGTCCGCGGAAGTGTGACTTCCCGTCCAGCTGTCGAGGAAATATCCCGGGTTTGAATGAGCCGTTAGCGTTATCCGCGTGCCGGAATCGTAATAATCTTTAACCGGAGCGTACGAAACCGTTCCCCATGCGGAATTGTTCGCGTTGACCTTAACCGTATATGAAGGAGTGCATTCGTCGGGCGCCGCGCCGCCTGCAATTTTGAAGTAATCGTAGTTGCCGAGTCCCTTTTCGGATAACGCCTCGATTCTGATTTTATGGCTCCCGCTTTCGAGATAAACTTTCAGAGTGTCGGACTCGCGCCAGTTTTTCCAGTCGACGGTAGAAGGGAAGTAGATGGTGTCGAGAACAACGGCGCCGTCGATTACGAGCCGCGCATTCCTGTCGTCGCTGCCGCCTACGGCATATCGCCAGGCGAAAGAATATTCTTTGTTTTCAGGAGCGTATATTTGCCAGCTTATGCTTTTGCCGATACCGAAATCGGTGTCGGCAAATCCCTCGCCTGTATAGCCGGCAACGCTGTTGTCGATTTTGCCGTCGACGGAGCAAAATCCGGTTTCGTTTTCCTGTATAATTATTTCCTGCGCATAAATCAGTTGTATGCTGATAAACAAGAGTATCGGAATGAATCTTTTCATGGCCGTACTAATTTATTATCTGACAGTTAAATTTAATCAGACTGCGGAACTATAACAAACAATTAAAATTCCAGACTTATTCCGATAGAAGGCAAAATGCCGATTGACGATTGAGCGTCGACTTCTTTTTTTCTGTCGTCCCATCGGATTTCGTTCGAGCTCTTGTTGTTGTAAATGTTTTGTATGTCCAGATATGTTATAAGAGCAAAATTTTCGAAATGCCATCTTTTGTCGAAACGCAAATCGAGCGAGTGAAACGGCTTGAAACGGACGGAATTGTATTTTTCAACAAGCTGGCTCCCGTCGGGCTCGAACGGAGTATACGGATTGCCCGTGGCAAACCGGAATTTTAAAGACCCTTCGAATGTAGGAGTAAAAATATATCCGCCGCTCAAGTTGATAATCCATTTCTGGTCGTATTTGCCCGGACGTTCGACGCCGTCCAACGCCTTGAAATATGATTCGTTCCAGGTTATGCTCAATATTCCGTAATGAGGAATGTCCGAAGATTTTTTCTGTACTGAAACTTCGACGCCTCTTGCAAAACCTTTGCCGGCGCTTGTAAGCGGTTCGAGCGCAAATGAAGAAAAGTTATCGGCGCTTCCGCTGAATCCTGCGCCCGTGTTCGTAAGTATCAGATAAGGTCTCAATTTGCTTACCGGATAATCGCTATAGAATTTGTAATATGCCTCGGCTCTCAACCGGGTGTCCTCTCTCAGTTTCAATTCGTATCCGGCTATCAATTGATTTGCTCTAATGGCTTTTAAGTTCTTGTTATCTTCCGAGCCTGCCAGCCAGATATAAGAAGGGCTTTGATAGTAAACGCCCGCCGAGAGCGATATTATCTGAGACGGGTCAAGCATGTATGAAACCGAAAAACGCGGCGAGACGTAAAAACCGGAGTTCAAAAAACTGTAATAGTCCGTCCTGAGACCTCCGCTGAATAAAAACATTCCCATGGTTGCAGAGTATTGAAAGTAAGCGGCGTATTTGCCGTACCGTTCGTTCAGGTTAACGCTGCCGACGTTCAATGTGTCGCCGTATGTAGTTTCAAACGGCGGGAAAAAGATATCGGTTTTGAATTTTACCGATTTGACTTCGGCTCCGAAATTGATTTCCGATTTGCCGCTCAATTTATAAACCGCGTCGAACTTGAGAGTATTTTCTCCTTCAATGGAATTATTCAAAAAGATGGGATTTAAGCTCGTATCCCTCTGCGACGCATTGTTGTCGAAAAAATTTCTGCTTAACGAAATATCGTAAAACCCGTTGCCGAAAATATGTCTGTAAGACAAACCCGTTAAATACTGATTTTGATTGGAGCCGAGTATACGAGAGTTTTCGTATATGTCGTCTGCGTTGTTGTTATTGTACTTAACCTTGTCGAAAGCTCCGATAAATAAAAAGCTGAGCGAATTTTGAGCGTCGATTTTGTGATCGTATTTTGCGAGAGCGTCGTAATACTCGGGTACGAAATTAAACCCCGCTGCGTCGAAAATGAAGTCGAGATAACTTCTTCTGGCTGAAACTATAAAACTGGAATTTTCCGATACTGGTCCTTCGATGTCGAGTCCGAATTGAGTGGCTGAAATAGTGGCTTTGCCGCCGATTCTGTCGGAACGTCCTTCTCTCAAATCGATTTTCAAAACGGACGAAATCTTGTCGCCGTTAGCGACTGAAAAACCGCCCGTGGAAAAATTCGTTTCCCTTACAAAATCGAGATTGACATAACTCAACGGTCCTCCGGTGGCGCCCTGGCTTCCGAAATGATTTATGTTTTGAACGGGATATCCGTTTACGAGATATAAATTTTCCGACGGCGCGCCGCCGCGCACTACAAGATCATTTCGTCCGGGACTCGCCTGAGCAATTCCCGGCAGAACGGACAATGCCCTTATTACGTCTTCGAATCCTCCGGGCGCGCGGCGTATCTCTTCGTAACTGAAATTCGCTGCGCTGTTTAATTCGTACGGATCGGCGTCGAAATATCCCGAGCTGACCGTAACGCTTTCTATCTCAATTACTTTTTGATTCAATTCGATCAACAAATCCGCCGGGCGGACGTTTGTAACGATAACTTCGGATTTAATCGCCGGCTCGTAACCGATCGAAGAAGCTTTAATCCGATATCTGCCGGGTTCGAGATTGTTTATTTCGAAATAGCCTTCGATATCGCTTGCGGCGCCTTTGTTTGAGCCGATTACTATTATATTTACCCCGGGCAGAGGCTCTTTTGTGTCTTTGTCGATTACTCGTCCGGTTATTTTTCCGTTTTGAGCGGTTATAACGCCCGCTAACGTAAATATGATCAATAACAACTTTTTCATGTTCGGATTCTCAATTTTTTCAGCTAAACGCCTGCTAATTTAAATAGGTTCCTTTAACTAATGAAGTAATTGCAATTATTTTTTATATTTGCCTGAAAATTAAGCGTTAATACTATGCTTGGCGGGAATTTGGACAAAGACACTCTTAATTATATCAGTAATGATTCGCGCGATTTTTTTATGTGCGTCTGGAAAGAGGGCGAAATTGAATTCTATTCGGATAACGTAGAGTTGATTCTCGGGTATACGGTTGAAGAATTAAAAAGCATGAAAGAAGGCCATCTCTCGCTCGTTTCCGGCGACGATTCGGAATATTTGAGAAACCGGCTGCTCGAGTTCGACGGCGATTCTTCGATGAATAAACTGGAAATCGAATACAAAGCGATCGCAAAAAACGGTTCTACGCTTTATCTGAAAGAGATAATCAAATCGGCAAGAGACAACGAAGGAAATATTATCCGCCGCGACTGCATTGCGTTTAACGTTACGGAATTGAAAAAACGGGAAGCGGAGCTCTCCTCCGAAAACAGAAAATTAAAAGAAATCAACGAGAACAAGGACAAATTCATTTCGATAATTTCGCACGACTTGAAATCTCCTTTTACTACGCTTCTGGGTTTTTCCGAAATCCTTTTGAACGAAAAAGACTTACCCGAAGAAGAAAAGAATGAATATATTCAATATATCTACGAAGCTTCCAAGAGCGAACTGAATCTGATCAATTGCCTGCTCGACTGGTCGAGGCTTCAGACGGGAAGAGTAAAAGTGGAAGCCTCCAGACTGAACGTGAGGACAACTATAGCAAATGCAGTAGCCACTCTTACGGGCGACGCCGTAAGAAAAGATATTTCGATTCAAATTGACATTCCGCATAATCTGTATATGTTCGCCGACGAACGGCTTATATCGCAGGCGGTCGTAATACTCGTCAGCAATGCCATTAAATATTCCCACAAGGGCAAAGAAGTTAATATTACCGCCCAACGCTTCAAGGAGGGCATGATCGAAATAGTGGTTAAAGACGAGGGACTCGGCATATCCGAAGAGAATCAGACCAAACTGTTCCGTATCGACCAGAAATTTGCGCTTGCCGGCACAGAAGGCGAAAAAGGAAGCGGACTCGGTCTAACTTTAATGAAAGAAATAATCGATAAACATAACGGCAAAGTCTGGCTCTATTCCGAAGAAGGAAAAGGCAGCGAATTCCACTTTACCGTGCCGGAAGCTAAATATCTGATACTCCTGGTTGAAAACAATCAGGAAGATATAGCCGCCATTACGCAGTTAATTAACGAAAACCTGCCTCATTTCGAAATAAAACTCGTTAAGAACGGCTACGACGTTATAAAATTTCTAAAACAACAAATACCGGCGGTTATTGTCGCCAATCACGAAATGCCTTTGATGAAGGGATTCCAATTGGTCGAAGCCGTTTACAAACACGACGCGCATAAAAATATTCCGTTTATTATTCTTATGAACGATCATGACGACGATAACGCCAAAAAATATATGAAGCAGGGAGTATTCAAAGTTCTTATTAAACCTCTGGAACCGGAAGTATTCAAGAATACCATTAAAGATTCATTATTTCTGTGAGGGTGTAAAATGATAGATAGAGACACGCGTAAAAAATATTGGTTTGCTCTCTATACAAAACCGAGACACGAATTCAAAGCGCAGCAGCAGCTTCACGAACTCTATATAGAGCATTATCTGCCGGTTATTGAAGTAGTGCGAAAATGGAGCGACCGTAAAAAAGTTATTAAAGAGCCTCTCTTCCGCGGGTATATTTTTATAAAAGCGGACGAAAAAGAACGGCTGACCGCTTTGCACCAGCCTTCGATTGTCAAAACAATTTGCAGCGAAGGCAAGCCCTCGATTATTCCCGAATGGCAGATCGATAATATCAAAATACTGCTGCAGGAAAAACCCGAAGTCTTTGTGTCCGAAAAACTTGAAATAGGAACAAAAGTTAAAATAATCGAAGGACCTTTTACGGGAATTATCGGACAGGTAACTCAGTATAACAACGAAAAGTGGCTCTCGGTAAGCGTAGACCTGCTCAAACGTTCGATTCTTTTGAAGCTGCCGGCTAACTGCGTGGTCAAACAGGTATAGATATGGAAATTAAAAAGATAAGCGAAGTAAACATTAACGAAGAGTTTATTGCGTTTTTGCTTGTTTCCAAGGTCGAGGTTAAAACCAAGAAAAACGGCGAGCCTTATCTTTCCCTGGAACTAAAAGACAAAGCTTTGACATTTCCGGCTGTGATGTGGGAGAATTTTGAAGATGTTAAGAACGAGCTGGAACCGGGAAGAATTATTAAAATTCAAGGGACGCTCTTGGAATACAACGGCGGAATTCAAATTAAAATTTCGAGGTTGAGAGTAGCTAATGAAACCGACGGAATAAAACTCGAAGATTTTCTGCCCGTATCGAAAAGACCGCTCGATGAAATGCTCGACGAATTCGACCGGGTAACCAATTCGATTAGTAATGTGTATTTGAAAAAGTTAATCGATTCGGTATTCGACGGACAACTCAAAGAGCGTTTTATAATGACGCCCGCGGGCAAATCGTGGCATCACGCATATCTTCACGGCTTGCTCGAACACACGCTCGAAATTGTAAAAATTTGCGACCTCGTAGCGACTTTTCATCCGGAAATAAATCGCGATCTCCTGATTGCCGGCGCATTGCTTCACGATATCGGCAAAACCGAAGAACTCGACTACAAGAAAGCCTTCGGATATACGGATAAAGGCAGTCTGCTGGGACATATTACAATAGCGGCAATCGAAGTCGAAAAAGCAATCGATAAAATCGAAGGCTTTCCGGAAGAATTGAAGAATCAAACGCTCCATTTGATATTGAGTCATCAGGGGAAACTCGAGTTTGCGTCGCCCGTGGTTCCCAAAACGCTCGAAGCAATCGTATTGTATCACGCCGACGAATTGAGCGCAAAGGCTAACGCTTATAAAAACGCAATTATAGCCGAGAGCGAGGGCGATAAAAAGTGGACCAAATATATTTATCTGGCAGAAACAAATCTTTATATTCCGGAAGATTTTCAAAAAAGCGAATCGAAAGAGGGCGAATTTAGAGAGGAAGAAAATCATCCATAAAAACAGGCGGGGTTGTTATGAAAAAACTAAATATCGTATTCATCTTTTTATTTCTGCCGTTCTTTACTCTGAAAGCTCAAACTTTCGGCGAACTCATTTCGGAAGGCGATTCATTCTACAAAAAGTTTGACAATCAAAGAGCGCTCGAGTTCTACAAAAAAGCCGAAAAACTGGAGCCGGGAAATTACGAAGCGCTCTGGCGAATCAGCAGGGCTTATGTCGATATCGGTGAGCATATGCCTTCGAGCACCGACGAGCAAAAAGACGAACAACTCAAAACATACCAAAAAGCGCTCGAATATGCCGAAAAAGCAGTCAAAGCCGCTCCCGATAAATCCGTTACATATTTAAGAAGAGCGATAGCAAACGGCAGAATCGCTCTCTACAAAGGAGTCTTTTCGGTTGCTTCCGTTGTAAATTCCGTCAAAGCCGATCTCGAAAAGGCTATCGAATTGGGCAACGGGGGGAACGATATCCAGGCAATCGCTCATTATGTTTTGGCTCGCACTCACGCCAAGACGAGCGAAAAATGGAAACCCGCCCGTTCCGTGCTGGGTCTCGGCTGGGCGGATAACGAAATTGCAATCAAAGAATATAAAAAAGCAATCGAACTCAAACCGGATTTCGTAATGTTTTATGTCGATTACGCTCATTCGTTAATTCGCGAAGACGACTATGAAACTGCGCGAAAGATGTTGAAAAAAGCTCTCGAAAGCCCTGTCGAGGACGAAGACGACCCTGTCAGAAAACAGGAAGCGAAGGAATTGCTGGAGGAAATTAAAGACGAATAATATGAAACGCGAAGAATTGAAAGTAGAGTTTGTCGAAAAATTAAGGAATGCGGAAAAACTTGTTTTTTTTACCGGAGCCGGAATTTCAGCCGAAAGCGGTATTGCCACCTTCCGCGGTCAGGACGGCATCTGGAATAAAATGAAACCCGAAGAGCTGGCAAATTTCGACGCTTTTTTAAGAAATCCGAAACTGGTCTGGGACTGGTACAAACACCGTCAGGAAATAATTTCGAACACAAAACCGAATCCGGCGCACCTGGCTATAGCAAAACTGGAAGAATATTACGACGTTACGGTAGTTACTCAGAATATCGATAACCTTCACAGAAGAGCCGGGTCGTCTAAAATTTTCGAACTTCACGGGAATATCGAGCGTAATTATTGTATAGAATGCAAAACTTTTTACAATTCGCCTGAATTGGAATTCCGCGGAGGAATTCCAAAATGCGAAAGATGCGGCGGTTTGATTCGCCCGGATGTAGTCTGGTTCGGAGAAATGCTGCCGCAGGATCAATTTACCGGAGGAGAGCAGGCTGCCGCTTTGAGCGATATCTGTTTTATTGTAGGTACGTCTGCCGTAGTTTATCCCGCCGCCTACATTCCTTTTACGGCACGAGAATCGGGCTCGTATCTGGTGGAAATAAATATTGAACCGACGGAAATAAGCAGGGTGGTGAACTATTCGATTTACGAAAAAGCGGGTACGGCTCTTCCGGTTATTGCAGAAGTAGCGCGAGAAATCAAATCATCTCAAACTTAATTCGTCCTCGGCGTAACTGTTTTCCGTTTCGAGCACCCGGACTTTCACTTTTTTGATGTTTTCGGGAAGTCCGGCTTTTTTTATTCTGTCGAGCAGATAGAGACAAATATTTTCCGCGGTAGAATCGAAATCGACAACGACGGTTTTAGTTTCGAGCGATTTCAAAATGTTCATCAGCTCCGCGTCCTTCGAGCAGACCATAAACGAATGATCCATCTCTTCGATTATCGGGTCGATAATCCTTTTTAATTCGTAATAGTCGAGTACCATGCCGTTTTCGTCCGGCGTGCCGTCAATTTCAACCATGCACCGGTATGTGTGCCCGTGAAGATTTTTGCATTTCCCTTTATGAAAGGGAAGACGATGTCCCATCTCCCATTTGAATTCTTTTGCTATTTTCATCATACACCTTTGGTTTCGGGTTTCCAGATATATTTATGCATTTGCAACTGAAAACGAACGTTCAACTTGTCTTCCAGTATCCAGTTAACCAGCGTAACGGGTTCTAGTTTCCCGAATACGACGGAAAAAAGGACGCCGCACTTTTTGTCGAGTTCGAATTCTTTTATTTTGTTCAGACTCCACTCGTAGTCGTTGCGGTCTCCGATAACGAATTTAACTTCGTCGCCCGGTTTAAGGAATTCGACGTTTTCGTACCGGTTTTTCTTTTCCATTTTGCTGGAAGGGCATTTCAAATCCATTATGATCATAACGCGCTTGTCGACGTTGTCGATCGGAAGACTTCCGCCGGTTTCGAGCATCACTTCATATCCCGCGTCGCATAAAGATTTCATTAAATCGAGCGATTCTTTTTGAACGAGCGGTTCGCCGCCTGTTATCTCTACCAATTTGCATCCGTACCCGCCCACTTTTTCGAGAATTTCTTCTTTGCTCATGTCAATGCCGTCGTAAAAAGCATACTCGGTATCGCAGTAAGAACACCTCAGATTGCAATAAGTGAGACGCACAAAAACGCAGGGTAGACCGGCTTTGGAGCTCTCGCCCTGGATCGAATAATATATTTCGTTAACTTTCAGCATAATCGCTATTTTTGTGAACGCCAAAAATAATAATATCCCGTGTCAGATTAAAGCTTGAACCCGGAGTTGATTTAGAATAAAAAAGACAATATATTTACAGACGTTTTTTAATAAAATCAGGAAATCAGATTAATGGCTCATCATAAGTCGGCAATTAAGAGAATACGTCAGACAGAGACGAGAACAAAAAGAAATAAAGCGGCTCTTTCAAAAGTAAAAACATTGATTAAGAAAGTCTATTCTTCCGAGGATAAAGAAACGGCTGAAAAGAATTTGAAAGCCGCAGTTTCGGCGCTCGACAAAGAATCGGCAAAAGGAAGAATTCATAAGAACAACGCTTCGCGCAAGAAAGCCGCTCTCACAAAACACGTCAATAAATTGGCAGCCAAAGCAGAATAATCTTAGCGTATTAGATTTTTAACCGGAGCCCGCATACTACATGCGGGCTTTTTTGTCTTCAATTGCTTCGGCTCCTTCCGTCTCGGGAATATAAAACCTGACCTTAAATAGAGAACCGTCGGCGTTCGGATTCTTTACTTTTTTGTTGATTAATACGGAATGTTCTATTAGAAGATTATCGTCGATTTCCGAACCGAAAATATAAGTAGTTCCTTTAACCGTAACATTGTTTCCGATAATCGCGGGCGAATCGTCGCTGCCGGTTATTCGCACGCCCGATTCGACGGCGCAGTTGTTCCCGATTTTAACCTGTCCTCTTATGACGTCGTTCCAATATATTTTAGTGTTGTCTCCGATCGTTATCGTTTGATTTTCAAAACACGACAGGTGCGCTCCGTCGTGAATGATTATATTCCTGCCAAGTTCTACGCAGCCGGAAAGGTGGCAGTTTTTATTGAATTTGACGTTATAATTCGGTTTTACCCCTTTCCCCAGATACGCTCCTTTACCTATTTCGATATCGAGGGGCTCGCCGTTTTTGTCCATCTCGATTATGTATTCGATCACCCCGTCGTCGATAAAAAAGTCTTCCGGGTCGTGAATCATTACGATGTCTTTCAATTTATCGTAAGCGAGTTCCCGCGCAATATTGTCCATTTCGCGAAGAACGGATTTGTTGTTGAAGCCCATCAGAGCGTATTGTCTTTCGGGCGTAACCGCCGAAACTTTGTATCCGTTTTTATTAAACAAAGCAATCAGGTCGGTCAAATAAATTTCCTTCTGGGCGTTGTCGCTCGAGATTTTATTAATTAATTCCGACAAGGGTTTGAACCGGAATGCAAAAACGCCGCTGTTGAATTCTCTGATTTCGAGAAGTTCTTTTTTCGTAAACGAATAGTTTTTCCCTTTGTAATTTGTTACGTACGGCTCCGTATCGCTCAAGCTGAGAATGTCTTTGTACTCGATTATTTCGATAACGTTGCCCAGGTCGTCGCCCGGAGGAGCTCCTTCAGCGACTTTTTCTTTAACGCGCACTATTCTGCCGTAATAATTATTCCCGGTATCGCCTTCGTACATTCCGGTCAATACCATCATGTCGGAGGAAGATTCGAGGAATCTGTTTCTGAAAAATTCGACGGTTTCGGCGTCTATCAATCCCATGTCTCCGGGAAAAATAAAAACAGTCCCGTCGTATTTCGCAGGGTCGATTTTTTCGAGTGCAGTTTGAACCGCATGCCCGGTGCCGCGCTGAACTTCCTGATAAGCATAAATCAACGATTGCCTTTTGCCGACTGTTTTGATTACGTCGTCGGCTTTTATGCCTACAACAAGAATCGTGTTGGCGTTTTGAAGTCCTTTATTGCACGCGTTGTAAACGCGTTCGACTGTCGGAACTTCCCAGATTTTATGGAGCATTTTCGAAACCTTGGACTTTATTCTTTTGCCGTGCCCCGCGGCAAGTATTATTGCGGTTTCATTTTTTGCATAATCGAACGAGTCCGAGTACTCTTCCGTTAATTTTTTATAGCCGTTATTTCCGGACATAGGGAACCCCCTGATTAATCAATTTTTTAATTTTCAATTTATGAAAATAGTAAAAACTATCGAAGGAGTTAATTTCTTTTACTATTTTTGTGTTTGATTTTGCAATCCATTTTCACGGGGTATTTATGAAAAAATTACTGGCAATTTTACTCTTCTGTTTTATGATTTCAAACGCTCACGCTCAAAAAGAGGGATTCGGAATCGGAATAATGATCGGCGAGCCGACGGGCATTAACGGCAAGTACTGGCTTACTCAAACGACCGCCGTAGACGGCGGAATAGCTTATTCGTTTGCCAAAGAGCATACTGCAGTTTCGCTCCACGCGGATTATCTTTACCATATTGACGACGTATTCGAATCGAGATATTCGATTCCTTTTTATTACGGATTCGGATTCAGAATGAGATTTGTCGACGGTGATAAAAATTCTTTCGGAGCCAGAGGAGTCGCCGGACTTGTATTCCAGAGCGACAAAATTCCAATCGATCTTTTCTTCGAATTCGTGCCGGTCTTCAATCTTTTTCCGTCCACCAGTCTGGGTCTGGATCTTGCAATCGGCGGACGTTATTACTTGAATTGATCATGCCGTTTAGATTTATTGAACATACGGCGGATGCAGCCGCGGAAATAACGGGAAAATCTATAACCGGGATTTTCCTTTCCGCATTCGATGCATGGAAAGAAACGGTAGCCGGAAAAGAAAAAAGCCATGCTGTAGAAAAAAAAGAAATTGAGCTTTCCGCGCCGTCTTACGAAGTATTGCTCGTCGAATTCCTTAGCGAATTGAATTATCTCCTTTTTACAAAAAAATGGCTTTGCGTTAAAATTCCGATACTCGATATAATAACCGGAGACGACGGACTAAAATTAATAGCTTCGCTTGAAGGCGGCGCCATCGATCCGACGTCAATTAAAATAGAAATCAAAGCCGTTACTTTTCACAATCTTGAAATCGTAAAAGAAGGCGATATTTATAAAACCGTTATAGTCTTCGATATCTGAAAAATTTTTGCGTTTAATTTCCGAAACAAAAAAGTAAATTGATCAAAAAATCGCGAGAGAGGGCGCGTAAAAATTAAGAATCAAAGAGGAGGGGAAATTAACCCCACCTCTTCGGCGATTCGGCTTCCGGAAGTCCAGAAACGTACGATCGAACTTCGTTCAAATCAGCGGTAGCCAGCGCAATCGAAGTATCGGCCGCGCCGTAATAGATATAAAGAGTATTATCGTCCGCATACCAGCCGCAGGGGAAAACGACATTGTCCACGTCGCCTTTGGTTTCGTAAGGTTCAAGGGGACCGAAAATCCATTCGTCGCTCCTTTTTAATATTTTGGTGGGATTCTCTTTGTCGAGCAGCAGGAGTCCCAATCTGTAGATTGCGCCGCTGGCAGTTTTTTTGACGCCGTGATACATAACGAGCCAGCCTTCGGGAATCAAAAGCGGCGGCGGCGAAAGCCCTATTTTATTTGCGTCCCACCATGCGCCTTCGCGCGCTTTAACCAGTATTCGATGCTCGCCCCAATGGATTAAATCGGGCGAAAACGAAATCCACATATGAGCCGCCGATTGAGGCGTCGAAATTATAGGACGATGAATCATTGCCCATCTGTTATTGAATTTAACGGGAAAGAGGGCGGCGTCTTTGTCTTCCGGCGGCAGAACCGCCCCGTATTTTTCAAAAGTTTTGAAGTCCTCCGTCAAAGCCAGAGAAACCAACGGTCCGCCGTGCGAGTATGCGGTATACGTAACGGCGTATTTTTTCAGTTCGTCAATATATGTAATTCTCGGGTCTTCGATTCCCCATATCTCTTCGGGAAATTTATCGGGTTCCGGCAGAATTGTCGGCTTCTCGTCGATTTTCCAATTCGTTATGCCGTCTTTGCTGCGGGCTACGGTCAGATGCGAAATTCCCCTCATGTCTTCCACGCGCATAAGCAGGAGAATTTCGTCGCCTGCTTTTGTAACGCCGCAGTTGAAGACAGAATTTGCCTCATACGGCAAATCGTTAACCGTAATAATCGGATTGCCGGAATAGCGTTTGAACAATTCTTTTCTGGAATTACCCATAGCAGAACTCCTTTTTAATTGTGAAAAGAATTAACGCTTTCGAATGTTTTAATCATATTTTCAATTCTGTAAATTTCTGCTAACGATAAGAGGAACGACAGAGTCGATTCTGCGCCCTGGTTTAGATTAATTCTGTCGACATGCAGAGCGTCGTAGCAGCCGCCGGAATTCGGGTCGTAGAGCGGCAGACCAAGATCGTTCCTGCCGAGGAACCACTCGAAACTCGTCTTCGCCATATCGTACCAATACTCGTCGCCCGTAATACGATAAGCGTCGACGCAAGCCGAAACCGCGTCGTATGCGGACACAGGCTGCTGATCGAAATTGGCTTTCTTGCCGCCTTTCGGATACCAGCCTTCGGAACCGACCGGTCTGAAGTAACCCTTTTCTTTGGTCTGAACTTCCATAAGCCATTTAAGGGATTCAAGTCCGATATTCAGCGCATCCGCATTGTTCATGGCATGACCGCTCAAAATCAAAGCCTGGGAAAGCCGGGCATTGTCGTATGCCAGTATATTTTCGAACCATTTCCAATTATCGTCTGCGCAATTTTTATAAAGGGCAACGAGCTTATCCGTAAGGACTTCCCGAATGTTAAGCACCAATCTGTCGCCGCTCATTTTATTCAAATAATCGTTAATGCCGAGGAGGGCGAAAGCCCACGCTCGAGGCGACGTAAGTTCGGTGATTGAATTGACCGAGTCATTGAACAACTGATGCGCCCAAACTTTGAAATTGTTTTTAGTCGACCTGCCGACGCATGCGCCGAGAGCCCAGATAGTTCTGCCCTGAGCGTCGTCCGAGCCAACTTCTTCGAGCCATCTGCGGCTGAAATCCATAAAATTCCTGAAACGCCTTTTTTCGGGATTGTAAGCGTAATTGATGAAAGACGCGTAACTCGACGCAAGCGAATATATCTGATCGTCCGCTATGCCGAGTTCATCGAGCAATACTGTCAGCAGAAACGCTCTCGAATTATCGTCGAGACAGTATCCGTCTTCGAAACGAGGAAAAGTATAACGGGCATGCTGGAAAATTCCCGTACTGTCAGTCAAATTCTTAAGGTGATTTAAATTAAACGCCGGCAGTTCCATCCTCTTTTCGCTCAATGTCTTGACGGGAAAATATCCGTTCGATTTAATAGCCCGTTGTCTTCTTGCCTTCTGGAACGAATTAAGGTAGTGATGCGCAATATTGCTCCATACCATTTCGCGACCGAGCATATACGCCCGTTTCCGGATCGAATGACGCAGAGTTTCGTCTTCGAGCAATTTGATTATTTCGTTTGCAATCGCTTCGTGATCCGCAAAGGGAACCAGGATGCCTCGACCGTCGGCCAATAATTCCTCTGCGTGCCAGTAAGGCGTTGAAATCACCGCTTTACCGCATCCGAACGAATAGGAAAGCGTTCCTGATGTAATTTGGGCTTTGTTCAAATAAGGCGTTATATAAATATCGGCGGCTCCGATAAATTCCTTGAGTTCCTCGGCGTCGACGAACCGGTTGTAAAAAATCACATTGTTTTTTATGCCGAGGTCGTGAGCAAGGCGTTCAAGACTCATTCTGTAGGACTCGCCCTGTTCTTTAATTATGTTCGGATGAGTGGCTCCCAATACAATATAAACCAGATTCGGAAACTTCGAAATTACTTTGGGCAGCGCTTTCAAGACGTGTTCAATTCCTTTACCCGGAGAGAGAAGTCCGAATGTAAGCAATACGTATTTGCCTTCGACGCCGAAACGGTCTTTATAAAAATTCGGATCGACAAACGGCATATCGGGTATTCCGTGAGGAATCAAATCGATTTTATCTTCCGGCGCTTTGTAGATTTCTTTCAAAAACTTTTTTCCTTTTTCTGTCATCGTTACAAGGCGCGAAGAATAAGCGATCAACTCGTCCATAACTCGCCGCTGGTCGGGATTCGGTTCGGGAAGGATTGTATGCAGCGTAGTAACCACCGGCATTTTCAGACTCCGGATTAAAGCAAGGACGTGACTGCCGGCATTGCCGCCGAAAATACCGAATTCATGTTGCACCGATACGACGTCCACATTGTTATAATTCAAAAAATCCGCTGCCTTTTGATACGTGTCGATATCCTGTTTGATTATTTCGAAACGGACTTCCGGCGGATAATCGAATTTTTGACCTCTATCGGTAATCGCGGCGACGAATGTTTCCGCGTGAGGATGCTGCTCGGAAACCGAATTGTATAAATCGTAAGTGAAGGTTGCTATTCCGCACTGACGCGGGAGATAATTTCCTACAAATGCTATTTTGTTGATATTATGCTGTCCCAACATAAGCTACTCCTCTCTTTATGGTTGATCGAATCGAAAAGAAATTTGAAATGTCGGAATTTTCTAAAATCGACGGGCTGATAAGGTTCCCGGAAAATCTCCATTAAAATTTAAATTATATGCGATCTTTTCTTCAATTAAAAAAAAGCGAATGAAATCCGATAATAAAACCGGATAACAATAAAAATATTTAATCGATAAATGCGGATAAATCTCATCAGGGTAGTTTATTATGGATAAAAACATCAAAATTCTCCTCGTAGAAGACGCCGGCGTAATGCGGCAGATGGAAATCAAAACATTAAATTCACTCGGATATACAAATATAGTCGAAGCGGAAAACGGAGTCGACGCGGTCGATTATCTGAAAGATAATCCCGAAATCGACCTGATAATAAGCGATTGGAACATGCCCGAGATGGACGGATTCGAGCTTTTGAAGTGGGTAAGAGGAAATCAGCCGACGGCTGCCATTCCGTTTTTGATGGCTACCGGCAGAGGCGAAAAAAAGGAAGTTGAAAAAGCAAACGAAGCCGGCGTAAGCAGTTTTATTTCCAAGCCTTTCAACAAAGACGAATTGCAGGAAAAAATAAACGAAGCTTTCGGAATTAAAACCGAAAGCAACGCCGACAAAAAGAAAGAACCCAGAATTACGAGCGGCGGCAAGGTGCGAATCAAAGCGATTCATATTCAAATTACCGATCACCTTACGCTCGGCGTTATGAAACATTTAATTAAAAAAGGCGAGCTGAATCCAAAGCATTTCGAATTGGAAACCGAGTGTATGCCCTCGTGGAATACGGTTGCAAAAGCGCTCGAAGACGGCTCCGCCGACGTCGCTTTTATTCTGGCTCCCCTTGCGATGGATTTGTACAATTACGGAGTTCCTCTCAGACTCGTATTGTTTGCTCATAAAAACGGCAGCTGTTGCGTAAGAAATAAAACCGGCGGAGACGACAGTCACGGCGCCGATTTCTTCCGCGGTAAATCTTTCTACATTCCTCATACGATGTCGATTCATAATATGCTGGGTCATATCTTTTTCAGAAATATCGGATTGAATCCGGGCGTAACGGGCCAAAAAGGGGTCGACGTCGAATTCGAAGTGGTTGCGCCGATTAAAATGCCGGAATTCCTTGCGGGCAATCCGGACGCAAGCGGATATCTGGTAGCCGAGCCGCTCGGCACAAAAGCTATCGCATCGGGAATAGCCGAGCTTCAATTCCTCTCGAGCGAGCTGTGGGAAAATCATCCCTGCTGCGTTGTGGCATTCCAGGAAGAGTTGATAAATAATTATCCCGACGCAGTCAAAGAATTTACGGAAATGCTCGTTTATAGCGGCAAATTTATCGAGCAGAAACCTTCGATGGCGGCGGAAATTGCCGTCGATTTTCTCGACCCGAAAAAAGAACTCGGTTTGAAAGTCCCGATTCTCAAAAACGTATTGACCGAGCCGAAAGGCATCAAAACAAACAATCTCTACCCGGTTGTTCAGGACCTCGATTTTATTCAGCGTTATATGCACGACAAAATGGGCATCGGCTCGATTATCGATCTGAATAAATTCGTGGACAAGCGTTTTGCCGACCAGGTTTGCAGCGAAAGCGACAAATCGGCGGCAAAAAGTTATGTAAGCGAAATCGACCTTGCCTCTAAGGCAAAAGCTCTGCTCGAAAAGAGCGATTCCGACGGAAGAGATAGTAAAACCAAAGCGGTCTTGAATATGGAAGGTAAATATCTCCGTTTCTCGCTCGGCAACGAGCATTACGGCATTGAGATTCTGAAAATCATAGAAATTATACGTCTTATTCCGATTACTCCTGTTCCCAACACTTCGCCCTATGTGAAAGGCGTAATTAATTTGAGAGGCAATATAGTTCCGGTAATCGATTTGAGATTAAAACTCAATATGCCCGAAAAAGAATACGACGACAAGACGAGAATTGTAATCGTAGAAGACGAAGTGGACGGTCTGCTTATAAGAGTCGGTTTGATAGTCGAGGAGGTGGAAGCAGTCTACGACGTCAAAGCTTCGGAAATCGAAAATGCGCCCGACTTCGGCAACAGCGACAGCGACGAGTATATAATGGCGCTGGCTAAAACCGAATCGGCTATCTTTATTCTGCTCAATATGGGAGTTATCCTGAAACCGGAGAAATATCAAAAAGCGGGATAAAGGGTGTGATCCGGACAATAATTAATAGCGCGTACCGAAATTTCGTTTGTTAATTAATAATCGAGTGGCTATATTTCCGCCGACTATTTCTTTAGGGCGTTTAAGAGGAGCGGGGCGGAAATTGCTGCCGGAAGATAAATTAGAGAACCTGCGGGCATATTTTATAGGTAGTTCGGAAAAGAGACTCAACAGGCGTGAACTGAGCGAGTTCGTCGCCATTACAAAATCGATAATCGTTTCCTATTTGATAAATACTAAATCGAATTTTATTTACCTCTCCGCTCGTAACGGTCTCGATATAACGGATGTAGCTATAGACATAATGGGAGATTTGTTTATTCAGGACGAATCGGGTTATCTTGTTAATATAAATTCTTTTATTAACATTCTGGATGACAGTATATATGAAATAGAAGGCGAGAAATTATTTTTTGCATATCAGAGTTTTTTAAGAAGAGTTTCAGATGCATATATAGCCAGGGTATATGCCGAATTGGACCCTACCGGATTTAAGATAAAAAGAAATATAAAAGATACTTTGCCTACCGAGAATTTAGCCTTGAGAAAGTCGATTAGGGGCTCGGAAATTTATGTCATAGGTTCTGAAGATTACGATAAATTACCTTATGCAGGGTTTGATAGACTTAAAGCGGTTTTCTTGTCTCAAATCGGTAAAAATCATACAACAAGAGATTTGCTGAATATTTTATATCAAACCGTTATGCAGCTCGACTGCAGAAAAGAAATACTATTAAACGACGCTGTATTGTTGTTTAAAGAATATTATGAAATGGGGCTTGAATCCGTCCGCCTGGAAGACGATATATTCGATATTAACGGAGTATTGAACGACTACGAAATTATTCAATTGAAAAATCTTATTTTGAACGAAATTAAAAGCAAAATATTGATTGATTACTACGCAAAGAGTAAATTAACGGAAAAACAGTCCAGAGGACTATACGAAGCGGTTAACGATATCTTGCACGATTTTATAGCTCACGGAGGCAATAACTTGTCGTATTACGATTATTTGAAAAAATATATCGATATTGACAAGTCGGAATATAATCTTAGATACAAATCTAAAATCGAGTATATGATAAAATTGCTGAAAGAAAAATGCAGGTATTATCTTTTTTCAGACGAATAATTACGCAGCGATATTGTTTCATCTAAATTATTAATTGCAAAAAGGAATTAAGGTGCACATTGACGAAAAAATATTGGAGTTATACGCGGGCTCGCCGGAGCAATTTACACGGGAAGAGAGCGAAAATATAAAGCTGCATTTGGATGAATGCGCTTATTGCAGGGATATATACGATACTTATTTCAATCTGTTTAGAGGGTTCAAAGAGGCTGTTAAAAAAGAGCCTGACGAATTGGATCGTCTATTGGCGGATAAATTAGAAGAGGGCTTTTCCGGTTTTGACAGAAAACGTCTTCCGGAGAAAAATGACTCGATTCAAGTACACGACGCGGAGTTCGAAATTGTTGAGAGAAATCCCCGTGGAATAATTAAAAATGTAAGATATTGGATTAAACGAAATCCGATCAAAGCCGTTTCATACAGTTTTGTTTTCTCGTTTATTCTGATCTTACTGCTTTTCAAGGTTAAACCGACGGATTACACGGAATATAATCCCGTTGCGTTAAAACTAAACGATTTTATGCTCGAAGCTTACAATATAAACGGCGATTTGCTCTGGAAGAAGAACGTATCCGGAGCTTTGAGCGGAAATATCGATTCTTTAATGAGTACGAATTACCACGGACGTCGATTAATGTTGGAAGATATAGACGGCGATAATTTGAATGAGGTGCTTCTAACAGGTGGCGAATACGATGTCGGAAATTACCATCCCGATACGCTTTACTGTTTTAATTACGACGGCAGCCTAAGATGGAAAGCTGCTCCGGAAAGCGAAAGATTTAATTATGCTCCCAAATGGAAAAGGACAAAATGGGTTATAAACCAATTCCTTGTGGCAAAAAGAGGTAAGAAAAATTTATTATTTATAATAGCGCACGATTATGATTTTGGAGGATGCGTTGTGTCGACTCTGAGTCCAGCAACCGGTAATATAAAATCGTCTCTATATCATTCAGGGCATATTACGGCGGCGGCTAATATTGATATCGACATGGATGGAGATGAAGAAATATTTTTCGGAGGAGTTAGCAGTTACTACAAGCCGTTTTTAATGGTAATTGATCGTGATACATTAATGGGAGTTATGCCCGATTTTTATTCTATTGGTCACAAAGTAAAAGGCAATGCTTCTTATTATATTTTATTCCCGGTAACAGCATTAGCTTCTGCTCTATCAAGAACTAAAAGTATTGGAGTAAGCGACATATCTAAATTTAATGACAGTGGAATAGTAGTGAAATCATTGGAATATTTTGATCAAAAAATCGAAGTTGCCTTACAATTCGTCTTGGATAAGAATTTTAATATACAATATATAACAGCAACCCCGACATATCTTTACGAATATGAAAAAATAAAAAAAATAAAAATTACTTCGCCGGATATAATAAACGATTATTTAGCCGCATATAAAGATTCGTTGCAATTTTGGGATGGGGATAAGTTTGTTAACTACCCGGCAAAGAATAAATATTGGAACGAGAAGTTTAAACTGCCTGAGTAAGAAGACCTGGCTGTAAACTTTATTGGCCGTCGTTTTCCCCGCTTAAGTAGTAAAAAGTTTCAAGAAAACGAGCGAGTTTGAGGGAAAGCAATTATTAATGACACAGCAATCCGCATTAAAATTATTCAGAAATAAAATTGTCGATCATTCTGCAAAGAATAAAACAATGATTGGCGCCCCTCGCAGCATAATGACTTGCCACTTTACTCCCCATTTCATAAAGCGTGATTTATATCACCTCTAAAAATTTTTTGAAAAAAATTTTCAGAGGATTTTCCGCAAAATTACCTGTTCGGGTAAATATATAATTGATTTAAATAATCCTTTCAAAAACAAAATGAGGTGCGAAAAATGGGAAAAAAATATACTTTAAAAATTTTAGCAGTAGTTTCTATAGTTTTATTTTTTTACGGGTGTGCTCCCTCCTTATCAACCTTAGATATGGGAGTTAAATCGTTTTCGTACGACATTGCTCCACAGGTTAAGCTCGAAGGGATCAAAACAATTGCCGTGCTTCCAACAATAACTGATGATAATCAAACATTGCAAGCGAAACTTATGGAAGGACTTCAAAAAGAACTGAATGTGAATGTTATTGATATCCAGCAATTAACAAGTATTGTACACGAAAGAAAACTCAAGGCGACAAATGAAAGTATTAGCAATTTCGGCTACAAAACTAATGTAGATCTTTTCCTTGTTGCTGAGGATATTGGAGGACAGGTTGCATTCAAAATAATTGAAAAAGATGGACGTATAGCATTTGCTCGATTTTTAAAGGGATATGGAGAAGCTTCTTATGTGGATCAAATTGTAAAAATACTCGGAGGCTATAAAAAGGAAATAAGCGATTATATACGCTACACCTTTCCGTCCGATGATAAGAATAAAGATGAAATTATTTCACTCTTGAAAAACGACAAGTTCAATGAAGCGGAAAATAAAATAAAGATTTCTATTGAATCTTACGAACCTGGGTTTGAAAGAGCCCTACTTTATGGGAATCTAGCAAATCTCTATGAAACCCAGAGGCGATTTGGAGATGCCCTCAATGCCTTAAACATGGCTGAAGATAACAATCAAAAAACAAGCATTTTCAAACGGATAAAACCCGAAGCTTTTTCTGAAGCAAGAAAAAAATTGCAAACGCTGGTTGAAGCTGAATCTGAATCAAAAGCAGCTAGTGGAGGATTAACTGCATATAAAAAAGACGCACCTAATGTTGCAGTAATGGAATTTGATACAAAGGCAATTAATGATAAAGCCGATGGCTGGCTGGCATCCGTCTTTATAAGCACAAGATTAGCACAATCGAATTTCAATGTTTATGACCGCGATTACTTCCTTTCACTATTACAATTAGAATCATCTTTATCGGAAAAAGAAACCGGTAAACTTCTTGGAGTAGACAAGCTTGTATATGGTAAATTTTTGAAAAAAACACAAGTATTGAGAAATCCTATCTACCGAGATGAAGAATATGATGAATATGATAGTAACACAAAGCAGCGTTTAACGAAAACAAGACGCGTTCTCGCTAACGTTATGGTCACTTATGGGATAGAGATTCAGGGTCGTGTAGTTGATGTTAAAACAGGATTTGGAAAATATCATACAGTATCGAAAGAACCGGTAACAGTTCAATATCCAGGAGGGAATAATGCACCTTCAAGAGACATTGATGTTGAGAGGGAATGGAATGTAAAATTATATGACCAGTTAAGTGAATGGATTGAGAAGGAGTTGAGCAGATAATTTATCTGTATGAACATATGTAAATAGTGGTTGCCAATGAGAAAAAATTGATAAAATTTAAGTGAATTTGCTTGCAAGTTAAGCATCATATGGTTTGTTGTTGAAAAACAGATGAGAAGTAAAATTCTACCATTTTTAAGAAGAATAAATTTATGACAAAATCAAAAAACTTTTCATTCGATGGAGGTGCCGGGACATTTTTCGGTACTGCCGTTGCGGCTTTTTTAATTACGTTATTATCACTCGGTCTTGCATTCCCATGGGCGGTTGTTCTTAAACAACAATGGATAGCAAAGCACACAATTATCAATGGCAGACGCTGCAAATTTATTGGCAGCGGTGCTGGTTTGTTCGGTTTATGGATTAAATGGTTCTTCCTGTTAATAGTCACTTTCGGCATTTATGCCATATGGATTATTCCTGATTTACAAAAATGGATTGTTGAGCATATGGAGTTTGAGGGGGAAATATGAATAAAAGATGTTCGATAAAATTTGTGTTAATTACATTTATAGTATATTCTTTTGGTTGTTCAAATGAACCGAACTTATCCGGTAATTGGAGGGGTACTGCTACTGAGATAAGGGGTAATAAAGTTACAACTTTACAGCTTGAATTACTTCTTAGTCAGAATGAAAAAAATTTAAACGGGTTACTGACGATGAGTCTGCAAAATAACCCTCAACAAAATACTATTGATGTACAAGGATTTATTGAAGGCAAGGCAGTTTCGTTAAATGGGGAAGCCGGCTCAGTGTTAGGTTCATCAATAAAAATAAATATACATGGAAAGTTAAATGGTAGTAGAATTATCGGAAAATTTAGCAGTAATATTTGTATGTATCCTATTGATTGTGAACTCGAAAAAAGAGATTAATTTTTTCATATAATTGGAGGCAAAATGAAAACTTTTACAATATTATTTGTTGCATTTTTATTTGTTTGCGAGCATGCATCGGCTCAAAGAAATGTAACAGTATATGGAGGATTAAAATTTATTGAATACAGGGGTTCCAATATCTGGTTTTGGTATCGTGATGAATCACCAGCCCCGGATAATTTTTTTACTGACATTGAATTAAGTGGCAAGACGGTTTTTAATTTGGGATTTAATTATAACAATTATTCAAAAACTCAAAATATGTATTGGGACGCTTTTGTGGATTTGTTTTTGGGGAAATACTTTGGTATAGATGGTGGCGGTAGTATCGGCTATCCTTTCTTTATTACTGGTGAAAAAAATATTTCGTTCTTGCCAAGCATTTCTGGGGGAGTAGGGTACTATAATAAATCACTTGGAACATTGGAAAACCATACAACTTGGATACAGGTAAATGATACCCGGTTTCAAAATTTTGCAAATGTTGATTTAAGCATGGTTGGATGGTATGCTTTTATTAGACCGAATTTAGCTTTTGTAATCGATGTAAGCCCTAATGCTCAAATAATTTTATCGGGTAGTTATTCAATAAATATAGACCTAAAACCGGAAGTTAGCTTTACGGGTCCGGATCAAAATGGAACAAATGTAACAGCAAATGAAGATCTAGATGCAAATAACCTCGCATTTTATATTGATAATAAAAGGACAAACGATTCCCCGTTTAAGTTAATGGGTCCGGAAGTAAGATTAGGGGTTAATTTTGGAATTGGACGGTAACTCACAGTAAAAGCTTGAAAATAATATCATTGTTTTGTTCGCTTGGTTAGATTGTTAATATGAAGGAATAACACAAATGTATTACGAAAGGAGATTTCGCTTGGAATTCTTTCTTACCATTATTATATGGTTTATAATGATAGGAAATGATTTCGGACAATCAAAAGTACTCGAAGGAATTATGTGCGTAATTTCTAACATAGAAGCTGATGATTTAAAAAATCTTAATAAACAAGCGGCGACTTTACGTATACCGGAAATGGTGTATCCGCAGAATAATGCAATAGATGCTCCGATAGTTCCCAAATTCATTATTGGCACCGTTAATTTAGCTAATAGATATGAGATTGAATTATCCCTTGACTGTTATGCTTCAGATGGAAATGGAATTTCTGTTGGTGATGAATTTGAGGTAATTGGCATTGGCAAAGAAATTAAAATAGGTTCAAAAGTTATTAAAGAAAAAACTAAAAAAGGAATAATACGTGTAGATAATGTTTTTCCAGATTATGCAACCGCTTCCACTCCAACGGGAATAATTATTACAGAAGGAGATAAGGGAGAGAAGGTGGTGAGCAGATAGTGTTTAAATAAATACTTACAAATCTAATTTAGCAACTTATTACATATAAAATTTTCTTCTTATTATTTATTAATCTCAGGATTTACAGTTACGGGATTTAGACTAGTATTATTGAACTTGATAGTTGAAAATAAGGATTTAGAAGGGGAGTCATTATTTAATAACAGGTCCGGGCCATAATAATAAAATAACTATAAAAGTAAGAGGGGTTCATTACATTATGTGCAGTAATAGAGCAACCTATAAAAAACTATTTTTTTTAATTTATTCATTTTTATTAATTAATAATAGTTTCTCTCAATCAAAAACCCCGAACGGAATTCAGGGGGATATAGACAATCAAAATCATCTTTCAAAAAATGGAACGATAAATTACATAGTTAATTTAAGTACCCCCAAAATGATATATCCTGAAAATAACTCAACAGATATTCCAATTGTACCAATTTTCATAATTGGTACAATCCCAAATGCTAATCGTTATGAATTGCAAATATCAACAGACCAATATTTTTATTTCAATATAATCTCGAATCCTTATTGGCAATTTGAAGAACCACTAACAATTGATTCTCTTTATTTTGCACCAGCTATAAGATATCCCCAAGATTTTAAGAATAATTCAACATATTACTGGCGTGTTAGAGCATTAAATACATATACATATGAAACCAGCGATTGGTCGGAGGTTTATGAGTATACAACAGTATCTTCAGGTATATCATTAGAAAAATCACAAATAATTTATCCGGAAAATAATTCAACAATTCCATGGCTTAATGTGGAATTTCAATGGAATAGGGTTGAATATGCAAACTGGTATCAAATTCAATGGAGTACAAGCAGCATTTTTAGTGGATTTACTTATTATATGGCGAATGAAAATGAACTAACTTATAATACTAACTTAAAACCAGTTAATTATTATTACTGTAAAGTTATTGCAATTAATGAAAATTCAATAAGTCAATTTTCTTCCGTCAATAATTTTGAAACCGGAAATCAAGTTATTTTAACAAAAGATAAACTTACTTTTGATGATGGAAGCGGCAATGATAATTATGATAATAACTTAGACCTCTATTACCTTATAAAACCAGATAATGCGGAAAATATTATTTTAACATTTCTATCATTTGATACAGAAAAAGATTATGATTTTGTTACTGTTTATGATGGTTCTAATGCTGATTCACCAATCATTGGAAAATTTAGCGGAAATACTATACCATCATCAATTACTTCTTCTCAGGGGTCTATGCTTGTGCGATTTACCACTGATTGGTTGACAACTAGTAAAGGATGGTCTGCAAAATATGAATCTTCTTCCTGGATACCAACTTATCAGGAAATTTCTGATTATATTGAACAATTATCTTTGAAATACAAAGTGCCATCAGTAATTATTAAAGCAATTGTAGAACAGGAATCGGGTTGGAGACAATTTAATGATGATGGTAGTCCAATCTTTCATAACGAAAAAGACGCTTATGGGAATATAGTTAAAAAAGGATGGGGATTAATGCAGGTAACTGTACCTGTTAATGTTGATAAAACTAAATTATATTTAGCTACAAATGTTGAAGAGGGACATGAACAAGGAGAAAATAATTTTTATATTTATTATGATTTAGTTGAGGTAAATATTGACTTTCTAAAGCATAATTGGAGGTACAATCTTGAAATTGGGACTAGGCTTTTGGTAGCAAAAAAAATTGCCCCATACCCAATTGGTTCGGGGGGCGCAGAAGACGATGCAAGAATTCTTGAAAATTGGTATTACCCTCTTGCTTATTATAATGGAGCAGTAAAATATATTGGACAAAGCTACTACAATGGAAATGACCCAAAATTTCATTATCCCAGAAAAATAATTAACAAT
The DNA here is from genome assembly GCF_051488665.1 of Melioribacter sp. Ez-97. NCBI lineage: Bacteria > Pseudomonadati > Ignavibacteriota > Ignavibacteria > Ignavibacteriales > Melioribacteraceae > Melioribacter > Melioribacter sp. Ez-97. The sequence continues at coordinate 206,171 of NZ_JBPSEG010000004.1, read as the reverse complement.
GACAATTGGAAAGATAAATCTATATTCCCTTATCAAGAATGCATTTACAACATTATCTCACAGAAATATATAATACCAGAAAATTATAGAAAATTTTTTGGTCCCCCAATAATTGTAACTCTCCCTGGTCCAGTAGAAGTATTTACTGGTGATGGAAACTATAACTACGTTCACCCTGATTTTTGTTTTTATGATTGGGCTGTATACTACCAAGATGGAACGGTCAAAATAGGAAATGGGGGTGGAAAAAATAATGGCTGCATACCAGATTACAAAACATTCTCGGGGCAAATTGTGCATATTGTTCCATTTGGTGAACCTGGTATATCTGTTACTCAAATAGTTACATCCAAGGGTATCTATAATTTCAATTCTAACGGCAATAAAACTGCCGCAGCAATAAATTTCAAATCTATAAATGGTTTAGGTAGTTGCACTGTAAATTTTTTTGCAAAAGAACCCGATCAAATCGGTTTCATAGGAAAAGCACCGAAGAATATTAGCAAATATCGTTGGGTTATAAATCAAGTAGGGCTTTTATCATTCGTTGCTGAAATTATGATTGATTTATCTCAATTACCAGATAGAATTATAAATCCAAGCACAATTAAGGTTTACAGTCGTTCTAGCCCAGGAATTGGCTTATTTAATGAATTACCAAGTACATATGACGCAACAAGCAATACTTTGTTCACAACAGTAATAAATTTTAGTGAGTTTATCTTAGGTTCGGATGAACCATTGACATATGTAACAAACAATATTTATGTACCAAAAAATTATTTTTTGTATCAAAATTACCCCAACCCCTTCAACCCGTCAACGAAAATAAAATACTCTGTGCCTAAAACAAGCTTTGTAAACATTACAGTTTACGATATACTCGGCAGAGAAATTGCAACGCTGGTTAATGAAGAAAAATCTCCTGGCAACTATGAAGTAGAATTCGACGGCGGTAATCTGAGCAACGGTATATACCTTTACAGAATGCAGTCCGGCGAGTTTTCCGAAACTAAAAAACTCATTCTTTTAAAGTAATCATTCCATAATAATTGTTTGAGGGTGGTCGGGGGGAGAGTAATTTTTACTCGAACCCTGATATTTTTTATTGACTATTGAATTCTTAAAATTTATCTTTGCATTCAAATGAACGGAAAATTAAATATCGCTAAAGTTAATTTGTTCTGGTGGCAGTGGAGATATTCCTCTCTGCCGTCCTAGGACTTTAAATATTTTGCAATCAATAAAGCCGTGGATGGTAGAACCGTTCACGGCTTTTTTGTTATACGGGCTTAGATTTTTCTCACTAATAAATCGGAGGTTAAAAAAATGTCGGACAACAAAATAGTTTTTCTCGAACAATCTAAAATGCCAACTCATTATTACAATATTCTTGCGGATTTGCCCGTTCCGATGGACCCGCCGTTGAATCCCGCAACAAAACAACCCGCCGGTCCGGAGGATTTATCGGCTATCTTTCCGATGGATTTGATTATGCAGGAGGTTTCTACCGAACGGTATATCGAAATTCCCGACGAAGTAAGAGATCTATATAGAATAAGCAGACCGACGCCGTTAATTCGCGCCGCAAATCTCGAAAAAGAACTCGACACGCCCGCAAAAATTTATTTCAAATACGAAGGCGCAAATCCGACGGGAAGCCACAAAACAAATACCTCGTACGCCCAGGCTTATTACAACAAAAAAGCCGGAATCAAAAAACTCGTTACCGAAACCGGAGCCGGTCAATGGGGCAGCGCGCTTTCAATGGCATGCAAACATTTCGGTTTGGAATGCGAAGTCTTTATGGTAAAAGTCAGCTATAATCAAAAACCGTATCGTAAAACGTTTATGAAATTGTTCGGGGCTACTGTGCATGCGAGTCCTACTAATTTAACGAACGCAGGCAGAAAAGTACTGGAAGCCGATCCCGATTCTCCCGGCTCGCTCGGCATTGCAATCAGCGAAGCGGTTGAAGTCGCCGTTCAACGGGACGATACGAATTACAGTCTCGGCAGCGTTTTGAATCATGTTCTGCTGCATCAAACCGTAATCGGAGAAGAAGCCAAATTGCAAATGGAAATTGTGGACGACTATCCCGATATTGTAATCGGATGCGCAGGGGGCGGCAGCAACTTTGCCGGCCTGGCTTTCCCGTTTATTAAAGACAAACTGAGCGGCGAAAGAAAGAATCTCGAAGTTATCGCCGTAGAGCCGGCTTCGTGTCCCACTTTGACAAAAGGCAAGTTCGATTACGACTTCGGCGACGAAGCGGGCATGACGCCTTTATTGAAAATGTATACTCTCGGTCACGATTTTATACCGCCCAAAATTCACGCCGGCGGATTGAGATATCACGGTATGGCTCCTTCGATATCTCACCTTTATAATCAGGGCATTATTTCGGCGTCGGCTTACGAACAACTCGAAGTTTTCAAAGCAGCTCAAATCTTCGCTCAGACGGAAGGTATTGTGCCCGCGCCCGAAAGTTCTCATGCCGTTAAAGAAGCGGTCGAACAGGCATTGAAATGCAAAGAAACCGGAGAATCAAAAACGATTTTGTTTAATTTGTCGGGACACGGATTTCTCGACCTCGGAGCTTATGAACTTTATCTGGAAAATCAATTGAACGGCGGGTGAGTAAATAAACGGATTAGTTCGCAATGACGTATTTAAGTCTGTAATGTCATTACGAAGTAATCTCACTGGTATACATTAGAGTTTGCTTCCCCCGCATACTGCGGGGTCGCAAAGACCTACGCAATCTATCATTTGTCATACTGACCCCGCCAATGGCGGGGGAAGTATCTCAATCAATTAATGTTTTTGAATATTAATCAAAAGTCATCCGTAGATTCTTCGTCGTTCCGTCTTCGTCGGATCTCCTCGCAAAGACAGTGTTTTGTTTAGGGTTTGCTTCACTCGCTCCGCTCGTTCGCAAAGACCTGTTCAATCCGGCGTCCGTCATTACGAAGTAATCTCACCGCTGTTCATATGAGTTTGCTTCGTCGTTCGCTTTGCTCGCTCCTCGCAAAGACGAGGTTTTATTCAGAGTTTGAATCCCCAACATACTCCGGGGGTTGCAGAGACAAAGTTTTGTTCAGAGTTTGCTTCCCCCGCATACTGCGGGGTCGCAAAGACCTACGCAATCCGTCATTTGTCATACTGACCCCGCCAACGGCGGGGGAAGTATCTCAATCAATTAATGTTTTTGAATATTAATCAAAAGTCATCCGCAGATTCTTCGTCGTCCCGCCTTCGTCGGGACTCCTCAGAAAGACGACGTTTTTTTCAGAGTTTGTTCACTTGTGATGCCTGTCCGCAAAGACGTATTTAAGTCTGTAACGTTATTACGAAGTAATCTCATTGCTATTCATATGAGTTTGCTTCGTCACTCGCTTTGCTCGCTCCTCGCAAAGACGGGATTTTGCTTAGATTTTGCTTCCCACATACCACTCTCCGCAAAGACTTACTTATGTCTGTAATGTCATTACGAGACCCGCTTTAGCGGGGCGAAGTAATCTCTCGCATTCATATGAGTTTGCTTCGTCGCTCGCTTTGCTCGCTCCTCGCAAAGACGGGATTTTGTTCAGAGTTTGTTCACATGTGATGCCCGTCCGCAAAGACGAGGACGTGCGGAAGTGCACGCGTGACGGGGTTCTTCTTATACAGTTTTGTACAAAAAACAAACTGCCAAACCTGGAACCCCAAAACGAAAAACGTTGAACCCCAAAACTCCAAAACCCCCAAACTCCAAAACCCTCAAACTTCTAAACCAAGAACTCCCCAACATCAAAACTGTCAACGGTCAAACGCTACATTAAAACGCATCCCGATAATGAGTAAGCGCGGGTTCTTTTCCCGCCTCGTGAACGATTGTAATAACGTCTATCCTGCAGGGCTGGTCGGTAATCTTTTTTTCGTAGAGGTAAGCCTCGGCAATTTTCCGGATTTGTCTTTGTTTGTTCTTTGTTATTGCAAATTCCGGCTCGCCGTATTTGAGCGACTTTCTGTATTTAACTTCGACGAAAACGATAGTATCGTTGTCCTTGCAGATTATATCGATTTCGCCGTGTCCGTAGTGGTAATTTCTGTCGATAACCGTCATGCCTTTATTAATCAGGTAATTGCATGCGATCTCTTCGCCCAGATTTCCCCTCTCGCGTTTGTTGACGCCGCCCATCGTTTGCTTCTTGATTTTCATCATAAAAATAATTCATTGGGAGGAATAATTCATCTCTTTATGAAGAATCGAAAGAATTGTATATTCACCGACGGAGTGAGTAAAATTAAGAAAAGGTACGCAAATGAAAATCAGCGGTTATGAAATAGAAAAAATTCATGACTATCTATGGGAAATTCCGGCGCAGGATGGAATGCTCGCGCCGGGCAGAATCTATGCGACGGAAAATATGCTGCGGAATCAAATAAGCGGCGACGAAGCGGTGCGTCAGGTTGTAAACGTCGCCCATCTTCCGGGTATTCAAATGTATAGCATAGCCATGCCGGACATTCATTGGGGTTACGGTTTCCCGATCGGAGGCGTAGCGGCTACGGATATTGAAACGGGCGTAATATCTCCGGGCGGAGTCGGTTACGATATCAATTGCGGCGTCAGACTGGCGCGCACGAATTTAAAATTAGACGATGTGGAAAAAAGAATACCGAAATTGGTTGAAAATTTATTCGGGAATATACCGACCGGCGTAGGGGCGAGCGGCGCTATTCGAAAACTGTCCGAAAAAGAAATAAGAAAAATATTGGTTAACGGTTCGCGATGGGCGGTTGAAAACGGATTCGGTTCGGAAAACGACCTGGTCTTTACGGAAGAAAACGGGAGGCTTGAAGGCGCAGACCCCGACGCCGTGAGCCGTAGGGCAATCGAAAGAGGCGCCGACCAAGCCGGCACTCTCGGATCGGGCAATCATTTTCTTGAAGTCGATCTGGTGGAAGAAATTTACGACGAAAAAATCGCAGATATATTCGGACTCTTCAAAGGTCAACTGGTCATTCTTATTCATACCGGCTCGCGAGGACTCGGTTATCAGGTGTGCGACGATTATCTTAAACTGCTTGTAAATTCGGAAAAGAAATTCGGCTTTAACCTGCCGGACAAACAACTGGCTTGCGCTCCGATAAAATCCGTCGAAGGGAAGGATTATTTGAACGCTATGAAAGCGGCGGCTAATTTTGCATGGAACAACAGACAAATCATAATGCATCTGGCAAAGAAAACTCTTATCGAAACTCTTTCGATATCGCAACGGGAATTGGGATTCGAACTTGTTTACGACGTATGCCATAATATTGCAAAGATCGAAGAACACGTAATTACCGAAAAAGACGGCTCCAAAAAACTAAAAAAAGTTTGCGTGCATCGTAAAGGAGCTACCAGAGCTTTTCCGCCGGGCAGCAGACACATTCCCGAAAAGTATAAAGAATCAGGACAGCCGGTATTGATTCCCGGCGACATGGGACGCTACTCGTTTGTGCTCGCGGGTTCCGAATCCGCAATGAAAGAAACTTTCGGAAGTTCATGCCACGGCGCGGGCAGACTCCAAAGCCGTCATCAAGCTCTGAAATCCGCCAAAGGCAAAGACATTATCGGCGAATTGAAAAATAAAGGCATTACAGTTCAGGCTAAAGGAAAAAAAACTATTGCCGAAGAAATGCCCGGCGCTTATAAAGACGTTTCTGAAGTTGTTGAAGTAATTCACCGAGCGGGCATAAGCAATAAAGTGGCAAAGCTTAAACCCGTCGGAGTTATTAAAGGATGAATGAAAATTTTCAGCGTATGGATGAGAGGTTTTTTATTACAAGATTGCCAAATTGCAAGATTACCAAATTGGCAAATTGCAAAATTGCCAAATTAACAAATTGCAAGATTACCGGTTTGGTAAGTTTGTCGTTGCTCTCTGTGTATTTGAATCCTTTTTTTAAACCTGCCGGCTGTCATCCGTGAAACTCAAGGAAACTTTAATGAAATATCGATATTTTAGCGTATCGAATAACAAAGCGAATTGATTATGATCCTTACTGTAACATTAAATCCTTTGCTCGAAAGAAGAAAATTCTTCGACGAAGTTGAGTTGGGCAAATCGCATCGATGTAAAAATGAAATTTATGCCGCAGGCGGGAAGGGAATAAACGTCAGCCGGCAGTTAAATAAATTCGGAATTCAAAATACGGCGTTTACTTTTTTAGGAGGAAACAACGGCAAAATATTGCGCTCGGTTCTGACTAACGAAAAAATAAATTTTACCGTTCAATCGACCAAATCCGAAACGCGCGCGGCGGAATTGATTATCGAAGAAAACCATCAACGGGTTACCACATTTTTCGGATTGAACAACGACGTGACTTATGAAGAAGCCGAAGAATTCAAATCGAAACTCGACAAGATGATTCAAAACTGTTCGATTGTAGTTTTCTCGGGCAGTTCGCCTTCGGAATCGGCAAATTCGATTTTTCCGTATGGAATTGAACTCGCCCATAAATACGATAAAATTTCGATACTCGACACATACGGAAGTCATCTCGAGGATTGTCTGAATGCCGCGCCAACGGCAGTTCACAATAACAGGGAAGAAATAGAAAAGTCGCTCGGTATTTCGCTGAAAAGCGAAAAAGAGATTCGCGCTTATATGAACGACCTCTATGCGAAAGGAATTAAGCTTATTTTTATTACGGACGGCGACAAACCGTTTTACGCTGCAAAATTCGATTTCCATTATAAAATTATTCCGCCCGCAATAAAAGTTTATGATTCTACCGGAAGCGGAGATTCTTTCGTGGCGGGAATCGCATACGGTCTGGAAAAGGCGATGGTTTTCGACGAATTCATTCGCATTGCCGCCGCCGCCGGCTCGGCTAACGCTTCCAAACTCGAAACGAGCTCGGTTACGGTAGAAGAATATTCCGCTTTAATCGAAAAAGCGCATGTGGAACAAATTGGAAAGAAAATGAAAATAATCGATGATACGCCGAGATATTAAATTTATTTTTTTCCTCTTTTTGTTTTTAAGAGTTAACGCCTTATCTCAGTCCGAAAGTAATTTCGTTTTTACCGGTAATAAAACATTCGATACGAAGACCTTACTGCGCAATCTCGAAACTCGAATTAAAAAAGCCGATGACGATTCGATAATCTCCTCAATTAAGAAATTTTATTCTTACTACGGTTATTATCATACCGGTGTGAAAATACGGGAGTCCGGCGGCAATCAATTTCAGATTGAAATAGACGAAGGGAAACCGACGTTCATAAATAATATAATTGCCGATGGCTTGAACGAGGATTCGACGTTTGTAAAAGAGATATTGAGCAAGTTCGATAACGAGATTTTTTCGGCGCCGCAGTTCGAGGAGAGCGTCAATTATCTGCTGGATTATTACGAAGAACTCGGATATCCTTTCGCTGCAATCAGAATTGCTTCGGTTTATTTCTTCGACAAAGAAGATAAACATCTTGCGGATATTTATTTAAAAATAGAAAAAGGACTTAAAGCACAAATCGACAGAGTGGAAATCGAAGGCAATGAAAAAACGAAAGATATCGTTATTCTTCGGAACGCGGGAATAACAACCGGCGATATTTACTCTCGCGAAAAAATTAATAAAATTTCTTCGAGGCTTATGAAATTAAGATATTTCGAGAGCGTTGAAGAGCCTGAATTTTTTATCGACAATAAAAACGAAGGCATTCTGAAAATAAAAGTAAAAGAAAAACAGACAAATCAGTTCGACGGCATAATAGGATACGTTCCGGGAAGCGAATCCGAAAAAGGTTATCTGACGGGCTTGGTAAATATCGGACTCGGAAACATTTTCGGCACGGGAAGAAATCTTTCCTTCCGCTGGCAGAGCGAGAACCGCAATTCCCAGGAGCTCGAAATAAAATATCTCGAACCGTGGCTGTTCGGCTTCCCTTTGAATTTGAGAACGGGATTGTTTCAGAGAATTCAGGATACTACTTACGTGCAAAGAAATCTTTCGGGCGAGTTGATTTTTATGGCTTCCGAAGACGTAACGGGTTCCGTATCGATTGCGCATCGTTCCACAATTCCAACCGAACGCAGCGTGAAAAGATTTACGGTTTATAATTCGACTTCTTTGATTACAGGCGTCAATTTGAGTATCGATACAAGAAACAATATCTATTCTCCTTCAAGCGGAATCATTTTTGCCAATACGTATAAACTCAATTCAAAAAAAATCAACGGTCCCGCTGAATACCTGCCCGCAAACAGAAGTTTCAGTTTGCAGCAATTCGAAGTCGACTTCGGCTATTTTCTTGAAGTATTTCGATTACAGGTGTTGGCGCTTGCTTTTCATGCGCGTGAAATCAGGGGAGACAATATTGAAATAAGCGACATGTATTTGTTGGGAGGAGCCAATTCCCTGCGCGGTTATATCGAAAATCAATTTGCCGGCAAAAGAATTCTCTGGTCGAATATCGAGTACAGATATCTCCTGACAAATAAAACTCACGCTTTCCTGTTTTTCGACGCCGGCTATTTCAAACGCGACGAAGTTTCGGACTATAAAATCGGATACGGATTGGGAATTAATTTCGAAACCGCATTCGGTATAATGAGCGTCAGTTTTGCGCTCGGCAAAGGCGACTCGTTCGGTGAAGGAAAAATTCATTTCGGAATTGTCAATGAGTTTTAGAATGAATTTAAAAGAATTCGATAATTCATTCATGAAAAACGGTCGTAAACTGATATGCGGCGTGGACGAAGCCGGACGCGGTCCTTTAGCCGGTCCCGTTGTAGCCGCCGCTGTAGTGTTCAACGCAAATGTGTGGAACGACGAGATCAACGACTCGAAAAAATTGAGCGAAAAAAAACGCACAGCGCTTTTCGATTGGATTGTTAAAAACGCTTTGTCGTACGGTGTGGGAATAGTTCATCATGAAGAGATCGACAGGATTAATATTTTGAATGCGGCGTTGAAGGCAATGAAAACCGCCGCCGCAAAGCTGAGCGTTGAACCGGATTTAATCCTCATCGACGGAAACAGAAAATTCGAAACCGAAGTAGAATGCAGCGCGATTGTGGGCGGCGACAGAAAGTCGTTTGCGATTGCCTCGGCGTCGATATTGGCAAAAGTAACGCGCGACGAGATAATGAAAAATTACGCTTTCTTTTATCCCGAGTACGGCTGGCATAAAAATAAAGGCTATCCTACAAAAGATCATTTCGAAGCAATAAAGCTTTACGGAGTTACTCCGCTCCACAGAAAAACATTTTTGAAAAAAATAATTATATCCGAATAGACTGTCTTCCCGCGCATCGGGTTTTTATAAACGCAGAGTTCGTAAAGGCTTGTTTGATTTTTATGTCAGTCATTACGGAAGTTTAATTTGAGTTTGCATCCCGGCATACTGCGGGGTCGCAAAGACTTATTTTTGTCTGTAATGTCATTACGAGACCCGCTTTAGCGGGGCGAAGTAATCTCACCGCTATTCACATGAGTTTGCTTCGTCGTTCGCTTCGCTCACTTCTCGCAAAGACGAAGTTTTGTTCAGAGTTTGCTTCGTCGTTCCGTCTTCGTCGGATCTCCTCGCAAAGATCTGTTTAATCCGGCGTCCGTCATTACGAGACCCGCCTTTGGCGGGACGAAGTAATCTCACCGCTATTCATTCGAGTTTGCTTCGTTGCTCGCTTAGCTCACTCCTCGCAAAGACGGGGTTTTGTTCAGAGTTTGCTTCACTCGCACGCTCATTCGCAAAGACTTACTTATGTCTGTAATGTCATTACGAGACCCGCCTTTGGCGGGACGAAGTAATCTCACCGCTATTCATTCGAGTTTGCTTCGTCGTTCGCTTAGCTCACTCCTCGCAAAGACGGGGTTTTGTTCAGAGTTTGCTTCACTCGCACGCTCATTCGCAAAGACTTAGTCAATCCGTCGGTTGTCATTACGGAGTAATCTCACTTGTTGTTTTTAATAAATCATTTTATATTTTGTTGCAGCGGGGCTTCCGATATGAATCAGTACTATGTATATATAATGACCAACAAACACAACACAACGCTTTATACAGGGATGACTAACAATCTTATACGAAGAGTTTATGAACATAAAAACAAATTGACAAACGGTTTTACTAAAAGATACAACTGCACAAAACTTGTCTGGTATGAAATTCACGATACTCCCGTTAACGCAATAAAAAGAGAAAAACAAATCAAAGCCGGTTCGCGTAAAAAGAAACTCGATTTAATTAACAAGCTAAACCCCGAATGGAAAGATTTATATTACGATTTGATTTGAATTAATCAGAGAATGCCTGACAGAGTATTATGCGTCGTTTCTAAAAAACAGATTTTAGTCGGTTTTGTCATTACGAGACCCGCTTTAGCGGGACGAAGTAATCTCACCGCTATTCACATGAGTTTGCTTCGTCGCTCGCCTCGCTCGCTCCTCGCAAAGACGAAGTTTTGTTCAGAGTTTGAATCCCCCGCATACTGCGGGGTCGCAAAGACTTACTTATGTCTGTAATGTCATTACGAGACCCGCTTTAGCGGGACGAAGTAATCTCACCGCTATTCATATGAGTTTGCTTCGTCGCTCGCTTCGCTCACTCCTCGCAAAGACGAGAGCGTGCGGAAGTACAGGCGTTCTTTGTTGTATAACTTTGAATGACAAACCATTAACTCCAAAACGAAGAACATTGAACTCCCAAACCAAGCGCCCCCTAACCCCTAATCCCTAACCCCTAATCCCTTTTAAACTATAAAATACTTTTACTATTTTGGAAAGGCGATTTGGAATAATTAATTATTAATGAAACTACCCAAACACAGATACGGCAGAAAATTAAATTTCTTCGACAAGGTCTATAATTTTTTTGCTACGATTACGGGACTAACAGTTTTCAACCTGGAGTTTTTCAAACAGGCATTCTTGCCTCCCTATGAAATTCCCGAAATCAAAAAGCACATGGACGAACTCGGAGTAAAAACTTTCGGCATAGTAAGCGTAACCGGATTTATAATCGGGCTGGTGCTTGCAATGCAGAGTCAGCCTGTAATGGCGCGTTTCGGCGCCTCGGACTTTCTGCCCGGTATGGTTGCTCTCTCGGTTGTAAGGGAATTGGGTCCGGTTATAACTGCCTTGATTTTTGCCGGACGCGTCAGCTCCGGAATCGGAGCGGAACTCGGATCGATGAGAGTCACCGAGCAAATCGACGCCATGGAAGTAACAGGAGTTAATCCGTTTAAATATCTCGTGGTTACGCGCGTTGTCGCAACAACAATGATATTGCCTGTTCTTACTGTTTATGTTATTGTCATTGCAATCTTCGGCGGGTATCTGGCAATCCTTATTACCGAAAGCATTAACTTTCGTTATTACATCGACTCGGTGATAAGGTCGATTGAATTCGGAGATTTTATTCCCGGCGTTGCAAAAACGTTTGTATTCGGTTATATAGTGGGAATAGTTGGCGCGTATAAAGGATATACAACCGAAGGCGGAACGGAAGGCGTGGGAAGGGCTTCGACTACCGCCGTAGTGCTCGCTTCGCTTTTGATTTTGATATTTGACATGATTTTGGTAAAAATAACGTTGTGGTTATGGCCGACTCTCGGATGATTGAAATAGAAAACCTTAGTAAACGTTTCGGGCAACTTATTGTGCTCGACGACGTCTCGCTCGAAGTTTCCAAAGGAGAAAACCTCGTTGTATTCGGAAGGAGCGGACAGGGCAAAAGCGTATTGCTGAAATGCATAATCGGTTTATTAAATCCCGACGGCGGCACTATTATTATTGACGGCAAAAGTATTATCAACCTCGATTTGAACGAATTGAACAAAGTAAGAAAAAACATCGGGTTTTTATTCCAGAGCGCGGCTCTATACGATTCGATGACGGTTCGCGAAAACCTGGCTTTCCCGCTCAAAAGGAATTTCCCGAATCTTACGGAAAAGGAAATTAACGATAAAGTGGAATATACGCTCGAACTTGTCTCGCTCGAACATGCAATCGATAAAATGCCTTCGGAATTGTCCGGCGGTATGAAAAAAAGAATCGGACTTGCTCGCTCGATTATTACCGACCCGCGGCTTATGCTCTACGACGAACCGACTACGGGTCTCGACCCGATTACATCTAAAGAAATCAGCGAACTGATTCTCAATCTTCAAAATAAATTCAATATGACTTCGGTTATTGTCACCCACGATTTGATCTGCGCGGAGATAATAGCCGACAGGGCAATCTTTTTGAAAGACGCTAAGATTGCTTACGAAGGAACGATCGAAGAATTAACCAAATCGAACGACCCGTTCCTTAAAAACTTTTTCAGTCACGAATTAATTAAAGCTTAGCGAGGTAGTAATGTTAAAACAACTCGAAGGCGCGCGGCTTGGCTTGTTTATTTTTATCGGCACCGTACTGTTGATAATTTCAATCTTTCTTATCGGAAGCAGGGAAAATTTATTTACTAGCGCTATCGAAATTAAAACATATTTCGACCAGATAGAAGGCTTAAAACCCGGAGCTCCGGTCCGGCTGAGCGGATACGACGTCGGAAGCGTAAGCTCCATTTCTTTGGTCGGCGACGAAGAAGGAAACGTCGAAGTGGTTATGAGAATCGACAACGACCTTGTCCATTTTATACGGCTCGACAGCGAAGCGTCGATTGAAACGGAAGGACTCGTCGGCAAAAAGATCGTTACGATTACGCCCGGCTCGGCAGATCAGCCGGTTATTAAAAACGGCGGCATTATTAAATCGAAAAATCCTCTCAATCTTTCCGTTATTATGGAACAGACCGAATCGACTATTTCTTATTTGAAAGACCTTACAAGAGACCTCGCTGAAATTATTGCCAAAGTGAACAGAGGCGAAGGCACTATTGGTAAAATAGTAAACGACGACCGCCTCTACGAATCGGCCGTCAGCATTACTCAAAATGCCGACAGGAGTTTAACGCAGGTGACCAAACGATTGACGGACGTCTCGGATATTATTGTGGAAATGACGGGCAGCATTAAATCGATTATTTCGAATGTCGATTCGGCGATTTACGACGTTAAAAGAGTGGTCGACAAAGTCGACAGAGGCGAAGGCGTCCTCGGCGTTCTGGTGAGCGACCAAAAAATGGCTGACTCGCTCAAACAGGTTATTTCGAATTTGACGCGCACTTCGGACGAAGCCCGCATGGCTACTTCGAGTCTCTATGAAAATATGGAAGCTCTCAAACATAACTGGCTCTTTAAAGGCTACTTCGAAGAACGGGGCTATTGGAACAAAGTCGAATACGAAAGAGACATCGAAAAAAGAATCGGGGAATTAAAAAGGCAGAATCAACTGCTCGACATGAAAATAAAAGAATTGCTCGAACTCGAAAAGAAACTCGACGTAAAAGAGTGAGAACGTAAATCATAGCTCTGCTGGTTTTCGTTGTACTTTTAAGTACATAACTATACCCGATCAAACGCCGGTCCTTGCAGGCGAGTATCACGAGCGAAGCATATCCGGAACAAAACTCCGTCTTTGCGACCCCGCAGTATGCGGGGGAAGCAAACTCAAATGAATGCCGGTGAGATTACTTCGCCCCGCCAGAGGCGGGGACTCGTAATGACGAACGCTGGATCGAACAAGTCTTTGCGAGGAGCGAGCGAAGCGAACGACGAAGCAAACTCAAATGAATACCTGTGAGATTACTTCGTCCCGCCAGAGGCGTGACTCGTAATGACATCACAGACCTAAGTAAGTCTTTGCGAACGAGCGGAGCGAGTGAAGCAAACTCAAATGCATCCCAATGAGATACTTCGTCCCGCTAAAGCGAGACTCAGTATGACAATTTCCTAATCCCCAGTCACTAATCCCTAATCCCTCACTTTGAGGAGACCCGACGAAGACGGAACGACGAAGAATCTGAGGTTGACTTTTGATTGTTATTCAAAAACAATAATTGATTGAGATTACTTCGCCCCGCCAGAGGCGGGGTCTCGTAATGACGAACGCAGGATCAAACAAGTCTTTGCGAGGAGCGAGCGAAGCGAACGACGAAGCAAACTCATGTGAATAGCGGTGAGATACTTCCTCCCGCCAAAGGCGGGACTCAGTATGACAAGTGGTGGATTGTGCATGTCTTTGCGAACGAGCGGAGCGAGTGAAGCAAACTCACATGAATAGCGGTGAGATTACTTCGCCCCGCTAAAGCGAGACTCAGTATGACAATTTCCTAATCCCCAGTCACTAATCCCTAATCCCTCACTTTGAGGAGACCCGACGAAGACGGAACGACGAAGAATCTGAGGTTGACTTTTGATTGTTATTCAAAAACAATAATTGATTGAGATTACTTCGTGCCGCTACAGCGTAACTCGTAATGACGAACGCTGGATCGAACAAGTCTTTGCGAGGAGCGAGCAAAGCGAACGACGAAGCAAACTCAAATGAATACCTGTGAGATTACTTCGCCCGCTAAAGCGGGTCTCGTAATGACAGTACAGACATAAATAAGTCTTTGCGAACGAGCGGAGCGAGTGAAGCAAACTCTAATGAGTGTATGAGATTACTTCGCCCTGCTAAAGCGGGACTCGTAATGACAGATTCACTCATATAAATAGGCAACTGCAAAAATTTTTTAAACCCCGAAAATTTTTCGCACCTGTTTTCTTCGAAAAATTGAATATTTTAAAGAAATCAAATTATTTCCACTTGGCACGAAATTTTTTAGGAATAAAACCATGGATTATAGCAAGCTGAAGCAAATTGCGGCTGAAAAGGCGGTTGAAGAGGTTAAAGACGGTATGATAGTAGGTCTGGGCACGGGTTCGACGGCTAAGTTTGCTACCATTAAAATCGCTAAAAAAATTAAGGACGGACATTTGAAAAATATTTACGGTATCCCGACTTCAAAAAAAACGGAAGAATTAGCCGCAGGACACGGAATCCCGTTGCTGTCCTTAAATCAACTATTTAAACTAAGAACCAAGAACTTTGAACGAAGAACATTGAACGTTGAACCCCGAACGTTGAACGTTGAACAAAGAACGAAGAACGCCGAACGAAACAACTTAATTGACATAACAATCGACGGCGCCGACGAAGTAGACAGCGATTTGAATTTGATTAAAGGCGGCGGCGGCGCTTTGCTGAGGGAAAAAGTGATCGCTCAGAACACCAAAAGATTATTGATTGTTGTCGACAAAACAAAGTTATCCGGCAGACTGGGCGAAAAGTTCTTTGTGCCGGTGGAAGTTCTGCAGTTCGCGCTCGAAAGCGAAATTAATTTTCTCGAATCGCTCGGCGCTGTAACTAATATAAGAAAAGGCGACGACGGCGGATTTTTCGTTACGGACGAAGGCAATTATATTATAGACGCCAATTTCGGAAAAATTGAAAATCCGGCCGAGTTGAACTCTTTATTGAATGAAAGAGCCGGTATCGTGGAACACGGCATATTTCTGAATAAACTCGTAGATTCGGTTTACTGTTCTTCGAACGACGGCGTTGAAATACTTGGCGTTTCTTAGCGCGCCTGGCGGTTGCAATATAACTTAACCGCGGAGGACGCGTAAGTTCTTTATATAATGGAAGCGGAATAATCAGAAGATTTTTCCGTACAAGAGTTTTGGTTGTTGGATTGCTTCGTGATGACGAATGACAGATTGTGTAGGTCTTTGCGACCCCGCAGAATGCGAGTGAAGCAAACTCTGAACAAAACTTTGTCTTTGCGAGGAGAGAGCAAAGCGAACGACGAAGCAAACTCGAATGAGTGTGTGAGATTACTTCGTAACAACGAACGTTGAACCAAGAACCTTGAACGTTGAACGCAAAACGTTGAACGGTTAACGCATTTTTTAATTGACAAGACGGCGCCAAATTTATATCTTAAGCTTCGATAATGAAAAAATATTTAAAAAAAGAGTTGACAAGTACGAGGGATTCTGATATTTTAAACCAAAACTCTATATAAGTTTTGTAACTTATTGTAAAACAAAGAGTAAATCTGAACCGGGAAGGAAGGATTGCGCTCTTTGACATTTTGATTTTAAAAGCGCGGTAAAAGTTTGATTTACATATATATTATGAACGAAACAACAAACAAATTATTAACAAACAAAGCAAGGAGGTAAATGCTGATGAGAAAACCAATACCTACTTAGGGCGTGAAACCCCAAACAAAACAAGTTTGTTTGCGTGCAAAACAATCTTTTAATCAAGTTATTCTTTTTATTGTTAAATATTTCTCAACCAATTAGGGAGAAAAAAATGAAGTTAAACAACATTTTAACAAAACTATCGTTCCTCGTAGTTTTGTTCACGTTTGTTGCGGGCTCTACGTTTGCCCAAACTAACTGGTACGTGAACTCAACGGGAGGTATCGATAATATTAATGTTTATAATGGCAAGAGCACAAGCCAGCCTTTTGCAACAATCGCTTATGCCATTGGTCAGGCTGCGGATGGTGATATTATCAACGTAGCAGCCGGTACATATACGGAAACAAATGTTAGTATTGCAAAGTCTTTAACATTTGTCACTTATGTGTTTAATAACAGCAATACTGTTAATATATCGAACGGTATTACTGTTAATGGTTCCGGTAAAACTGTTAATTTAGGCGTTACAGGCGGAGTGTTTAATCTTGGTACTGGAGCCTCTGCTCTTGTATTAACTGCCGGCACATTAAACATTTCGAGCGCAAATGTAGTTTTAGGCGCTAATGCTACATTAACACGCGGTGACGGCACCATTAACACCACGCCAACCTACAGCGGTAAAATTAATATTAAGTACACGAATACTGCTGATATTAATTCGGGTGCAGAGTTGCCCGCTGACTTAAAAGGCGGTACTCTCGAAGGCGCAATGAGCTCAAACAAAAAGGTTACTATTACTACTCCTGTATTGGCAGGCACAATTAAAACGGATGCAAACAGTACATTTAGTCTTGCTTCCAATGTTACCGTAACAACTGATATTGATAACTCGGGTAAAATATTTGCCAATGGGTATAAAATAACTATTGCTCCTACGGCTGATATCACTTTGACTAAATTAGGAAACATTCACTCAGTTACAGCCGGCACGCCCGGTAACGGTATTGTTGAACTAACGGGTTCGAAAAATATTACAACGACTGCAGGAGACGTTGCAACATTACCTAATTTATCCTTGCCTTCTTCCTTTACGGGTACGTTTGATGTAAAAGATGACTTAACTTTAGAAGGCGATCTTACTATAGCAAGCGGTATTTTTACTGTAACGGGTTCTACTAAAACAATTGATATTAAAGGTAACTTATACAGAACTAATAATACTGTCGGCAATTTCTTGCTCGATAACGATTTACTTAAATTCTCCGGTTCGAATGACGTTGTATTTAATCCGGGCGCCAATTTAACTCTGTTTAACCTTGAGGTAGCTAAAAGTACGGGCAAAAAAGTTACTCTTTCCGCCTCGGTAGAAATGAATGGTGACCTGACTATTACCAGCGGACAGCTCGAACTTGGCAGCAATAATATTTACATGAAAGGCGCAAATAAAACTTTCACTAATTCAGGTAACTATTATTCAACTTCCGGAAACGGATTTATTGTTTTCCAAAATAATAGCACAATCACCGGCGGCGGAACTTTTGGAAATATTCTTGTAGAAGATTCCGTTACGGTAAATGATGATATCAATTTTTCCGGTATCTTATATATAAACAAGAGTTATTTTGACGTAGCTGCTACAAAGACAATTACGTTTTCAAGTACACTCGCCAGCCCGATTATTAAAATAAACACCACCGGGGCTGATAGTGCTTATTTTGGTAATGATGGAACTTTGACGGGTTCGGTTTCTGTTGCCACGGGCACAAAAGTAAGCTTGTATTATCTTGGAGATAGTAGTTATACAGCCGGCGACGAATGGAATGATTTAGCTGCTAATTTAAATGACGTTACAATAGCTGTTGCCAGCGGTAAAACAGTTACAGGACCTAATGTTGCTTCTACCATAGCTGGAACACTAACTGTTAATACAGGCGATACATTAGATGTAAGCGGAAATATTTATACACTTTCTGGTGATTCTAAAACACACTCTATTAAAGGCGCTGTAGTTAACGGTACTTTGGAAGTTACCGGCAGCGGCTCGGCTGTTAACGGCTCAACAGCATCAGGCGATGTTGCAACCGTTAATAACCTGACTTTTGAACCAGCTGCAGACGGCGCAACATTTACATCCTCTAACCTTAAAGTAATTAGTGGTGTTTTAGAATTACAAAAAACCAGCACAAAAACTGGCGCATCCGCAACTGTTACTTTGGCAAGCAACGGTACCGTAACGGGAAATATTGAAGTAGGTAATGCTACTGTTGGCCCAACTGCATCTATTACAATACCGGGTTCTACTTCCACGGTCGGCGGTAATCTTACATTAAATAAAGGCACATTGACGCTTACTGTTGCTACTCCAATTAATGCAGTTACATTAAATGACGGTACATTGGTATTAGGTTCCGATATAACGGTTAAAGGCGCAACAAGCCAAGTTAAAGGTAGTATAGATGCAGGCGGATTTAAGTATACTCAAAAAGACGCAAATTATTTAAGAACTGATAACGGTTCGTTTACGAACGGTACTCTGGTCTTAAATGCCGCTACTGCAGATGTTACATTAAGTACAAGTTCTGACTTTGTTGTTCCTAACTTAAGTACTGCAGGATTATCTACTAAAACAATTACTATAAATACTGACACAGTTGAAGTGTCGAATTCTTTAACCATGGGGGATTCTGCATCTGTAACAGTTTCTACGCATCTTATAGTTTCTGGCGCTAATGTTACAGTTAATGCTCAGGCAGGCACATTTACGGGCAGCATGCTGCTTACAAATTCAGCCGCAAATGTATTGCTTAAAAAAGATTACACAATACCTACGCTTACTATAAACAGTTCAGGTACTGTTGAAGTGCATTCTGACGATGAAGATTCTTCTCCGACTGCAAGAACACTTACGGTAAGCTCTGCCTTTAAGAATACTGCCGGCACGTTGGCAATGGGTATTAATCACCTGAATGTAACTGGTTCATTTACATTTACAGCAGGCGCAATTACTCAGACAACAGGAATGCTTACCTGGGGAAGTGGCACAGTAACAATTCCTTCTTCCGGCTTCTCGATTGATAACCTTACTGTAAATGCCGCTGTAGATGTTGGCACAAAAGCATTTACAGTTAACAAAAACTTAGTATTAAAAAATTCTCTTACAACAAGCGCTGATGGTAAATTAACACTTGGTGATGGATGTTTAATTGAAAGAACAGCAAGTACGGCAACTCTTGCTAAATTACCAGCTTTCGGTGCTAATACAGATGTTAAATATTCTACATACACTGGACCAGCGGTAATAACAACAGGAAAAGAATTACCCGCAACTGTAAGAAATCTTACAATTGTAGGGGGTTCAACTACTCCACGTGGTGTAACTTTGAATGCCAATGTAACTGTAAATGGAACTTTAAGCTTAGCCGATACATTAACGTTGGGTACTAAGACAGTAACGATGGCAGACGGTTCTACTTTAGAATTAAAGATAGATGGTGACAAAGCTCTCGATAAAGCAGTTGCAAAAGCAGGTTCGATGATGCTCGTTTACAATGGAGCTACAAAAACTACAGCAAGAGAATTAGGTACGCCTTCAAGCGGAGCTTATCCGACATATAACGGCGATATAACATTCAAATCTGATGTTCAGTTGGATAACAAGTTAACTTTGAACGGTAATGTTAAGTTTGACGGCGGTAATTTTGATATCAATGGCAAAGATGTGAACGTTTCTGGTAATGTTACCCAAACATCAAACGGTGGTATTTTTGTAGCATCAAGCGCTGCTTTCTTGAACTTTACCGGTGCAGATAATACTACTTTGTCATTGAATGCTAAATGGACTGTTGATGATAAGGTAAAATTCAGACTTGCCAAATCAAGCAATGAAGCTACAGTTACATTGAGCGGCGGCGATCTCAACTTTGCAGATAGTTCGGCAACTCTTTACTTCCAGAACGGTGTATTGGTAACCGGTAGCAATACTGTTGTATTAAAACACAGTGATAACGGTTTGCAGCCGGTTCAAGGTTTTGATAGAAGCGGTGTTACTGGTACTAATGCAAGCCATATAGTTGGTAATGTTAAGAAATTTATTGATCCAATTTCTAGTAATGCAGCTATAAGATTAACTAGAGTTGAATTCCCGGTTGGTACTGCTCCTGCGTCAGCTCCAAATTATCGTCCATTGGCATTGCAGTTTACTACATTGCCGACTTCGGGCTTTAATTTAACAGTATCTCATGTCGCAGAAAATCCGCAAGGTACTAACGGATTCCCAATTACCTCGGGTAATCTTGTGATAACTAACTACCCTGACTTTTACTGGTTAGTAAAATCAGATTTAACTTTACAACCGTCGGTTTCTTATGATATCGAAGCAAGAGCAGAAGGATATACTGAATTTGAAACAGATGGTATTCAAAATATCAGATTTGTTAGAAGATTCGACGGAAACGTTAATAATCAGTGGGTTGCTCAAGGCGGTACAAGCTACGACAACTTTACGGATGGTACAACGCCGGTAGTAATCGTAAGAGGCGCAACAGGCGCTATATCTGCACAAGGCGCTCGATTTACTTACAGCCAGTTAAATAAAGCTCCGGTTGTATCACATCCTGCGGACATCACCGTGAATGAAGGAGATACGGTAAACGTTGCTTGGACTGTTTCCGATCCCGATATAGGACAAACTCCATCTGTGGCAATAATACAGAAGCCCAGCGCAGCATCCTTTAATCAGTCGACCAATACTCTAACATGGATTGTTGGATATACTGATGCTGGAACTCATACAATAATCCTTTCTGCAACAGACGGTTCGAAAACAACACTGGATACTGTAGTTGTTACTGTTAACAACGTAAATAGAGCTCCCAGCTTTACGGCAACAGGCGCTGCTGTTTTAGCTGATACTACAATTAAGACAAATGAAACGTTGTCGTTTACTTACAATGCAGTTGACGTAGATCAAGATGCATTGACATATAGTGTTAGCGTTCCTGGCTTCAATGGAACTGCAACAATGTCGGCACAAACAGGCGTTCTTACACTGACTCCAGTTACCGCAGATGCAGGTAATGATTATGTCGTAACAGTTGTTGTTACTGATGGAACTGCAAGTGATACTACAAGTGCTACTGTTTCAGTTATGTATAGCCTTGCTAAAGGCGATCTCAACGGCAACGGTCAACCCGGAGCGGACGACGCTTCATTAATTCTTAAATATGTGGTTGGCACTGATACACTTAACGCTGAACAAATGTACGCTGCAGACGTTAACGGAGACGGCATTGTCGGCGCTTACGACGCAGCATGGGTTCTCTACTATGTTGCTAACGGCGAATTCCCGACTGCTAAAGTCAGCGCTACAATGGGTACAGTTGAATTCGGTAACGCAATTAGCGAAAACGGAGTTCTTTCCTTACCTGTCACATTAATGAAAGCTCAGGGCGTTCTTTCGGTATCCGCCGAAATTCAGCTTGGCGACGCCGTTGAATTCAAGAACGTAGCTCCGAGACTGCCCGAAGGTTGGGTAATGTTCTCCAACTTCGAAAACGGCGTGCTCAAATTAGCTCTTGCCGGTACGACTCCGTTGACAGACGGCGATGTCGCTCTGATCGGTATTGCTCTTAAAGACAAAGAAGCTGCAGTTAATCTCACCGCTTCGGCTAAATTGAACGATCAGATCGGCGGTCAGATGTCGGTTAAAGTTAGAGAAATCCCGACCGAATTTACCGTAAGCCAGAACTATCCGAACCCGTTCAACCCGACTACAAACATCAAATACGGCATTCCTCAGGATGCTAAAGTAAGTCTGGTTATCTACAACATGCTCGGACAGGTAGTTAAGACCTTGGTTGATCAGGAACAGGAAGCTGGTTACTACACGGTAAGATGGGATGGAACAAACGACTTCGGTAGCAGAGTATCTTCCGGTATCTATATCTACAGAATCACAGCCGGCAAGTATACTTCTACAATGAAGATGAATCTGTTGAAGTAATTGCGCTTCATAAACCGGGAGCGGACTAACCGCTCCCCGGTTTTATTAAAGTTTGTTTTGTGTGTTAACATATAATGTAGAAATTAAAATGAGGTAATAAATGAGAAGTTTCAAAATAAGCGTTGTAAAGTTTCTGGCTGTTGCGGCAGCAATGCTTATGTTAGGAACGAGTACGTTTGCTCAGGTTAGTGTGACTCTACCGAATGTAGCCGGTTCCGCCGGTATTGAGAAAAGCGGCGCAATTACTGTAGGTGATTTGACAGGACAGAATGTTTTGTCTTTTGAATTTACTCTTACATACGATAAGAATGTTGTTTATATAACCGGCGTCGATCAAGCCGGTACATTGGTAGATGGTCTCGGCTCCATTCAGGTGAACGCCGATACTGCAAACGGAAAGATTTCCGTAGCATGGGCAAGTGGTTCTGCTCTTGAAGGCGAAGGAACTTTACTTAAACTGAATTTCATGTTCAGAAACGCCGGAACAACCGCGCTCGACTTTGGCGGCACATTCAAATTCAACGCCGGCACGCCCGCCGCATCTGTTGTGGCAGGCGAAGCTAAAACCGCTGCCGTTCTTATTCAGGGCGGTTCGGTAAGCGCTACCGCAGGCGATGAAATTATGATTCCGGTTCTTACAACTGAAATTACCGATGCGCAAAACGTATTGTCTTACGACTTTACGGCTACGTACGACAGTGACGTTATCAATATTACCGGTTTTGAACTCGCCGGCACATTGAGCGAAGGCGGAAGCGCGTCGATCAATACAACCACCGCAGGCTCTGTAAGCTTTGCATTTGCAAGCGGCAGCAAAATTACCGGAAACGGCACTCTGGTTTATCTTGTAGGCACTGCGGTTGCAGGAGGTACGACAGAAGTCGAGTTTACTTCCTTTAAATTTAACACGGGCAACATACCCGTAGCGGCTGATCCGGCTGTTGTAGCTGTTGCCGACGCTAACGTTGCTCCTACTTTAACGCTGAATCCCGAAGGTCCTTTTGAAGTTGACGAAGGACAAACATTGTCTATCCAACTTGTTGGCGACGATGCAAACAGCGGCGACGTTTTGACATACGCAGGAGTTGATTTACCTGCCGGCGCAAGCGTCAATGCCGAAACGGGCGCATTTACATGGAATGTCGGTTACGAGCAGGCAGGAGAATATACTCTTACTTTTACGGTTACCGATCAGGGCGGTTTAAGCGCAAATGCTACCGCAACTGTAACGGTTAACAACGTTAACAGAAAGCCTGTATTCACCGCTGAAATTCCCGACAACGAAGTTATTCCGGTTCATAACGTGCCGGTAGCTTATGAATTCATCTATAAAGCTGAAGACCCGGACGGCGACGACGTACAATTCCGTATCGTAAGCGGCCCCGGCGAAATTTCCGCTACAGGCGAATATTCGTGGGCTCCGACTCCGTCGCAAGCCGGAAAATCGTATGTCTTGATGGTGGAAGTTTCGGACGGTGAATTGACTGCAGTTTCGACTAAAACAATCAAAGTGAGCGATACAGTTGTGGGAGTTGAAGAAGACGGAATTCCGAGAGAATTCAAACTCTTGCAGAATTTCCCGAATCCGTTTAACCCGACAACTACAATTAAATATGCGGTTCCGAAAGAAGCGCATGTTAGACTTACGGTCTACAATGTGCTCGGTCAGGAAATTGCAACGCTCGTTAACGGCTTGAAATCCGCTGGATATCATACCGTTAGTTTCGACGCTTCCAACCTGAACACGGGAATGTATATCTATAAACTCGAAGCTGGCGACTTTACATCGATTAAGAAGATGATTTTGATGAAGTAGGAATTAGGGATTAGTGACTAGGGATTAGTTATTAGCGATTAGTTTATAGATGTAATTTTGAAAGCCCCTGAATAAGGGGCTTTTTTATTGGTTTGTCATTACGAGTCCCGCTGCTGGCGGGACTCCTCACAAAGACTTATTTATGTCAGTACTGTCTTTACAAGACCCGCTTTAGCGGGGCGAAGTATTATCAAAGGTATTTGTTGGAGTTTGCTTCGTCGTTCGCTTTGCTCACTCCTCGCAAAGACGAAGTTTGTTCAGAGTTTGCTTCACTCGCTCTGCTCGTTCGCAAAGACCTGCATAATCCGTAATTTGTCATTACGAGTCACGCTGAAAGCGGGACGAAGTAATCTCAATAAATTATTGTTTTTGAATAACAATCAAAAGTCAACTTCAGATTCTTAGCCGTTCCGTCTTCGTCGGATCTCCTCGCAAAGACGAAGTTTGTTCAGAGTTTGCTTCCCCCGCATTCTGCGGGGTCGCAAAGACCTACACAATCCGCCATTTGTCATACTGACACCGCCAACATATTTATCTCAAAAACCCGCGCATAATTGACTGTTGAATTATCGAATGAAGGATATTAGATTAAATAATAGAAAAGAGCGAAAAAAATGAAAAAATAAATTGCATTACACAAAATACTTAGGTAAATTTGCTTAAAATATTAGAATAAAATGAATTAATCGGTTAAGTGGGGCAAAAGTTTCAAATAAAATAAATAATCATTTTAAGGAGGTGCCATGAAAAAAATTGCACAGTCAATCTTATTGATGTTGATAATGTTAGGTCTCGGTGGAGTGATAAATGCGCAGGATAATGCATATGCAAGATGGAAATGCGTGGAACCGGACAGTCAAAATGTATCCGAATTGGTGGGGCATATCATTGCTTTCCCTGAAACGGGAACGCCTATTTTCAGAGTAAGAAGCTATTCGGGAACCTCGGCAGGTCCATTGGGCAACAATCAAAGATGGTGGCCCAATGACGGAAACAGCGCTATCTCCTGGGGTAATGAAACAGGTCCGAATCCGGACCGCTATGTGCAGTTTGCCGTAACTCCGGAAAACGGATATTATTTCCAGGCGGACACTCTTTCTCTTTATCTCGGAGGCGGAGGCACCGATCATATCAGAGCCAACATTGTCTATGATGTTTCTTCTTCCTTCGATAATCCTGTCCAATTAAACGATACTACATTGCATCTGGTTAAAAATGCTGTTGAGCTCTTGGAATATAAACTGAATAAGCTTGTTAAATACGGCGATACGCTCTTTGTAAGAATTTATCCCTGGTATGACAGTTCGCCTTCTACCTCAAAATATCTTTACGTACAGGACGTGAGAATTATTGGTACGAGTATTGACGAATCGAGCGCGAGCGCGCCCGTTAACGTGGCATTGCCGAAAGTTTCCGGCACGCCCGGCTCTGAAAAAACAGCCGCTATAACGGTAGATAATTTAACGGGCAAAAACGTTACGTCAATTCAGTTTACATTAACGTACGACAAGAGCGTTGTCAGCGTTCTGGGAACCGACGTAACCGGAACTTTGCTCGAAGGACAGGGCACGCTCGAAGTTAACGCCGATACTGCTAACGGAAAATTGTTGGTCGCTTGGGCAGGTTATCCGGCATTGAGCGGCGAAGGCGACCTGCTGAAATTAAATATGAAATTTAACAACGCCGGTATGACTACGCTTTCTACCGGAAACAGTTTTGTAATTAACGGCGGAATGCCCGCGGCAATTGTTACCGCAGGCATGGCAAAATCCGCCTCCGTACTGGTTCAGGGCGGTTCGGTCAGCGCCACAGCCGGCGACGAAATTATGATTCCGGTATTGGTAACCGAATTGACCGCAGCTCAAGGCGTGTTGTCTTATGATTTTACGGCAACTTACAATTCTTCAATTATTAATATTACAGGCTATGAACTGGCAGGCACATTAAGCGAAGGCGGTAGCGCTTCGATTAATACGACAAATCCCGGTTCCGTTAATTTTGCATTTGCAAGCGGCAGCAATCTTGTAGGTAGCGGAACGTTAGTATATTTGGTTGGTACGGCAGTTTCGGCCGGAGTTACAAATGTTGATTTTACGGCATTCAAATTTAACACCGGCGCGCCGGTAGTTGCAGCGGACGCCGGAATCGTAGCGGTAGCAGAAGCTAATGTGGCTCCTTCTTTGAGCTTAGACCCGGCAGGACCTTTTGCAGTTAATGAAAATGAAACGCTTACGGTTCAGCTTGTCGGCAGCGATCAGAATTCTGCGGATGTGCTTACATACTCGGGAGAGAATTTACCCGACGGCGCAAGCGTCGATTCCGAAACGGGATTGTTTACATGGACTCCTTCCTATGATCAGGCTGGAACTTATACAATGACATTCAAAGTAACCGACCAGGGCGGTTTGTCGGCATCGGTTGAAGCCGAAGTAACCGTAGCGAATGTAAACCGCGCGCCGGAATTCACTTCCGAAATTCCGGATAACGAATTGATTCCCGTTCATAACGTTCCCGTTGAATATCAATTCCAGTTCGAAGCCGAAGACCCGGACGGAGATCCGGTTACATTCAGAAAGATCAGCGGTCCCGGAGCTGTTTCTGTTGACGGAAGATTTACCTGGACGCCGATGCCAGACCAGGCGGGTAAATCGTATGTACTTATGGTTGAAGTCTCGGACGGCGAATTAACGGCTGTATCGAACAAAATTATCAAAGTAAGCGACGTTGTTACCGGCGTCGAAGAAGAAGGAATTCCGAAAGAATTCAAGTTATTGCAGAATTTCCCGAATCCGTTTAATCCTACTACCGTTATTAAATACGGATTGCCGAAAGAAGCTCATGTGCGCCTGACGGTATACAATGTGCTCGGACAGGAAGTTATGACGCTCGTTAACGAAAATCAAAGCGCGGGTTATCACAGAGTATCTTTCGACGCAAATGAATTGAATGCCGGAATTTATATCTATAAACTCGAAGCCGGTGATTACGTATCGATCAAGAAGATGATTTATATGAAGTAAGTTAGGGATTAGTTATTAGGGACTAGGGATTAGGGATTAGTTTATGATGCAATTTTTAAAGCCCCTGAATAAGGGGCTTTTTTTATTTGTTTGTAATTACGAGTCTTGCTGCCGGCGGGGCTCCTCGCAAAGACTTACTTATGTCTGTACTGTCATTACGAGACCCGCCTTTGGTGGGACGAAGTAATCTCATCGTCTTTTCTTTTGAGTTTGCTTCCCCCGCATGCTACGGGGTCGCAAAGACCTATTCGATCCGAAATTGTCATACTGACCCCGCCAACGGCGGGGGAAGTATCTCAACGGTATTTGTCTGGGTTTGCTTCGTCGCTCGCGCTGCTCACTCCTCGCAAAGACTTATTTATGTTTATTATGTCATTACGAGTCACGCTGTAAGCGGGACGAAGTAATCTCACGCATTAATTAGAGTTTGCTTCACTCGCTCCGCTCGTTCGCAAAGACTTACACAGCCGCCATTTGTCATACTGAGTCCCGCCTTTGGCGGGAGGAAGTATCTCACCGGTATTCATTTGAGTTTGCTTCGTCGCTCGCTTTGCTCACTCCTCGCAAAGACAAAGTTTTGTTCAGAGTTTGCTTCACTCGCTCCGCTCGTTCGCAAAGACCTGCACAATCCGTCATTTGTCATACTGAGTCCCGCCTTTGGCGGGAGGAAGTATCACAACGGTATTCATGTGAGTTTGCTTTGTCGCTCACTATGCTCGCTCCTCGCAAAGACGAAGTTTGTTCAGAGTTTGCTTCCCCCGCATACTGCGGGGTCGCAAAGACCTATTCGATCCGAAATTGTCATACTGACCCCGCTGAAGGCGGGGGAAGTATCTCAACGGTATTTGTCTGGGTTTGCTTCGTCGCTCGCTTTGCTCACTCCTCGCAAAGACGAAGTTTTATTGCTTCACTCGTAATACCTGTCAGCAAAGATCTGTTCGATCCGTAATTAGAAAGTCCGCAGTGTGCTTAACGTCAAAAAGAGATAAAAATCTTTTTGATAAAGCTTAAAATTTACTTTATATTTACCTCGATTAATAACAATTATGAAGGGCTCCGAAATGAAGAGGAATATATTCAAATCGTTAATAATAACGCTGTTTTTTACGTCTTTTTCTTTTGCTCAGGTAACCGTATCGCTGCCTGATGCGGTTGGTTCGCCAGGAACGGAAATTCTGTCACCGATTACGGTCAGCGATCTTACGGGACTCGAAGTGACGTCGTTCCAGTTTCAGGTAAATTATGACAAAAGCGCCATTTATATTACAGGCATCAGCACAACGGGCACAAAAGTTTCCGGAAACAGTCCAACGATTAAAGTCGATACTGCAAAGGGATATTTAAGAGTAGCCTGGGCAAGTTCGTCGCCTCTGTCCGGCAGCGGAACGCTCTTGAATATTAAAATCAAATTCAAAAGCTCGGGCACAACCGCATTGGAGTTCGGAGACATTGTTTACGACAACGGCAACGTGAATCCGAAATCGTTCGGTCCTTCTTCTCTTACTGTAACATGGCAGAACGGTTCGGCTACGGTAAGTACCGTAAACAATCCGCCGGTATTCGACCCGGTGGAAGATAAAACCGTAAACGAAGGCGAAACTTTAAGCTTTACCGTGAATGCAACGGATGCCGAAGGAGACCCGATTACATACTCTGCGGATAAACTGCCCGATGGATCTTCCTTTGATCCCAACGCCAGGACATTTACATGGACGCCGGGATACGACCAGGCGGGAACGTATGAAGTCGACTTTATTGCGAACGACGGAAATTCCTCCTCGGTTTTAACTGTTAATATTGTCGTTAACAATGTAAACAGTCCGCCCACGCTCAATTTAAATACTACCAGTCCCGTGAATATCGACGAAGGAGAAAATTACGAATTGCAATTGACCGCTGACGACTCTGACCCGGGCGCAACTTTGTTATTCTTTACATTGGGCACACTTCCGGAGGGAGCCGAATTGACGGCGGACGGTTTATTCTCATGGACTCCGGGATACGACCAGGCGGGCACTTATACAATTACTTTTGCCGTTAGAGACGAATATGATGCCAGGGATACAAAGGAACTGACGATTATTGTAAATGACGCAAATCAGCCCCCGGTATTTACCAAAACTTTGGACGGTGAAATAGTAACCGTTCACAACGTGCCGGTTGAATTTTCTTTTCAGTACGAAGCTGCCGATCCCGAAGGCGACCCGATTACGTTTGCACCGCTTCAGGTTCCTGACGGAGCCGGCATAACAGCAGGCGGGTTATTCACCTGGACTCCCACTCAAGACCAGGCAAACAAAACTTTTACGATAATAGTGGTTGCATTCGATACGCACACTTTTGTCAACGACACTTCGGTTATAACCACGAGTCAGGTTGTTTCGGTTAACGAAGACGTTAAGCCGACTGAGTTTGCATTGTTCCAGAATTATCCCAATCCTTTTAATCCCACAACTACGATTAAATATCAGCTTCCCGAGGCGTCTTTTGTAAGTCTTAAAGTCTACGATATGCTGGGCAACGAAATTGAAACGCTTGTAAATAGCCATCAGCAGGCTGGCAATTACGAACTCAAATTCAACGCTTCCGGATTCACATCCGGCGTTTATTTCTATAAAATTATTACCGATAAATTTACCGATATTAAACAAATGATGCTGGTTAAATAGAATTTATATTAATCGGTTTCAAACCGGCATTAGCCTTGAATTTTGTGCAGGTTTATGATTGTCAATCTTTTAAGGCGTATTGTTTGTAATTCATTATGAGGGACTAGGGATTAGTGGTTAGGGATTAGGGGTTGGTTAATGGGGATTAGTCGGGGGGACAGAGTAATAATTAAATGAAAAAGAACGGACGACGGGCTTGTAAGCTCGTGAAGCAAGACATTAGCGTAGCGGTGTAACAACAGAAAGTAAACGTCGATAGAGCCCGACTCATCCTTTATTAAGAACGCGCAGGATTTATAAGTCTGTGAGACTTCAAGAGAGGCAGATGAAGTAAATTCTTCTTCAATCCGAAAGTTAAATATTTTTAATGATCAGTTTAATGACTGCCCGTTTTAATTAATCAATTTCTTGCCGAAAAATTAAGTTTCATTCTCAATTATTTTTAATTTAATACGATAATAATATGTGGAATTCTTTCCTTCATGAACGGGAATAGGTTGAGATGTCCGAAATTATATCGATCGACGAGATTAAAAACGGTATGGTATTGGCGGAAGACATTAAAAACAGATACGGACAATTACTGATAGCCGCCGAAACCGTCCTTAATGAAAAGCATGTGCGCCTGCTGAAAACCTGGGGTGTTTCGGTTATTTCAATTGTAGGAGAAGGCGAAGAAAAGGTTGTTATAACGGAAGAAGAAAAAGAACAAAAGAAAAAAGAATTGCTCAAAGAAATCGGATGGAAACCCGATAATCCGTTTGAAGAAGATCTGATAAATATGGCTGCCGAACATAAACTCGAACAGTTAAAGTTTTATGATACCAAAAGAACAAATACTTGACAGGATTCATGACATTCCCACTTTACCAACGGTTTATACGACGGTCTCCAAAGCAATGGAAGACCCTTATATAACAAACGAAAAGATTGCCGAGATTATATCAGCCGATCAGTCCTCTTCATTTAAGATATTGAGAGTGGCAAACTCGCCGCTCTTCGGATTCCGGGGCAAGATTGATACGATTACACAGGCTATATTATACCTGGGGCATAATGAAGTGAAAAATATTTTATTTACGGTTTCGTTACTCAAAATTATGCCCGGAAGCAAAATATTATCCGCATTAAAACCCGTTGATTTATGGGCGCATTCGATATCGGTGGGCGTAGTTGCCAGAATTATCGGCAATGAAATTAAGGATAAAAAAATCGAGAACTATTTTCTCGCCGGAGTTTTACATGACTTCGGCAAGCTCTTATTTATCGAGTATTTGAATAAAGAATACGCCGAAGCTCTCGAAATTGCACAAAAAAACAAAATTGATATTTCGGCGGTCGAAGCGGATAGAATCGGAATAACTCATGCGGAGCTGGGAGCAAAATTGGCTGAGAAATGGAAACTTCCTGAAATAATTATCAATACCTTAAAAAATCATCACAAAGGGACTTCCGATTTGCCGTCGCAGGAAACTCTGGTAGCCGCCGTTCATATCGGCGATATCGCTTCAAAGCTCTTGTCGCTCGGATATTCGGGCGACCCGGTAATAAAACAACCCGTAAATACAGCCTGGCGTAAATTGTCTCTTCCGGGAAAGTTTTTTTCGAACAACCGTAAAAAAATAATACTTGAATACGAACATATATTTAAGATGCTGATGATTAACTGATGAACGCCGCTCAAGTAAACATATTGTCCGGTATCTTAAAAGCAATCGATTCAGACGACGTTGATTTTCTATTCGACGCCGCGTTGAAAGCGCTTGCCAATTCCAATAATTTAATAAAATGGTGCGCTTTTTACATTCACGACAAAGAAGCCCACGATTTCACTCTCTCCCGGATATATCCAGATTGCGACACGAAAGAAATTGAATCGGAATACGAATTGTTAATCGACGATGGAATTGTTGCAAGTCTGATAAATTCGGAGCTGCCCGTTATATGTAATAAAACCGATATAGTTATCAGAATTGCCTCCAAAGAAAATTTATTCGGTTTTATTATAATTAAATACGTTAATGAGGCTGCGGTTGAAGACGATTATACGACGCTTTCAAAATTGCTCTCGCTCTGGTTCGATAACAATCAAAAAAAGAACGGCTGCGATACGAACAATAAAAATATAGTCGAACAAAGCGCCGATCACAATAAAGCTCTGCTCGAGGGAATACAGAATCTCAGAAACATACTCGATTCGATTCAGGCCGGAATCGTGCTGATTAATCCGATTACTCAAGCTGTCGAAGACGCAAACAGCATGACCGAGAAACTGACTGGTTGGTCGAAAGAAAATTTGATCGGCATGAAACGCGAAGAACTTTTTCTTCTAAATTCGTGGGACTATAAAGAGTTCGGCAAATTGCTCGGTTCTGAATCGATACTGAAAAGAAAAGACGGTAATGTGATTCCCGTGTTGCTTACCGAAGAAAAAATTAAACTCGGAAACGAACAATTTATTTTATCCACTTTTTCCGATATAACCGAACAAAAAAAACTTGAGGACGAACTGCTCGAACTGAAATACGAGTTGGAACAAAAAGTGGAAGACAGAACAAAGGAACTGAAAGCCGCGTACGATAAATTGAAATCGGAAATGGAAGCGCGGTCGAAGCTGGAAAAAGAAAAATTAAAACTTTACTATGCGATTTATCAGAGTCCCGTTGCAATGGTAATTGTAGACCTGGAAGGTAAAATAGACTACGTAAATCCGAAATTTTACGATCTTACAGGATTTTATTACGACGATGTAATCGGCAAAAGAATCGCCGACGTTGTCGTTACGGACGACAGCAATACGTATAGAGATGAAATTATCGAAGCAATCAGACAGGATAAAGTCTGGCGCAAAGATATTAAGATTAAAACAAGAACGGGAGAATTTATCTGGGTTTCCGCTTCCGTCTCGGGCATCGTCAACGATCGCGGGCAAGTTACGCATTATCTTACCGTCTACGAGGATATATCACATAAGAAAAAAGCCGAAGAAGAAATTATCAGGTCTAAAGAAAAAGCCGAAGAAGCCGCTCGGCTCAAATCCTCTCTGCTGGCGAACATGAGCCACGAATTTCGCACTCCGTTGATCGGCATTCTCGGCTTTACGGAATTTCTGCTTGAAGACGACATTAACGAGGAAACCAAAGAAATTGTGGGAGATATAAATTCGGCGGGCAAAAGACTGTTGAATACTCTGGACAGCGTGCTTCAGTTATCTGAGCTCGAATCGCTCTCCGGATATTTGCAATTATCGAAATCTTCATTAAACGGATGGATAAAAAAGCAGTATGATTATTTCTTTCCTATCGCAGCGGCAAAAGGACTCGAATTTAAACTGAATTTACCCGGGTTTGAGCTGCATTCGGAGATAGATAATAATCTTTTTACCAGAGCGTTAGGCAATATTATTGACAATGCAATAAAATTTACTTCGAAAGGGGAGGTAAGCATATCCGCTGATGCAATCGAAAAAGAAGACGTTAAATGGAATTTAATCAGTATTAAGGACACAGGAATCGGTATTGACGATGCGGATAAAGAAATTATATTTCAGGAATTCCGGCAGGCAAGCGAAGGACACAAAAGAAATTACGAAGGCACCGGTCTCGGTCTTACGCTTTCAAAAAAAATGATTGAATATATGAAAGGCTACATAGAACTCGAAAGCCGGAAAAACGAGGGTTCAATTTTTAACGTGTATCTTCCCGCCGTCGACGATTAATTCGCGTATAAGCAATATTGCCACCGGCAGATATTCGACTGCAAGCAACAAAGGATATTCCTTCCATACTCCGTAAAGCTGATAATTCATTATTGTAACTGCCGTTACGCTTATGAGCGCGGCAAAGAAAATTCCGCTTTGCTTCGGCGCTACGGGCAATAATATTATTAACCAGCCTGCGTACCACGGATGCACTACCGGTGAAAACAGCAACATTAAAAGGTATGTATAATAAAGGTCGATCTCAATGCGCGTTCGTTTCGTATAAATGTAATAAATCATGAATACCGCCGCGTATAAGAATAAGCAAATCAATCTTGATTTCTGGTTGTGTTCCAGGAACGCGTTAATCAGGCTGAATATACTTCCGTTAAACGTCCAATTCTTCGTGAATTTTAATAGCGCCTGAAATAAATCGGGAGTATCTAAGTACGGTATAAATTGAATTGCCAGCACAAACGCGGGAATTAACGGAAATACGATTTTTCTTTTGATATCCGGTTCATATAGAAAAACTGCCGGCAGAGCAATCAGGAAAGCGGGTTTAACCGACAAAGCAAATCCCAGAAATATTAGGGAAATTATTTTGTTTATCGCGTCATTATCCGAGGACTTAAGATAGAAATAAAGAAAGAAGATAAAAAACGTAAATCCGTATCCGTCAAGATGAGCGTCAATTCCAATGTGACTTAAAATTAGAGGGCACAACGCATATAGCAAAACATTGCCTGCGTTCATGTCTCTGATTTTCAAAAGCAATAAAATTCCCGATACGGTAATCATTTCAAACAGCAGCATGAGGAGTTTTAATCCCCATACGGCTTCCCCGCCGATTAAATATCCCAGATAAAAAAGCCACTGACTAAGCGGGAAATAGATCGATTTCATATCCGGAAAATTAACTTTGCTCGGTATTATCTCGCTCGAAAGATGATTTAATTCGCTTGCATTGGGAGGATATAAATAAGGATTGATACAGTTGTACTGAACTTTGCCGTCCCAAATATATCTGTAAATGTCGTCGCTCCCGATCGGGAAATGATTTATAAATAACAAACGAATTATAAAAGCTACAGCCAATCCCATATAAAGGGTTTTTCGATCGGTTCCGTCTTTAACAAGCGCTATGGCAAAAGGCGCAAAAAGAATCGAGGAAATTATAGTAACATACGCGTAAGAAACTACGTCATAATGCAGGTAAAGATACAGATACAGTATAAACTGTAAGAAAATAACCGTTTTTATTATTTGTCCGGATTTTATTTTCATCTGGCGCCGATTTAATCCCGACTAAAATATCCGTAAAAATTATCGAATTCAAATACGGTATGAAATTTATTGTTCTTATGGCGTTTATCATTTTGATAAAATTTTATTATCCTTATAAATAAATGTAATCGAAATAATCGATTAACAGAGGGATAAAGGGATTATTAAGTGGCATAATTTCTGTACTATAACTTTACTAACTCTATTCTTAAGTCGGAGTCTGCATATTGATGAAAAAAATTGCGCTGTTTTCGGTATTTCTCATTTTGTTTTCGGGGTGCAGCGGGTCTATACTAAATAAAACCGATTTTGTGCGGGTCGTCGACTCGCATTTTGAATACAAAGGCGAGCCGTACTATTTTGCCGGGACGAATTTATGGTACGGCTGTTATCTGGGACGCAGCGGCGAGCAGGGGGGAGACCGTGAAAGGCTCAAACGCGAACTCGATTATCTGAAAGAACTCGGAATAACTAATTTGAGGATACTGGCGGCGTCGGAAAAATCGTACATTAAAGGTTCGCTCGACCCTGCTTTTCAAGACGAACCCGGAAGTTATAATGAAGATTTATTGGACGGGCTCGATTATCTCCTTTCGGAAATACGTAAACGGGGGATGTTCGCTGTCGTGTTTTTGAGTAATTATTGGGAATGGTCAGGCGGATTTGCCGTATACAACAGATGGTCGGGCGATTCGAATTACGTCGACCCGCATAACCCTACTCAGGGATGGACCGAGTTTATGAATTATTCGGCTAAATTTTACACCAACGAAAAGGCAAACGAATATTACCGGAATTTCATTTTGAAAATTATTACCAGAAAAAATAAATACACGGGTGATTATTATTATGAAGACCCGGCCATAATGGCGTGGCAGCTTGCTAACGAGCCGAGACCCGGCTGGGGCAAAGAAGGCTTCCGTAACGCCAAAAATTTTTATAAATGGATCGACGAAACCGCGGCGTTTATCCGCTCAATTGACCCCAATCATCTGATTACAACGGGGAACGAGGGCTTGGGCGGGTGTCTTAATTCGGATACGATTTTTATTAACGCTCATAAAAGTCCGAATATCGATTATGCCACTTTTCACTTGTGGGCAAAAAATTGGGGCTGGTTCGACGCCAAAAATATTGAAGGAACTTATCCTTCGACAGAATCGAAAGCTGTCGATTATTTCAACGAGCATATGAAGCTTGCGCGGCAGTTGAATAAACCGATAACGCTGGAAGAATTCGGTATGCCCAGGGATAATGAAGAGTATAATCCCGGATCGCCCGTTACTGCAAGGGACAGGTATTTTTCCAAATTGTTCGAATTGGCAGCCGACAGCGCCAAGGCGGGGGCTCCGATTGCAGGCACTAATTTCTGGGCTTGGGGCGGCGAAGGAAAAAGCGTCGACGACAATTATATCTGGCAAAAAGGCGATCCGTTTACAGGCGATCCGCCTCAGGAACCGCAGGGGCTTAATTCGATTTTTATATCGGACAAGTCGACTCTCGAAATTATATCCGGACATGCGGCGGATATGAACCGGCTTGGGAAAAGAAAATTCATTACGCGCAATTAATTCGATTTATTATGATTCGTAAATACTGTCTTTTAACGATAATAATTATTTCAATAAACGCTTGCGTTTCGGAATTCAATGTGCTCGAATTTCAAAAAGAGAAAAACTTTAGACTGGCGGATTCCAACGCGACAAGGGAAACTCTATTGCTATTTTATAACTTGAAAATGATATCGAACGCGAATACGATTTTCGGTCATCACGACGCAACGGCATACGGCGTAGGCTGGCGCGGCGAAGAAGGAAGGTCTGACGTAAAGGACGTTACAGGTTCCTATCCCGGTTTATACGGATGGGACTTCGGAGTGTTGACATGGGAGCCGAACGTGCCGAATGAAGAAAAGCGTATAACTCAACTCGTGCGGGGAGCCTACTCGAGAGGCGGAGTGAATGCTTTCTGCTGGCATGCGCCCAATCCGGTAACCGACAAATCGTTTTACGACACTACAATAGCGGTTCCGAAAATCTTACCCGGCGGTGGTTATTATCTGAAGTATCTGAGAATGCTCGACCAAATTGCGGATTTTGTCGAAACGCTGAAAGATTCTTCTGGAAATCCGATACCTCTCATATTTCGTCCTTTTCACGAATTCGACGGAAGCTGGTTCTGGTGGGGAAAGAATTTTTGCAGTCCCAAAGAATTTAAAAAGTTATGGAGAACGACGGTTGAATATCTCAGGGACAAAAGAGGCTTGAGAAATATTCTCTACGCATATTCGCCCGACAGGAATTTTTATTCCGAGGAAGATTATCTTGAGCGCTATCCGGGCGACGATTACGTCGATATCCTCGGCATGGACGACTATTACGATTTTATGCCCGACGGCGACGGAATTCAATGGATTGAAAAAAAACTTGCCATTGTGACTTCGTTGGCAGAGCGTAAAAACAAAATTGCCGCATTTACCGAAACCGGTTTGGAAGGAATTGTCGATTCCAATTGGTGGACTGAAAAACTCTACAAAACCATCGAAGGCGATTCTGTCCGAATAGCATATCTGATGGTATGGAGAAATGCAAACAAGAAACATCATTACGCTCCGTATAAAGGGCATCCGAGCGAAAGGAAC
Organism: Melioribacter sp. Ez-97; assembly: GCF_051488665.1. Taxonomy (NCBI): domain Bacteria; kingdom Pseudomonadati; phylum Ignavibacteriota; class Ignavibacteria; order Ignavibacteriales; family Melioribacteraceae; genus Melioribacter; species Melioribacter sp. Ez-97. Next base: position 168,970 of record NZ_JBPSEG010000004.1, on the reverse strand, counting down.
TTTGTTGAATTTACTTTGACAGAAAAAATATTGCTCGAAAGAGATTTGCCCGATTTGTATTCAAGACCGATTAATGAAACGACAATTAATCAAATAAATCTTAATCAAAGGATACGACTGTTGAAAGACGTATTGGCGTATCCGGTAATTGCAAATTGAAAACGAAGAAATAAAAATGATAATTGACGGAACAAAAATTAAAAAATAAATCTACGGGAAAAATATGCAGATACACATTGTAGACCTGGCAATAATAATATTGTATTTTGCCATAGTGCTCGCCATCGGAATACTAGTGTCTAAAAGGTCGATCAAAGATATCGATTCGTACTTTCTGGGCAGCAATAAATTGCCATGGTGGATGCTTGGAATATCAAACGCATCGGGTATGTTCGACATAACCGGCACCATGTGGCTTGTTTATCTGTTGTTTGTTTACGGTATGAAAAGCGTTTGGATACCGTGGCTCTGGCCTATCTTCAATCAGGTATTCCTTTTTGCATATCTCTCTATCTGGCTGCGCCGGTCGAACGTTATGACGGGAGCGCAATGGATCGAAACGCGATTCGGGAACGGCAAAGGCGCCCGACTTGCTCATATTATTGTTGTGTGTTTCGCGCTTGTCAGCGTAGTCGGTTTTATTGCTTACGACTTTAAAGGAATCGGGAAGTTTGCAAAAATATTCCTGCCGTGGGATCTGTCGCCCGATACCTATGCAATTATTTTAATGAGCATTACGGCAATCTACGCGGTCAAAGGGGGGATGGTAAGCGTAGTGGCGACTGAAGTGCTTCAGTTTCTCGTGATGACTGTCGCTTCGATTGCAGTCGGTATTGTTGCCATGAATGCGGTCGCTCCCGACGCATTAAACGCAGTAATCCCTCACGGATGGAAAGAACTCTTTTTCGGATGGCATTTGAATCTCGATTGGTCGGGTATAATGGAATCAGTCAACGCTAAAATAGCCGAAGACGGTTATGAATTGTTTATGATTTTTATGATGATGGTATTGTTTAAGGGAATACTTGTCAGCGCGGCAGGCCCGGCTCCGAATTACGACATGCAGCGTATTTTGGCTACTAAGAATCCCAAAGAAGCTTCCAAAATGAGCTGGCTGGTGTCCCTAGTTCTCTTTTTTCCAAGATATATGATGATTGCCGGTCTCACGGTTCTGGCTCTTGTATTTCTGATGCCGGAATTAAAAGCAATGGGTCCGAATGTCGATTTCGAAATGATACTGCCTCTGGCTCTCAAAGATTTGATACCTGTCGGATTGGTCGGAGTGCTGCTGGCGGGTCTTCTTGCAGCTTTTATGTCGACGTATGCGGCTACGATCAATGCCGCTCCGGCATATGTGGTAAACGACATTTATAAGAAATTTATTAATCCGAACGCCCATCCGAAAAAATACGTTCATATGAGCATTGCCGTTTCGATATTTTTTGTGATACTCGGATTCGTTTTCGGCATAATGGCGCAGTCGGTCAATCAGATAACGCTCTGGATTGTTAACGGATTATGGGGCGGATATACAGCGGCAAACGTATTGAAATGGTATTGGTGGCGAATGAACGGATACGGTTATTTCTGGGGAATGGTAATCGGCATAGCGGCGGCTTTGATAATGCCGGTGCTTTTCCCGTCGCTCCCCGCTCTCAACGCATTTCCGTATGTGCTGGCAATCTCAGTGCTCGGTTCGGTATTGGGCAGCTATTTAACAGAGCCCGAGCCCGACAATGTATTAATGAAATTTTATATAACCGTTCGCCCCTGGGGATTGTGGAAACCGGTTCATGAGAAAGTTAAAGCCCGCTTTCCGGAATTCAATCCGAATCTCGGATTCAAAAGGGATTTGTTTAATGTTATAATCGGTATTGTATGGCAGACGACTCTTTTGGCGGCGCCGATTTATCTGGTAATTCATGAATATACTTACTTTGCGATTACTCTCGGAGTAACGGCCGTTACTTCAATAATACTCAAATTTACATGGTGGAACAAACTCGATGAAATTTGCGGGGAAGAAACGGAAAAAATATATAGAGAAATCGCTTCGAAAATTGAATGATATTCCGGGAGAAATATGAATAATAATGAAGGCATTAAAATACCGTTTAAAGAAAAAGTAGCATACGGTTGCGGAGATTTTGCATCTTCAATGTTCTGGAAACTCTTTTCGATGTTTCTGCTCTTTTTTTATACCGATATATTCGGAATATCAGCAGCTGCTGTAGGTACGATGTTTCTGGTTACGAGAATATGGGACGCAATTAACGATCCTATGATGGGAGTAATATGCGACAGAACGGAAACGCGATGGGGTAAATTCCGTCCGTACTTGCTTTTCGGCGCCGTGCCGTTTGCCGTAATCGGTATAATTACTTTCAGCACCCCGGATTTCGGTCCTACGGGCAAATTGGTCTATGCTTATGTTACCTATACGTTGATGATGATGATTTATACAGTTGTTAATGTGCCTTACTCGTCTCTTATGGGAGTAATGACAAACGATCCGCAGGAAAGGACTTCGCTTGCTTCATTCCGGTTTGTCGGAGCTTTTTCAGGCGGTATTCTGGTAACCGCGACGGCAACTTATCTTGTGGAATATTTCGGAGGCAAGGAAAATCCTGCGCAAGGATATCAATGGACCGTGGGCGTTTATGCCCTACTTGCCGCGCTTTTTTTCCTTTTCACGTTTGCCGGAACCAAAGAACGGCTTAAACCCGCCGGAGTTAAACGTTCCTCTTTAAAAGATGATCTGAAAGATATTTCGAAGAACGGTCCGTGGTTTATAATGCTTGCCGCCGGAATATCGATTTTAATTTTTAATTCCCTGCGAGACGGTTCAATCCTTTATTACTTTAAATATTTTATTAAAGACCGGTCGCTTGAAATATTCGGCGCCAGCTATAATTTTACACAGGCTGAGCTTGCTTCGGCGTATATGACTCTCTGGCTGGCAACGAATATAATCGGCGTTGTGCTTGCAAAACCGGTATCTTCTGTAATAGGAAAGAAAAAAACTTTTATGATAGCCGCGCTATTATCCGCAATACTCAGTTTTCTGCTCTATTTTTTGAAGCCCGATCAACTCATTCCGATTTTCGCGCTTAATATATTTATAGGCATAAGCGCGGGAATTGTACTGCCTTTGATTTGGTCGATGTATGCGGATATTGCCGACTATTCCGAGTGGAAAAACGGAAGACGGGCTACGGGATTAATCTTTTCTTCGTCTTCTATGTCGCAAAAATTCGGATGGACGCTCGGCGGGGCATTAACGGGATGGCTGCTGGCTTTGTTCGGATTCCAGGCAAATATCGAACAAACTTCGGAATCGTTGCTCGGCATTCGTCTGATAATCAGCGTATTTGCCGGCATAGGCGCTCTTCTTGCAGCTCTGTTTATTTTCTTCTATCCGCTTTCCGAAGATTTTATGAAAAAAATAGAAATCGAACTTGATCAAAAAAGGAACAACAACGAGGAGATAAAATGACCAAAAACGCTTTTAATAAGAGATTGAAACAGCTTTTCGAAGAACACGAAAAATTGATAAAAAGAAAAAACGCGAGACTGCCCAAAACAAACGGCGTTTTTTATCGTTATAAATACCCGGTTCTCACTGCGGAGCATACGCCGTTGTTCTGGAGATACGACTTGAATTATGAAACGAATCCTTATCTGATGGAAAGAATGGGAATTAACGCGGCATTTAACGCGGGCGCAATGGAATTCAACGGTAAGATTGTGTTGGCAGTCAGAGTTGAAGGCGCCGACAGAAAGTCGTTTATTGCAATTGCCGAATCGCCAAACGGTATAGACAATTTTAAATTCTGGGACTATCCGGTCAAAATGCCGGAAACGGACAATCCCGATACAAACGTTTACGACATGCGTTTGGTTAAGCACGAAGACGGCTGGATTTACGGAATATTCTGCACCGAGCGAAAAGACCCCGACGCGCCTCCGACCGATACTTCGGCGGCTGTCGCTCAAGCCGGCATCGCCAGAACAAAAGATTTGATTAACTGGGAAAGACTGCCGGATTTGAAAACAAAATCTCCGCAACAGAGAAACGTGGTTCTGCATCCCGAGTTTGTGGACGGGAAATACGCTTTTTATACCAGACCGCAAGACGGTTTTATAAGCACAGGTACAGGAGGAGGTATCGGATGGGGATTGACGGACTCGATTGAAAATCCGGTCATTGAAGAGGAAAAGATAATTGACGAAAGAGTGTACCATACTATTAAAGAGGTTAAAAACGGATTGGGTCCCGCACCAATAAAAACCGAAAAAGGCTGGCTGCAACTGGCTCACGGAGTCAGAAATACCGCAGCAGGATTGCGATATGTGCTTTATCTGTTTTTGACTGACTTGAAAGACCCGTCGAAAGTAATTGCAAAACCGGGGGGATATTTTATCGCTCCGGAAGGCGAAGAGAGAATAGGCGACGTTTCGAACGTAGTATTCAGCAACGGCTGGGTTAAAAAAGAAAACGGCGACGTTTTAATCTATTACGCTTCTTCCGACACGCGTATGCACGTTGCGTATTCGACCGTCGACAGACTGCTCGATTATGTAATGAATACGCCCGAAGACGGATTGAGAAGCGCCGAATGCGTAAGACAGAGATATGAATTGATAGATAAAAATCTGCGGATAATGAAAAAGCTTAAAATCTGATTTTTCGGCTTCAGCGCCTCCTAAAAAGCCATGCTAATTTAAAATTTCGGTTTAGCATGGCTTTTTATTTTTCCGCCATTTGAACAGCCGCTTTTTGCCAGTGGTTTATGAAATCATCGAATTCCGATTTTAATTCTCTGAATTGATCGTTGCTTTGATACAATTCAGAATCCTCGTCGGAAAGCATCAATATACAATTCATCAACGCTCTGCCGTTGTGATAAGTAGCTTTCCAGATTGTCCCTTTCGGAGCTGTTTTATAGTGCGGTTCTTTTTCAAGGCTTCCCCAATACCAGTCGCCGTGCTCATGGTCAATCAGATATTTTTTTACATATTCCCACTCCTGAAGGAAAAGTTTATAGTAGCGTTTCTCATTCGGGAATATTTTCGAAAAGAGTAAGAGGGCATTCAAAGCTTCAGCCTGCGCCCACCAGTTTTTGGTGTCCTTAATGATTTTGCATTCTCCTTCTGCGTAGTAGTAATAGCCTTCGTCGAAGAATCCTGCGCTCGAAGCGTCCCATCCGTTTTCGATGGCGTGGTCGAGCATTTTTTTAGCCGCGTATAAAGTGGCGGCGTCGTTTTTCAAACCGAGTTTATAAGAAGCTTCGAGCATCAGAAAAGCAGTTTCGTAATCGTGCCCGAACGATACATGATCAAGTCGATAATTTGCGTCCCGTATTTCCGGCGCGGCGTATCTGAACGAAACGGGCGTCCAGTCGCGCTCAAAAAACAATTGCAAATATCCTTTCGGGTGGGTAATCGTGTCTCTGATTAGAATTAACAACTCTTCTAACCGCTGGCGAACTTTTTCATCGCGCCACACTCCGTAGAGTTCGGTAAAGGCTTCCAGCAGATGTATGGACGAATTCTGATCCTTATAGCCCGCTTCAACTGCGTCGGTGGCTTTTGTTTTGTACGAATCGTTTTTGCCGAACGGCTTTCCTTCGCGCGTCAGAAATTGAAAATATCCTTTGTAAAGCGGATCGTATGCATGCTCTTCCAGCCAGTTGAAAGTTTCGATTGCAAGCTCGAGCGCTTCGTTATTTTTCGTAAGTCCGTACAAAGCCGATAAGCCGTAAATTGCAAACGCATTGCCGTACGTTCTTTTTTCTTCGAACCAGCCTTCCGCATCGGATAATTTACCTTCTCTGCTCCGAATCTGGAAAAAGCCGCCGTAACGCTCGTCCCACATCCGATTCTTCAGGAAATCCAAACCGTGCAATGCCGATTCGTACAACATGTCGCTGTTCAAAAATTTTGCCGCTTTGGATGTAGTCCACATGTGGCGCGACTGCGTAACGATCATTTTCTCCTGCTCTTTCATTAAACTGAGATCGTATGCCAGATTCGTAAAATATCCGCCGTATTGCTTGTCGATGACAAGCGGATACCATTTATAGATTAAATTGCTTTTTAATTCATTAAGCATCTCTTTTTGTATTCCCATCTGGTTGTCACTTTAACGTTTAATTGACTGATAACTTATCAGTACAAAAATTATGCTATTTTTTTCGTTTGTTATCGGCTCAAAAACTATATTTGTTTTTACAATAATGATATATTTTTATCAAAATGATAAAAAAGGAGTAAATTATCACTTAATTTTGACGATAAAAAAATCGATTCTTTAGGCGTAGTTTTTGCTATAAATAGATTGAATTAAACGGTATCTTTTAAACAATTTTACTTAATAAGGGGGAAATTTATGAGAATTTTAATGTTCTTTTTGTTCGCATCTTTATTGTTTGCTGAAAACGGAAAAGGATTAAAAATGCCTTCGATTTTTTCGGACAATATGGTATTGCAGCAAAATTCGAAAGTTGCCGTTTGGGGCTTGAGCAATCCCGGCGCCGAAATTACCGTTAAAGCTTCGTGGAATGAATCGGCAAAAGCGACAGCCGATCAAAACGGAAAGTGGATTGCTCATTTGAAAACTCCATCCGCAGGCGGTCCTTACTTACTAAGCGTTACAGACGGCAAATCGGAAATGGAATTCAAGAATGTATTGATTGGCGAGGTGTGGCTCTGTTCGGGGCAGTCGAATATGGAAATGCCGCTTGAAGGATGGCCTCCTACAGATACGGTTGCCCACAGCAAGGAAGTTATTGCGAATGCGACGAATAAAAATATAAGATTCTTTACTGTCACAAGAGCAATATCCGAAAAACCGGAATTCGATTGCGTGGGGCATTGGGAAGAATCGAATCCGGAATCGGCGGCAAAGTTCAGCGCAACGGCTTACTTCTTCGGGAAAAAATTGTACGAAGAATTGAATGTTCCCGTGGGATTAATTCATTCGAGCTGGGGCGGAACGCCGGTAGAAGCCTGGACGGGCGCCAAATATATTTCCACCGTCGACGAATATAAAGATATTGTCGAAAAGCTGAAGGATGCGCGTAAAGAAATCGACCGGCTTAAAGCCTGGCTTGCAGAAAAACCGACTGTCGATATCAATTCGATTAAATCGCCGACTCCGTGGAAAGGTCTTGACTTGAACGATTCCGAATGCGCAAAACCCGACTTCGACGATTCGGCTTGGAAAACGATGGACCTGCCCGTTAAATGGGAATCGACGGAAATCGGCAATTTCGACGGCGTAGTCTGGTTCAGAAAAAACGCGACTATCAAAGATGAATGGGTTAATAAAGAATTGATTTTGGAACTCGGACCGATTGACGACATGGACGTTACTTACGTTAACGGCGTAAAATTAGGAGGTTACGAAGAAGGAGGCTATTGGCAGACAGACCGGATTTATAGAATTCCCGCCGAATTAGTGAAGGATAAAAATATAATGATTGCCGTTCGGGTTATCGACACGCAAGGCGGCGGAGGAATTTGGGGTTCGTCCGAAAAAATGAAAATTCGCCCCGCCGATTCGAACGAGTCGATTTCTCTGGCAGGCGCGTGGAAATATTTGCCTGTCGCCGAATATTACGGCGGCAAGTTGTATCTGTTCGACGTTAAAAATGCCGAATATTATAAACGTCCGAAATTGTCCGTTGAATATTCGTCGTTCACTCCGACTCTCCTTTTTAACGGCATGATTGCCCCGTTGATACCTTACGGCATTAAAGGAGCTATCTGGTATCAGGGCGAGTCGAACGCGGGAAATCCCGAATTGTATAAAACGCTTTTTCCTTTAATGATTAAAAACTGGAGAGAAGAATGGGGGCTGGGCGATTTCCCGTTTTATTACGTACAAATTGCGCCTTACAATTACGGTCCGAACGTTGAATCTCAGAAATTGAGAGAAGCTCAGCTCATGACGCTTTCCGTGCCCAATACAGGCATGGCTGTAACTCTCGACATCGGCAATCCGAATAACATTCATCCCGCGAACAAAAAGGATGTGGGAGAACGGCTTGCAAGATGGGCTCTGGCTAAAAATTACGGCAAGAAAATCGAATTTTCCGGACCCATCTATAAATCGATGAAAATAGAAGGCAATAAAATAATTCTTACATTCGACTATACAGACGGCGGATTGGTAATTAAAGAAATCAACGGAGAAAATAATTTCCTTATTGCCGGGAAAGATAAAGTATTTAAAAAAGCCAAAGTGGAAATCAAAGACGATAAATTAATTGTCTATTCCGATAGCGTCGAGAAACCCGCAGCCGTACGTTATTGCTGGGATAACATTTCGGAAGGCACGCTTTTCAATAAAGCCGGGCTTCCCGCTTCTTCGTTCAGAACGGACAATTGGGATTAAAAAAGGGAATAAAAATGAAAAACATAATTAAGTTAATCATATTGTTTTTATTTGCCTCGAAAATCAGTTTTACAAACGCTCAGGAAACCAAGTATCATGCATGGTGGCACGACTCGTATTTGAAAGAATCGTTCGAAACTCCTGATAAAAAGAAACTGCCTCTAATTAAAGTGGAAGGGAATCGATTCGTGAATGAAAACGGAGACACTGTTTTGTTCAGGGGCGTTTCTATTTCCGACCCCGATAAAATTGCAAATCAAGGTTATTGGAATAAAAAGCATTTCGAAAAAGTAAGAGAACTCGGAACGATGATTGTGCGCATTCCCGTTCATCCGATAGCATGGCGCGAAAGAGGCGAGAAAAATTATTTGAAATTGCTCGACCAGGCGGTAGAATGGTGTACGGAGCTCGGAATGTATATTATAATCGACTGGCACACAATAGGAAATCTCGGAATGGAATTGTTCCAGGACCCGATGTATGAAACTACCAAAAAAGAGACGTTCGAATTCTGGCGGACAATCGCAAGGAGATACAGCGGAAACAATACGGTCGCATTTTATGAGCTATTCAACGAACCGACGCTCTATTTTAATCAGCTCGGTATAATGTCGTGGACGGAATGGAAAGAATTGAACGAAAAGATGATTGCTTTAATCAGGGCTTACGATGCTGAAACAATTCCGCTGGTTGCCGGATTCGACTGGGCTTACGATTTAACTCCCTTGCTTATCGAACCCGTTGAAGCCGAAAATATCGGCTACGTAACGCATCCGTATCCGCATAAACGCACAAAGCCGTGGGAGCCCAAATGGGAAGAAAATTTCGGCTTTGCAGCTCGGAAGTATCCGGTAATCGCAACGGAAATCGGATTTACTATGGGCGACGAATCGATCAATTCAAACGGAGAATACGGAGAGGCGATTATTAATTATCTCGAATCAAAAGGCATCAGCTGGGTCTGGTGGGTATTCGACCCGGAATGGCATCCGAAAATGTTCGAATCGTGGGATACGTATAAACTTACCGACAGCGGCAAGTTTTATAAAGCAGTAATGGAAGGGAAAAAATAATACAATGAATAAAAAGAATTCGATGGCTATTTTTGTAAAATGAACCGAACGAATTATTTATGAATACTAAATTCAAATGGGCGCTCGGCATTCTGATTGTGTCTGTCTTCGCTTATTATGCGATTAACTTTTTCGTTAACCGGAGCGAGGGCGACAAGGTCGTCGAAATTTATTTTGCCGACAGAATTACGGCGGCTCATAAAAAGTTAATAGAAATTTATAACGAGAGAAACAAAGGTAAAGTACGCGTAATTCCGATCGACTTTCCCAATTTCGATTTTAGTACAAATGAAAGAAAGGAAGTCCTGGCGCGTTCGCTGCGTGGCACAGGCGACGGCATTGATCTCTTTGCGGTCGATATTATCTGGGTGCAGAGATTTGCAAAATGGGGCGAGTCGCTCGACAAATATTTGACCGAAGAGGAAAAAAAACGGCTTCTGCCTTTAGCCGTGGAATCGTGTTATTTTAACGGCGAATTGGTCGCCGTTCCTCTTGTGCTTGTAAACAGTATTTGTTATTACCGGGAAGACCTGGCAGAGACTCTCCCAAATGGTAAAGAACTGATAGAAAAGTTAGACAGCTCCAATATTACATGGGAAGAATTTTTGAGCTACAGAAACGAATACAAAGGCGACAAGCCGTTTTATATCTTTCCAGCCGCCGATTACGAAGGCATGATATGTAACTTTATGGAATTCCTTTTAAGCCAGAATCCGAATTACTTTCAGCAATACGGTTTTAATCTCGACAGACCCGAAGCCGAAAAAGCTTTGCAATTTATGGTAGATCTTATTTATAAATATAAAGCGACGCCGCCGGTTGTAACCAAATTTACGGAGATTTCGAGCTACGAATACTTTATTAAAAATGACGGATTTGTTATACACGGCTGGCCTACCTACGACATGGATTTTATTAACGAACCTTATGACAAAGAAAAGCAGTCTAAACTGAAGAAAATGCGGATACCGTATTTTAAGGGCGGCGTTCCCACGTCGATTGTTGGTGGGTGGGATTTGATGGTATCCAAATTTTCGACCAAGAAGAAAGAAACAATCGATTTCCTGAAATTTTTATTGAGCGACGAAGCTCAGGAAATTTTCTACAAATTAAGCGGGCATTATCCCGTCATAAAAAGATTTTATGAAGACACGCTCTATTTGAATAAGTACCCTGAAATTCCAAAGATAAAAGAATATTTGAAAACGGCTAAGCACAGACCCGCGCACCCCGACTATACGAGATTTTCAAAAATAATGTCGTACTATATCGACGAGGCTTTGAAGAAACGACTGCCTGTAAAAGAAGCTTTGAACAAAGCCACAAACGCAATTCAACTTGAAAAAAATATTTTACAGGAGAGATGAGCGGAGTTTTATGGTACGGCAAAAATTAAAAAATAAATTTTCCAAATACAGATTCGAAATCCGGCACATTTCGGCGTTTCTGTTCGTCCTTATTATTTTTCAACTTGTAATGGCTTTTGTTCAGAAATCTTCATTGAGCGATTTTTTGAACGAGACTCAGGATTGGTATCAAAAATATTCGGCGGAGCGCCTGGCTATCATTACGACAACGAGTATGGAACTTCTTTACGAAAATCTTTTTATGGAAAAGCCGATGTCCGAATTTGACCAGAGGAAAATCACATACTCGTTCAACGTGATCTTTAAACAGCAGTTAATACAAAAAAGCGTGGAAGATATAAGTCTGATACTTCTTAAAAATCACCGTATTTATGTTATCGACAGCGGTCAAAAACTTTATGCATTTCTTACCGACAAGCTCGAACCCTACGAGACCGGTCCCAACGGACATTCCGAAGCGGTTAAACTTTTTCTCGGGTACAGAGACGAAATAAGAGCGTCGGAAACTATCTATTCGATTTTAGAAAACAACAAGACTTTTAAAATTCTTGTTCCCTTTGTGCCGGACGGCGAGTATCTCGGCGTAATGTATATGAAAATTACGCCAGACTTCACTTTTCTTACAAAAGAAGTTACGGCGAATTTCGATAAAGTAGCGGTTATCTATACTTCCTTAATTTTTCTCGGACTTGTTATAATCTTTTACATCTCGTCGCAGGCGGTTAAAGAACGAAACGAAGCCCAGAGAAAATTTTTCCAGGAGCACGAAGAAAACATCAAAAAACAAATCAGACTCGAAAAGGAATCCCTCTTTACAAAAAGAATTTATCATACGCACCACAAAGCGGAAAAGATTATCGGCTTTATAAAAGAAGACGTCCGGAAAATGAACAGCGAAGGAATCGACGAACTTAAAAAAAGAGTTCTGACTTATTCCAACTTCATTTCGAGAATTATTTACGACATGAAATGGTACGACCAGGAAATCAATACGATAATTAATCCGATGTTCCATACAAACATTAATGAAGTAATTAAGTTTATTGTGGAAAATATTTTTCTCAGAATATCGAGTCGAAACGATATGTTCAGTTTCGAATTGCTGCTCGACGACGACATTCCTCCGGTAAACGTCAACGAGTTTGTAGTGTGGGAAATACTCGAACCGTTGATACAAAACAGCATCGATCACAGTCAGAAAGAATCTGTTAAAATAAAAATAACGACAAAATACGATAAGAATAACAACCGCACCATTATAACGATCGAAGACGACGGCGTGGGAATTAAAAGCGAGCTGCTCGAGGTCGATTCGAAAGGGGTTAAGAAGATATTCCTGGAGAATATTTCCACAAAAAGACTCGAAGCCACTAATTCCGGGTACGGCTGCTACATAGCTTATCAAATGGCTGTCGAAAAATGCGGCTGGGAACTCGACGTTGAAAATTTAAAAGAAGGCGGCTGCCGGTTTACTATTAAAATAAAAAATTAAGGAAGAAGCAGTATGCAGAAACAAGATATGATTAATATTTTGCTTGTGGAAGACGAAGAATTCGACGTAAGAAGAGTTAAAAACACGCTCGACTATTACAATTCGAGAATAAAATTGCTCGACACTGTTTCAAACGGAATGGCGGCTCTCTCGTTGATCAGAGAGAATCCGGATAAATATGACGTGGTTATAATGGACTATCAGATTTCGGGCGGTCTAAAAGGCGAGGAATTGATTGCCAAAATGAAAAGTTACGACCCGTTCATTCAAATCATTGTCGTAACAAAGATGACAATAAATATTACCAATTACGATTTCGCCAATAATTTACTTCAGGCGGGCGCTTTCTGGTACTGCACCAAATATCCCGGCAATATTGAAGAATATATTTATCAGCCGACCGATTTCATACTCAGTATATTCAATGCGTATGAAAAAAAGAAACTCGAAAAGCAAAAGCTTAAATCCGATAAACGGCTTAAGAAAAACATTGAAAATCTGCTGGAGGCAAAGAAGATTATCGGCGAATCGAAACCGATGATTCAATTGAAAGAAAATATAGAAAAATACGCAAAGAGCGATGTAAATATTCTGATAAACGGACCGTCGGGGACAGGCAAGGAACTGGTCGCATGGAATATTCATCTGAGGAGTAAGAGAAAATACGAAAATTTCGTCCCGATTAACTGCGGAAGCATACCGAGCGATTTGCTTGAAAGCGAATTGTTCGGATTCGAAAAAGGTTCTTTCACTGGCGCCAATAAAGAAAAGCCCGGACTTTTCGAAGTGGCTAATAACGGAACTCTTTTCCTCGACGAGGTCGGCGAGCTTTCGCCCACAGCTCAGGTAAAATTATTGAGAGTGCTACAGGAGGGGGAAATCGAAAAAATCGGAAGGACGGGCAAAATATCCGTCAATGTGAGAATAATAGCGGCTACCAATAAGAATCTTGCTCACGAAGTAAACAATAACCGCTTCCGTGAAGATTTGTATTACCGATTGAATGTCGTACCGCTCGAAATCGTACCATTAAGGCAGCGCGGCGACGATATACTCCTGCTGTTCGATCATTTTCTCGACTATTTCAGTCAGGACCTCGGGTTTACAAAGCCGGTTGTTGAAGAAAGCGCAAAGGAAATTTTGTTGAACTACAAATGGCCCGGCAATGTGAGAGAACTCAGAAACGTAGTTCAACGTTTGGTGCTGAATTGCCCGGATCGAATTACAGCTAAAGACGTTAGCAATCCGATGATACTTGGCAACAGCATTGTATCGAAAGAAGAATCCGGTTTCGAAGATTTGTACGAGGGACAGGTGCTGCCGTTGAAAGAAGTGGAAAGGAGATTCAGGATCCGTTATTTCAAATATGTGAGGAGCATTTCAAGCTCGGATTCCGCCGCCGCAGAAAAACTCGGATTGGCTCCTTCCAATTTTTACAGGATGTGCAAAGAACTCGGTCTGAAATAGGCGGAACTTATTGCTCCCGTAATGCGTCTCAGGTATTAAAATTTGGGAGGAATTGTGATTAATGAATTCAAAGTCAAAGGAAAAGAGCTGCTGGGTAAAATCGAAGAGTTGATCAAAGAAGGCAATGTAAGACGCATTATTATAAAAGACGAAAAAGGAAATACGTATATCGAAATACCTGTTACTATAGCCGTGCTTGGAGCTCTCTTTGCGCCCGTTCTGGCGGCGGTGGGAGCGCTTGCCGGAATGGCGGCAAATTTTACCCTGGAAGTTGTTAAAAGAGAGAATAACGTATCAGATGCCGAATAATCGCTTCTGAAGTTCAACCCGCTGAATTCTATCAATTATAGCATGTCTCACGACTGGATTAATTAAAAATAATTTTATAATTTTGTTATGAACATATGCTCATAACAATGCAATGCCAAGACCCAAAAAACATAGAAGAATAAAATGCTGCCCGACGGCGTATTATTTCAAGCCGCGCGGGATTCCAATGTGCGAGCTTCTGGAAAATATTCTTGCCGAAGACGAAGTTGAAGCAATTTATTGGGCTGACTTTAAAGGATTCGACCATGAAACCGGCGCGCAAAAGATGCAGATATCCCGTCCTACGTTCGGTCGAATTCTAAAAGCTGCAAGAAATAAAATAGCGGACGCTCTTATCAACGGCAAAGCTCTTAGAATAAATCAGGATTATTTTAAAAAATTAGCGGAGGAATAAAATGAAAATAGCGGTAGCCTCGGACGACAATTTGCGCGTATCAGGACATATCGGACGCGTTAACGGCTTTATTATTTATGAATGCTCCGAAGGTAAAATTCTCGGCAAACAATATCTGGAAAATAATTTTACCAATCACGGTCGCGGCAACAGGGGAGAACATCATCACGGCGAAGGTCACAGACACGGTCACGAACGACTGATAGAAGCTTTAAAAGGAGCCGAGGTTTTGATTTTTACTTCCGGCGGCTGGAGATTGATTGAAGACCTCGAAGCCAACGGAATCAAACCGTTTATGACGGATGAGGAATTCGCCGACCGCGCCGTTGAAAAATATCTGTCTGGCGAATTGACCGAAAGAGAGGATAACGTTTGCAGCCACGGAAGGCATTGATATTAAAAATAGACTTCGGCGCTTAACGAATAATTTCGTATCGGCGCGAGATTGCCGATGAACTCAACGTAATTATAGTTGAGAAGGTTTTTTACGTTCAATTTAATTTTAGCGGCAATATTGCTGAAAACAAAATTAAAACCGCCTGCCAGGTCGATTACGTATACTGGAACGCGTTTGTATCCGTCTTTTATTAGCGCAAGAGGCGGTTCGGTCAGTTCGAAATCTATTTCTTCGACTTTGCTCGAATATCTGAAATCGACGTTTAATTCGAACGGCTGTTTGGTAAAACCGATTTGTAGGTTGACTGTATTGCGCGGGCGGTATTTCATCGGTCGTTTTTTTTCGATATCCCTCGCCCACATATAATTGTAAGCCAATGTGAGATTTAACAACGACGGAAAAACGGCAAGATTACAAAGAATCTCC
Organism: Melioribacter sp. Ez-97; assembly: GCF_051488665.1. NCBI lineage: Bacteria > Pseudomonadati > Ignavibacteriota > Ignavibacteria > Ignavibacteriales > Melioribacteraceae > Melioribacter > Melioribacter sp. Ez-97. The sequence goes on along the minus strand of NZ_JBPSEG010000004.1, from coordinate 153,623 downwards.
GCTCCCTGTATTCTTGCCTTTGTAAGATTAATGAATTTTATATCTCCGGTTTTGGTTAAATTCGGCTCGATAAAATTATTGTAATCCGTCTGATAAAACGCAGCGTCGACGTTGAAATATTCCGTCGGGCTGTATATCAAACCGCTTTCGAACGAAAAACTTGTTTCTGATTTCAAATCGGGATTTTGTTCGACGTCGATGCCGCCGGCAATTCCCGCTGTGGTAAAAACTTCCGCCGGCGTCGGAGCTCTGAATCCCGTGCCTGCCGACGCTCTAAAGATTAGATCGTTTGTTATTTTGTAATTCAATCCCAATCTGGGCGTTACGGCGTTTTTGCCTTTAATTGTGTCGAGTTTAATGTAATCGTAACGAAGACCTAAAGTAGCAATTAAATTTTTGACGCCTCTGTATTCCGTTTGAAAATAAAGCGCGCCGCCGCCGAATTGAGTATCTGAAAAGATATTCGATTTTACCGTAGAACCGGAAATTTCAATTCCGCCCGTATGATTGAAGTCGCCGCCTGTAGCATAATTAAAAATCGCCTCGGCTCTGTAGAGATTGGCAATCGACGTGGTTACTTCGATGCCGTAGCCGTCGAAGCGAGTATAGTAATAACTCAGTTTGAATGTTGAATTCAGGTTATCGGAAAAACGATTGTTATATACCAGTCCGCTAAAAAATCGATTCGATTTGACCGTATTGCCGTTGTCTTCGTCCTTAGGAACCAACGCGTTTCTGGAATCCTTCCAGTACAAAAAATTTCCTCTGTCCATATACAAGTAATTGCCGAAAAGCAGAATCGACTTATTTGTGTCGATTGTCCTGTTTATTTTGAAATATCCGAGATAATTTTTCCGGTAATCATTTTGACGATAACTCATATTATCGAATTTCTTCAAAGAGAGGGTATAACCGAACTTTCCGATCGAGGAAGAATGAGATATTTCCGTACCGTAGAACGTACGCAGGTTGTCGTTCCATTTCCAGATGTCGTAAGAAGGATTATCATAAAAACCGGCGTAAGATTTAACGTACGTAACGGGAATCGTCGAAGCGTCTTTAGTTATGATGTTAATTACTCCTCCGATAGCAGACGTGCCGTAGAGCGAGCTTGCCGGTCCTTTGATTACTTCCACACGCTCGATATCTGACATGGGAATCAATTCCCAGACTATATCGCCGTTATCGCCACCGTAGAGCGGTATACCGTTTATAGCAACCAACACTCTTGCGCCTACTCCTTTGCTGTAACCGCTCGAACCGCGTATGCTTACTTGTTCGAGATTTACCTGGATTCCAGGAATGTCCCTCAATAATTCGTCGAAAGCGAGGTAATTTTTGTGGGATATTAAATCGGGTTTAATTACAAACGCGCTTACAGATAAGTCTTCTTTCTTTTGCGCGAACTTGGAAGCGGTTACCAATATTTGTTCCGTTTCAATGGCGGTTTCCCGCAGTATGAAATTAATTTGCGTAAACTCTTTGTCGACTGTAATTTTTTTGCTGACTTTTTCGTAGCCGAGACACGAAACTTCTATCGTATATTGACCGTACGGAACACCCCGTATTACATATCTTCCTTTTTCGTCGGAAGCCGCTCCGAAAGAAGAGCCAGCGATAATAATGTTGGCTCCAATGACGGGCTGCGAATCTTCCTCAACTATTCTACCGGTAATAATGCCCTTTTGAGCTGACAGAATGCTACTTGAGACAATAATAAATAGTAAAACTCTGTACATAAATTCCTCTCTAATATGGAGGTTGCGGCGGCGGATTATTAAAGTCGACTTTTATGTTTACTCCTTCCGTGATTTCGCCGGCGCGCAGTATTAATTCCTTTGGGCTCGATTGATCCCCGTTGTTGCAATAAACTCCGACCACGTACCAGTCTTTTCGTTCGAATGAAATTTCTTCGGTCTTCGATTGAGCTACAACAACATAAGAGTATGATCCTTCTCCCAATTGCAAAATAGGCAAGAAATTATTTTCCAGAGAGTTGTAATTGAATACCGAACTTCCGTATGGTATCGAATCGGAAACAAAGCTCAGATTCGGCGGAAAAAAATCGTCCGTTTTTTGAATCGGCTTTTTAAATACTACCAGGTGAGTCCTCTTGACTCCGTCGGGCCAGTCTCCCGTGAACGTAACGGCGCCTTTGAAACCGGTGGGTCCGTCCGGTTTAACCGGCTCCGGTTCTATTCCTCCGTCGCACCTGAATAAAAAAACGGTCGTAATTAATATGATTATCAGTTCTTTTTTCATATTATATCTGAAATGTAATAATGTTATGCGGTAATTAAAATTAATGCCCGCATGAACAAATTAAATTTCCTTTAGCCTTTTCGAAAGCTTCTCTCCCTTCTCTGTAAGAAAACCATGCAATTGCAGCTGCGCCGATCGAATCGATGCCGCCTATACCCGTTAATTCGTAACCTGCGCTGGCGGCAAGTAATATAATCGATAAGTAAAGACATGTTCTTGTGCAATTTGCATCGGCTATTATAGCTTCCGATTGAAGAGCCTTTCCGACTTCCGTTTTATTGTAAATCAAAACCGACATGGTGATTATGGAAATTACGGAAATGATAATTCCCACTATAGTAGTCTCCGGTTTATGCCCTGTATAAATATTAATAATAGAGCCGGCAATCAAGCCGACGGATAAAATATAAAATCCCGCTCCGGTAATTCTAAGCGCTGTTCTTTCGAATTTATCGCTTGTCTGTCCGTTATTGTTTTTAATTCGCAAAAGCATGTGCAGCAGCCCTATCCCCGACAATACTTCTACGAACGAATCAATTCCGAATCCCAGAAGGGATAAAGTTTCGTCTTGAATTCCCCAGACAACGGAAATTAAACCTTCGAGAATATTATATCCGATCGTTATATAAGTTAATAAAAAGGCGGTTTTATAATTTTTATTCATTTACATCCATGAATTAAGACCACGCATCCAAATATAACGAATTTCGATGGTTCTCACATCAAACTGAAAAGTCCGATCGAATTATAATCCATTCCGTCCAACTGATAGAGAGTATGAAATCCCGATATTAGAAGTCCGAATATAAAGACGAACCAGATAAGTGTTAATACCAGGGAAACAATAATTATTATCTTGGCAAGACGAAAATATTTGCCCTGCAGTTCGAAGCCCATTCGCAAAGCCGCCGCCTGATTGGTCGCTTTATAAATTTCAAATTGCTCGGCGGCTTCCCGTATTCTAAGACCAATAATTATAATCGGCACGCCGATAATCGCTCCGATAATCGAAAGGCAAGTCAGAGCTCCGTAAATAATCACAAAAGCGCCTACAAATCTCATGTCGCGTATCATCTTCTCGAAATTCAATTTGAATAAACTTACCGGTTGCGGAGTTTCTTCGATATTCAAGTCGTTGAATTCGTCCATAACTGCCTCTTTATTGTAGTGTTGATAAATAATATTCGAGAAAATCGTCCGCCCATTTTCTTTCTGCGGTTATCCAGAATAAATTATTATTGTCGACAAATACAAAATGTTTTGCTCCCATGCCGTATGTAATATAAATTTCTTTGCCGTTTATATTGTCGAAAGCGCTGCCGTAGAAGACCGAATTAAGCGGCGAAATTTTTTCAGTCATTTTACGGAATGCGTTTGTCGCTTTTTTATTGTCCGGGTAAATCGTTATGTAGATTACCGCGTCTCCTTTTTGTCCGGAATAAAATCCGATCAGATTTTCTTCATTCGTCACTTTGTTAAAATGCAATTTGTTTACGTAGTCGAGAGCTGCTTTGCCCGTCAATTTTTTCTGAAGTTTCAGCCCAAACATTTCCTCCGGCAATAAATTTTGATTGCTTGTGCATGAAAAGAATAAAATTAATAAGAGCAGACTATTTACCGGTATTTTTATCTTTGTCATCCTTTTTCCTTTTAGTTTCGGGCAAGCGCTCTTCGATCGGTATGGCAAAAGCGTATTTGCCTTTTAATACGCAGCCAGGTCTTCCGGGCACGCATTCCTTTTTTATTCTAAGGCAGTAGCCTTTTTCGCTGTCGATATATTGGCACGAGAACGAACCCATCTCATTTTCCTCAAAAATTCATAAGAAAATAATTTTTTTTGTACTAAAAAGAAAATCTTTATTAAATTAGATGAGAGTTAAATGAATCCGAATGGAGGAATAATGGAATACGTTCATTTAGGAAGATCGGGGCTAAAAGTCAGCAGATTATGCCTCGGCACTATGAATTTCGGGCCTTATACAAGCGACGAAGAGAGTTTTCGAATTATGAACCGGGCTCTCGAATTGGGAATAAATTTTTTTGACACCGCAAATGTTTACGGCTGGGACAAGGGAGCAGGCTATACCGAGCAATTAATCGGAAAATGGCTTGCAGAAGATTCTTCAAGACGCGATAAAATTGTACTGGCTACAAAAGTTTACGGAAAAATGGGCGACGGTCCCAACGATTCCGGATTGTCCGCGTATCATATCAAAAAAGCATGCGAAGACAGTCTGAAGAGGCTGAAAACAGACCGCATCGATTTGTATCAGATGCACCATATCGACAGGAACACTCCCTGGGACGAGATCTATCAGGCAATGGAACAGCTTGTACGGGAAGGTAAGATAATTTACGTTGGAAGTTCGAACTTTGCGGCTTGGAATTTGGCGGAGGCGTTTTATAAAGCAAAAGAAAGAAATTTTTTGGGTATAATTTCGGAGCAGAGTATTTACAGTTTACGCAATAGAAATATAGAGCTGGAAGTAATTCCCGCTTGTAAAGCTTTCGGTATCGGTTTAATACCGTGGAGTCCGATGGGCGGAGGAATCCTATGCGGCGTATTAGAAAAAGCAAAGGAAGGAAGGAGAACCAGAGAGCCGCTCCAAAAGTCGGTGGAAAAACTTCGACCTCAATTGGAAGCATATGAAAAATTGTGCAAGGAAATCGGACAAAAGCCTGCGGATGTGGCTCTGGCATGGACGCTGTCGAATCCCGCGGTTACATCTCCTATTATCGGACCGAGAACCGTCGAACAGCTTGAACAAAATTACAACGCGCTGAATGTTAAACTTGATGAAGAGACGCTGAAAAAACTCGATGAAATCTGGCCGGGACCCGGCAACCAGGCGCCGGAAGCTTATGCCTGGTAATCAATTATAAAATTCTGAGGTCGACAATGAAATCAATAAAAATTTTGTTCTTTGTAATTATCGCTTCGCTTATCTACGGACAAAATAAAAAGCTTACTTTTCAACAGGCGTTCTATTTCGGGCAACCCAGATTGACAAAATCGCTGCCTCAAATTAAAGGATGGCTCGACGACGAACATTATCTTGAATTGTCAGTCAGGGACGGCAAAAATATTATTGAAAAAGTAAACGCGGAAAACAATGAAAGGGAAATATACCTGGATTATTCACGGATCGATTTGCCCGAAGGATTTAATCTTAACGACGCGGTAATCAATAACGAAAACTACACTAAGTTTATCTTCGAACGGGATAACGATCTCTATTATCTTTCGACGGTTGATAATGTTTTCAAAAAGTTGACGGACGACGAAGCCGAAGAAAAGAATCCTAAGTTCTCACCGGACGGGAAAAAAGTTGCATATACCAAAGAAAACAATCTTTATTATTACGATATCGAAAATGAAAAAGAGCGCCGGCTTACCGACGACGGCGGCGATTTGGTTTATAACGGCTGGGCTTCGTGGGTTTATATGGAAGAAATTTTAGGACGCTCCACAAATTACGCTGCGTTCTGGTGGGCGCCTGACTCTAGGAAAATCTCTTTTCTCAGATTCGACGATTCTCCAGTGCCCGAATTTATTCTGGTTAAAGCCGACGGACAACACGGCTCGGTTGAAAAACAAAGATATCCGAAAGCGGGCGACCCGAATCCGTTTGTAAAACTCGGTATAGCAAATATCGAAAACAATAACATTGTATGGGCGGATTTCCCGGACGACAACGATCAATATATAGCCTGGCCCGTATGGACTCACGATTCACAGCTTACGGTTCAATGGATGAACCGCAAACAGGATACGATAAAAATTTACCGCGTCGATTTGAATGACGGCGGAAAAGAGCTCCTTCATACTGAACACCAGAAAACCTGGGTGGAATGGTACGAAGATATTTATTTTATGAAAAGCAAACCCGGTTTTATTATTCGAACGGGGTTGGACGGTTATTATCATCTTTATCTTTATGACGGAAAGGGCAGTCTGATCAAGAAACTGACCGAAGGTTCGAATATTAACGTAACGTCGCTTGAATTGGTAGACGATAAAAACGGTTTGGTCTATTTCGAAGGATGGTCGGATAATTCCACGGAGCGGCATTTGTTTGTTATAAACATGAGCAATAATAAAATTAAAAAATTGACCGATAAGCCGGGTACGCATGCATGTAACCTTTCTCCTGACGGCAGGTATTTCATTGACAGATTCAGTTGTGTTAACACGCCTCCGGAACTTTTATTGTTTAACGCCAGGGGGGAATTAATTAGAGAACTTGGCAATTCCAAATCCGATATATTCGACGAGTACGATTTGCCCAAAGCGGAATTGTTCAGAATAAAAACGGAAGACGGTTATTATTTGCCGGCTTTGTGGTATTTGCCGACAGAGTTTGATTCAACCAAAAAATATCCTGTTTTGATAAGCATTTACGGAGGTCCGAACGCGCCTACCGTTAGAAATTCTTTCCCGTACAGGTTGGAGCCTCATTTTCTTGCTCAGAACGGAATTATTTATCTTAGCGTAGACCACAGAGGAAGCGGACATTTCGGCAAAGCGGGAACCGATTTAATGCACAGAAAATTGGGCGAGTGGGAGATGCACGATTATATCGGAGCGGTAAAATGGCTGAGGAGTTTGCCCTTTGTCGACACGACTAAAATTGCTATCAACGGGGGCAGTTACGGCGGCTATGTTACAGCGCTGGCATTGACTTCGGCTCCCGAATATTTCAACTACGGAATTGCGGAGTTCGGAGTAATGGACTGGAAGCTCTACGATAATGTTTATACGGAACGGTATATGGATACACCCGAAGAAAATCCGGAAGGCTACAAAAAGTCTTCGGTCTTAAATTATGCCGAAAATTACAAAGGCGGTATGCTAATTATTCACGGTACGATGGACGACAATGTTCATATGCAGAATTCAATTCAGTTGATCGATAAATTGCAGCGATTAAACAAAGATTTTGAAATGATGTTTTATCCGAATCAACGGCACGGCATACGATTCCCTCACTATTTTCACGCTCAAAAAACGATAGCTGAATTTATCTTTGAAAATTTATTGAATAAAGAACTCGCAACAGATTAAACGGAGGATAAAGTTTTGTACAACGAAAATCCCAAAGAATATTATCCGCCGATGCACACGGCTGAGCACCTTTTGAACGGCACGATGAATAAAATTTATAACTGCGGCAGAGCTTTCAGCGCTCATATCGAAAAGAAAAAGTCCAAATGCGATTATAAATTCGAAAGGAATTTAACGGAAGAAGAAATAAAAAAAATAGAAGAAATTATTAATCTATTAATTAATGACGACCTGCCTGTGCGAGAAGAATTCATGAATAGAGCGGAAGCCGAAAAGCAATTCAACCTCGAACGTTTGCCCGAAGAAGCAAGCGATACGATCAGGATTATTAAAATAGGCGAATACGACGCCTGCCCTTGCAGCGGAGTTCACGTTAATTCAACGAGCGAAATTAAAAGTTTTCGAATTGTATCTACAAGTTATCAGGACGGAACGCTGAGAGTTCGTTTTAAAATAGGAGCGTAATCTCTAAATGAGCAGTGCGATAAAAAAATATTCATTGCCGCTAACTGTCGTTCTTTTATTTATGCTATCGCTGTTCAACACAGAGGATATGAACCGGACTAACGGCGAAAAACCGGTCTCGAAATTTGCCGCGCTGCAATTTCATGAATTGATTTACGGCGAAGCCGAGCCGGAAAATTATCTGGGGAAAAGAGTGCTGTTCGATACCACTGTAATCGGTTATTCGGAAATCTGCAATACCAAATATTTGAACGCCGTAATTAATAACAAAAACGGCGAAAAAGGTTATCTGAGAATAAGGTGCAGCGAAAAGCTCGAAAAATATATTAATAATGTCAGAACAAATCACATCTGCTTTATTATAGAAGTAATGCGTTTTGATAAAATTGGATTGTTTGCGGAATATGAAGAGTTCGATAAAAGCATTGGGTTTTTAAATCTGGGAGAAGTATATCTATATCACGGCGAGCCCCTATACTACAGGGAGGCGGAAATTATCACGGGAGCAAAATCATGATTTCGGAAAAACGATAACAGGAGAGATTAAATTGACGGACAAAAACGGCTTGACGCTCGGTTATTTCAGTACTCCGGATTGTAATGTTTGCAAGACATTAAAGCCAAAAGTAATGGAGCTGCTCGAAAAGGAATTCCCCGAAGTGAAATTTCTGTATGTAGACGTGTCGAGCTCGCGGGAACTGGCCGCCCAACTGAACGTATTTGCAGTGCCCACGTTAATTTTATTTGTAGACGGGAAAGAAAATTTTAGGATGTCGAGATTTGTAGGACTTGACGAATTGAGCGACAAAATAGGAAGGATCTATAACCTCTACTTTTAATTCCGGTTTCTTTTGCGTATTGATTTTTCCGAATAATAATCCAGCAGAAATTTACGCATTTCTTCGAGAGGGAAATTCTTTTTGTCGAAGAAATAATTGAGCGCAATTCCGTCAAGCGAAGTGCTGAAGAAGTAAGCTTCTTCCGTGGGATTTTTGAATCCGGCTTCCTTGAATATTTCGAAAGCTTTTGGCATCATTTTTTTTGAAATTTCGATAGTTATACGTTCGGCTTTTTTCAGCATATTGGGCTGCATGGCGATTGAAACGTACAATTTCCAGAAGCTTTCGTTTTTTACGAGGAAATCGAATGTAAAATTAATGAAATATTTTATTTTGTCGTACGGGCTCTTAAACTTTTTCAATTCGGAGTCGATGACCTCCGCAATTTTGTATACCTCGCTCCACAGGGCGTCGAGAATAGCTTCCTTGCTTTCGAAATAATTATAAATTAGCCCTTTCGATATGCCGGCGGATTTTGCGATGTCTTCTACCGTAGTAGCGGCAAAACCTTTCTCGGAAAAAAGCTCCAATGCTTTGTCGATAATCAGTTGCTTCGTTTTTGCTCTTATTTGTTCGTTTTGTTCTTTTGTGCGCGGCATTTTTTAAATTGACCGATATTCCAACCAAAAATATATTTTATTCCCCGCTCGAAAACAATAAATTTTTACGTACTTGAGAATAATAATAAATGTACTTAATTATGACTGACCATTTGGTCAATTTATGCGAACTCTTCATGCTGTAAATCGTCTAACTTTTGTGAATTGAAATTTCCTATTAAAAGGGAGAAACGAATGAAAAAAGTAACATGCCTTGTCGTAGGATTAATGCTGGGCTTTTTATCGGCAGATGTTCTTTTGGCGCAGGGCGGGAAAAATGTAGTCTATTTGAGCTGGAAAGACGTTGTCGAAATTACAAAAGAAAACAGTTTGGAACTGCAGAACAAAAGACTCGACTATAATATCCAGAAACTGGAAACATGGAAATCGTTATCCAATTTTCTACCATCGCTTAGCTACCAGGGAATATTTCAGCGTAACATCGAATTGCCCGTATTTGTCTTTATGGGTCAAAGATTCACAGTGGGCACTCCTTATAATTTTCAACATTCGATAGTCGCTTCGCTGCCTTTGTTTACGGGAGGGGCAAGGTGGTTTAATTACGACTTGCAAAAAACTCTAAGGAAGTCTTTAAAAGAAGAGCTGAAGGGAAAAGAAGAATCGGTTGTCTACGACGCCGTTGCGACATACTATTCTATTGTGCTTGCAAAGGAATTGATACATACGGCGGAAGAAGCCGTTAAAGTCGCTTACGAAAATCTTGAGCAGGTAAAGAAATTTTATAACGTCGGCGCCGCTACCGAACTCGATTTGCAAAGGGCGCGTTCCCAATACTCTTCGACTCTGCCTGCACTTGAATCCGCTTTGACCGGTTATAAACTTTCCAAACAGCGCCTGAAAAGTCTTTTGAATATTCCGCTTGCCGATTCGCTTGTAATTGGAGATACTCTCGAAATAAAAAACGTATTGAATGAACTGGAAGATATTTCGCTCGAAAATTTAAAATCTCTTTCAAATGAAAATCGCACTGAACTGAAAATCGTAAATTATCAGGCGGATGCCGGTTCGGTGGGCGAAAAATTGGCGTTAAGTAAATTCAGTCCTGTTGTTTCGCTCGCCGCAAGCGTCGATCACGCGGCTCCGATGGAAAACTCGAAAGTTCGGTGGAAAGATTATATCCGCTCGAAATCGATAGTGCTGACCGTGGATGTGCCTCTCTTTGAAGGCGGAAGAAGAATTCTCGACTGGCAGATTGCGAAAATAAACTCGGATAAAATTGACATATTGAAAAAACAGACGGAGTATGCCGTGCAGTTGGATGTCGAACAAAGCTATTATAATTTTCTCGAATCGGAAAAAAATCTGAAAAATCTTAAAGACGCATTGGAACACGCGCGGGAATCGCTTCGTATTGCAAGACTCCTTTATTCACAGGGGATGTCCAATCAGCTCGACGTTTTAAACGCCCAATTGCTCTACAGCAAGAGCAAAACGGAATACCTTGAAGGTATTTATAAGTATAACATAAGTCAATTGTCGATTTTGAAATCGGCGGGAATTCTTACCAAGATATTAAATTAAATTAGTTCGGAGATGAAATGAAACACCTATCATTATTATTTGCTGCAATTATCTTGTTTGCGGGCGTAAGCTGCACTCAGGAAGAACAAATTGCAGAAGAAAAATCCGTTCCTGTAAAAGTCTATATTGCAAAGCCTTCATCGATATCGAGTTATATAAAAGTTACAGGCACTCTCGAATCAAATGACGACGCGGTATTGATAAGTAAAGTGAATGAAACCGTCGAGGAGATTGTCGCAAAACCCGGTCAAAAAGTCCGGAAGGGAGATCTGTTAATAAAATTAAACGACAACATTCAAAGACAAAATTATAATGCGGCTGCAGCGGCGCTGAACTCGGCAAAAGCCCAGTTTGAATTAACCGAAAAGGAATTCGAGCGTCAAAATAAACTGTATGAAGAAAAAGCAATTTCTTCTCAACAGTACGACCAGATTAAAACAAACTTTAAGAACGCCAGGCTATTGCTGGAGCAAGCGGAAGCGCAGGCAAAACTTGCCGAAGAACAATTACAGTTTTGTTATATCAAGTCGCCTGTCGACGGAATAGTAGCTTCCGTCTACGTCGAAAAAAATCAGATGGTCGGAGCGGGTCAACAGCTGGCGCGGGTAATAGGTCCGGATAAAATGAAATCGAAAGTATTCGTAACGGGAGGAGACATCTACCGGGTAAAATTGAGCCAATCCGTAATGGTTTCGGTTCCCGTTCTAGATGATAAAGAATTTAAAGGAACTGTCGCTAAGATCGATTATGCGCTCGATAAATTGTCCAAAAGCGTCGAAGTGGAAGTTGAACTGAATAACGGTACTGGAGAATTAAAATCGGGGATGTTTGCCGAAATAAATATTGAAGTGGAAAAGAAAGATGACGCTATAACGGTTCCTCAATCGGCGTTGTTGCCTCAGACAATTGTTCAAACAAATTTGGAAACAGGTTTGCAAAATACGGTTAAAAAGTATTTTGTCTTTATCGTTGAAGACGGTACGGCAAAATTAAAAGAAGTTACGAAAGGCATCGAAGAGGCGGGCAGAGCCGAAATAACAGGAGGCTTGTCCGTAGGAGATACGATAATTGTTGTAGGACAGAATATTGTTAAGGACGGTCAAAAAGTTAATGTAATTAAATAAGGACTACAAATGACGTTGACAAAATTTTCATTAAAGAGAAAAGTTACGCTCGTAATGATTTACAGCGTAATTATCGGTTTTAGTTTTTTCTCGTTTTCGCAGTTGAAAATCGACTTCTTTCCCGATATTACTTTTCCGATAGCGGGTGTAATTACCAATTACCCCGGCGTCGGTCCGGAAGATATTGAAAATTTAATTACCAGACCTATCGAAGAGACGGTTTCTTCCGTAAAAAATATAGAGAAAGTCAGTTCGCAATCATTCAAAGGTTCTTCAATAGTAACTCTCGAGTTTAAGTACGGCACGGATATGGACAAGGCGGAAAACGATATCAGGAAAAATCTCGATTATATAAGAGAATATTTGCCCGATGATGCGGAAGAACCGCTCGTTTTTGTTTTCGATCCCTCGATGATGCCCGTTAGTTTTATCAACATAAGCTCTCCCTATCTCGGTCCGGCGGAGCTTCGCAGACTTTCCGAGGATGTTATCGAGCCGCTTCTCGAAAGAGTGGAAGGAGTTGCCTCGGTTGTTACTCAGGGAGGCTTGCGCAGACAGATCAATGTCAATATGAATCCGGTTTATTTGTCGGCATACAATCTATCGCCGAACGAAGTTTTAATGGCTATACAAACGAGCAGCGGATTGCAGCCCGCCGGGAATATCGAAACGGAAAATAAAAGTTACAACCTGCGGGTATTCAGCGAGTACACTTCAATAGATCAGATTAAAAATACGATTGTCACATACAAAAACGGAACGCCGGTTTATGTAAAAGACGTTGCGAACGTTATCGACGGCTATAAAGAAAATGCTACGGAAGTGCGTTCGGACTACACCGAAGGCGTTATGGTAATGATTTACAAACAATCCGACGCAAATACGGTTCTCACAAGCAGGAGAATTGCCGAAGCTTTGCCGGAAATTACAAAACGCCTTCCGCAGGAAACTAAATTCACCGTTTTGTGGGATCAGTCGGATTTTATTTTGAGGGCGGTAAACAATCTCAGGAATACAGCTTTTATTGCATTCGTTATGGCGTTTATCGTAATCTATTTCTTCCTGAGAAATTTGCGCGGCAGTATAATAATGGGAATATCGATACCCATGTCGATAGTAACAACGTTTGCCGTTATGTATGCAGCCGACCTGACATTAAATATTATTTCGATGGCGGGTCTGGCTCTGGCTGTCGGAATGTTAGTGGATAATTCGATAGTAGTGCTGGAGAATATTTACCGTCACAGGGAATTGGGCAAAGACGCGGAAACTTCAGCGGAACTCGGCGCTAAAGAAGTTGGAATTGCAATCACAGCCTCCACGCTTACTACCATCAGCGTCTTTCTTCCCGTGCTGTTCGTTCCCAACATTACGGGACAATTATTTAAAGATATGGTTTTAACGATTACATTCAGTTTGGTTGTCTCTCTGCTTGTGGCGTTGACGCTCGTTCCTTTAATGTCTTCTCAACTATTAAAAATAAATCTTGATACCGGAAAGAACGGCATATGGAAGAGGTGGAAAGATAAAGTAGGAGTAATGCTCGAAAATTTGTCCATGAAATATAAAGAATGGCTTCACTGGTCGATCAATCATAGAAAAACCGTATTAGCTTCTGTTACTGTCTTATTTGTATTATCTCTTTCCATCTCAGGATTATTGGGCGGCGAATTTTTGCCGAGAAGCGACGAAGCTTTGATTAATGTTTTGATAGAATCGCCTTCCGGCACTTCGATTGAAGTAACGAGAAGATATGCGCATAATATTGAACAAATAATTAAAGAAACGGTTGCACCTGAGGATCTCGAATCAGTATCGCTCTTTTTCGGAACCCGCGAAGGCATAGGCGCTTTCGGAACAACCGCCAGCACAATTGAGCTCTTTGTGAGATTAAAGCCCGTTGAAGAGAGAAAAATATCCCAATTCGAAATCGAAGACAAATTGAGAGAAAAATTCGACGAAATTCCGGGCATTACTTATGCTTTCCAACAGGGCGGATCTTTTACTACCGAAAAAGACATCGAAGTGAAAATAATCGGGTTCGATATTGACGGCGCAAAAGCTATTGCCAATCAGATCAAATCCGAAATGGAAAAAATCGACGGTCTGGTAGACATAGCCTTAAATACTAAAGAAACCACGCCCGAATTACAGGTTCATTTGAATAAAAAAATCCTGAATGATTTCGGCTTGACAAATCTGATGGTTGCGGGAAATATATCGACTGCTATTCAGGGAAGAGTGGCGGCGATATACCGCGAGAAAGGCGACGAATACGATATCTACGTTCAATACGACAAGAAATATCGTAAAAGGAAAGACGCTCTTGAAAATATGGAAATAATGCTGCAAGCGGGCGGAAGAATCAAATTGAAAGACGTGGCGGAGATTACCGAAGAAGAATCGACTCCTACGATATTCAGGGAAAATCAAAGCAGATTTGTGTCGGTGGGATGCGCTCTCTCGGGCATCGATCTTTCCACCGCCGTCGGCAAAATCAACGATATTATTCAACGTACTCCGATCCCGTCCGAATACCAGGTTATTATCGGCGGTACGGCTGAAGATCAACAGGAAGCGTTCTTTTATTTGGGACTCGCCTTTATTGCCGCTATTTTACTCGTTTATATGATTATGGCGTCGTTATTCGAATCATTCGTGGACCCGTTAATTATAATGTTTACCGTGCCGTTGTCGATTATCGGAGTTATTATTTTTCTTGCGATTACCGGAACGTCGTTGAGCGTTATGGCTCTTGTCGGAATTGTTATGCTTGTGGGAATTGCAGTCAATAACGGAATTGTATTGGTTGATTATATCAATCAACTCAGAAAGGAAGGCATGGAACTGTTCGAAGCGGTTGAAGAAGCAGGCAAGACAAGAATGCGTCCCGTTTTGATGACGGCTATGACAACTATATTGGGAATGGTTCCTCTCGCAATCGAACTCGGTTCCGGAGCGGAGACATGGTCTCCGTTGGCAAGGGCCGTAATCGGCGGCTTATTAACGACAACGCTTCTTACTTTGATTGTAATTCCGGTTCTTTATATTGTATTCGAAAGAATGGGAGAAAAGATAAAGAATAAATTAAGAAAAAGGGCTGCCAATTAAGCAGCCCTTTCTTAAATTATCTTTTTTCATACGGCGGTTGCTTGGGGAATTTGTCCGGATTTTTCTTAATTAAATCCATAATCACTTCAATAGCTTTATCCAGTTGAGGGTCGATACCTTTCGACAGTAATGCAGGGTCGTCGATTACTTCGTAGTCCGGGTCTACGCCGTGCCCTTCTCTAAACCATTTGCCGTCAGGGTCATACATTCTGAAAGTTGGAACTGTTACAATGCCTCCGTCAATAAGTCTTGGAGCTCCGGTAATTCCGATCAAACCGCCCCAGGTGCGAGTTCCGACCAGAGGTCCTAAACCGGCTTTACGGAAATAATCCGGGAACGCATCGCCGCCCGAACCGCTCCAGCCGTTGATTAACATAACTTTAGGACCGAAATGCGCGATGGGAGGCCACTTCCAATTTTTGCCGTCGCGAACCGCCCAATATGCCAACGGTTTTCTATTGAGCAGTTCTATAAATCTGTCCGGTATTTGTCCGCCGCTGTTAAAGCGTTCATCGATTATAAGACCGTCTTTATCGAATTGCGCCATGAACTGACGAACGAGTTCCGTTTGTCCTTCGATGCCTGTATTTGGAACGTAGATATAACCGACTTTGCCGTTTGTTTTTTTGTCGACGTATTTGCGATTCGATTCAATCCATGCAAGATGCCGTAGCCGGTTTTCTGCGGAAAGCGTTTTAACATAAATTTTTCTGGAACCTTCGAAAGTCGGCTTGTCGTTAACGGTAAGCTCGACTGTTTTATTCGCAAGTCCGGTGAACGCTTCCCACGGAGCTTTTTTAGTGTCGAGTTCTACTCCGTTAACCGCAAGGATATAATCCCCTTCGTTAACTTTTAGAGAGGGAAGACTCAGCGGCGAACGTATTTCAGCGTCCCATGGAGCTCCTTCGATAATCTTCTTTATCTTAAATCTGCCGTTATCAACCGTCCAATCGACGCCCAGATACCCAACGTCTTTCGACTCGGGATATTCCATATCGCCGCCGCCTCGGTATGTATGCGAGGCGTTTAATTCGGAAATCAGTTCGCCGATAACATAATTTACGTCTCCTCTCGTTACGCAATTGTCGATTAATTTACCGTAACGCTCCTTCATCATTTCCCAATCTACTCCGTGCATATTCGGATCGTAAAAGAAGTCGCGTTCGAATCTCCAGACCTCGTTGAATATCTGTTTCCATTCTTCTTTCGGATTTATATTCATAACAAGATTGTCCGTGGAAACGCGGTCGCTGAGTTTTTGATTTTCTTTAGCGTCAATAACATAAATGCCTCTGTCTTTAACGACGAGTATTTTATTGCCGTCGGCGCTTATTTTAAAATCGTCCGCATCGTCGACTATATCTTTTTCTTTCATCGATTCCAAATCGAGATATTTAAGCGGTTTGTTTTTTGAAGACGAACCCGTGTTCGGGAAACGATGGAATATTAATTTTCCTTTGACAGCGGCGATTTTAGAAAAATTCCCCGCTTCGACCGGCAGCAGCTCTACCCTGTTTTCAAAATCGGCAAGGTCGATCTTTACGTCTTTCGACTTTTCATCTTTTTTATCGTCTTTCTTTTTGTCGTCTTTTTCTTTGTCGTTTTTATCTTTTTCTTCTTTTTTAATGGCAGTAGTATCGTTCTTAGCGGCCATTAAAGATTTTGTATCTTTTGAGAGAGCCGCTACGGCAAGTTTTGTAGTATTGGAATAAATCCAGGTATTGTCGAGGTCGGAGTAAATCGGATTCAGTTCCCTGTTGGTCATAAAGAAAAGATATTTGCCTTCCGGATCGAAGACGGGATTGAAATCAGAGTAGAATCCCGAGGTTAATTGCCGCGTTTCTTCGCTTTCCAGATTAAATAAGAACAGAGCGCTGCTCCTATTAGTCAGATCTTTTGCATATGCAAGCCATTTGCCGTCGGGCGACCAGTTTAATTTGAAATTGTCGAGTCCTCCCTGATAGAGGTAATTGCATTTATCGACTTTTATTGTTTTGTCCTTATCTATGTTATAGATATAAATTTGCATCGCTTTGTCGATGAAAGCCAACTTTTTGCCGTCAGGCGACCAATAAATATTATAACGGTAACCGTCTTTGAAGTCGGTCAATATTTTAGTCTTGCCGGGATTTTCAAAATCATAAAGCGCTAGATTATACTCGCCGTTTATATCGCTCCAGTATGCGGCATATTTACCGTCGGGAGACCATGCCGGATATCTTTCGGCGGATGCTGAAGAATTGGAAAGATTATAAGTAACGCCTTCTTTTACGGGGGCAGAAAAGATTTCGCCCCGCGCTTCCAGAAGAACTCTGTTGCCGTCGGGCGCGATATCGCCGTTGCTCAGGTATTTCGATACGTTTTCTTCTTTGGGCAGGAGCGTAATATTATCGGTAACGACTTTTATTTTAACTTCTCGCGTCGATTCGTCGTTCAGATTCAAGAGATAAATTGCGCCGCCGGCTTCAAAGACAATCTCGTCTTGACCGAGCGCCGGAAAATGAATGTCGAAATCTTTGAATTTGGTGATTTGTTTTAATGCTTTTGTGGGAATGTCGTATTGCCAGATATTGAATCTCTTTTCGCTGCCTCTGTCGGAAAGAAAATAAATCTTATCGCCGCGCCACATCGGGAATTCATCGTTCGAATCTCCTTCGATTATCAGTTCGGCGGTTTTCTTTTCGAGGTCGAAAATCCAGATGTCGGCGTTCATTCCCCCTCTGTATCTTTTCCAAGTTCTGAATGCCCGCGTACGGGGAGTGTACGCTATTTTTTTACCGTCGGGGGAAACCGAAGCCATTTCGCCGTACGGTACAGGAAGCTGTTGGGGCAAACCGCCTTCTTTGCTCACCTTGAAGAATTGATTGAATCGTTCCCTCCCGCTGTTCATCATCGAGGCAAAAATCAGACTTTTGCCGTCGGGATACCAATCAATTAATCTGTCGGTATACCCGTGATTTGTGATTCTTTCAGGAGCGCCTCCCGTTGAGGGAATTATAAAAATGTCGATGTTGCCGAAATAATTTGCCATAAATGCGATTGCTTTTCCGTCGGGAGAAAATCTCGGGAACATTTCCATCCCTTTCGGGGAAGTCAATTTGTGAGCTGTGCCTCCGTTTTTATCTACAATCCATAAATCATCGCCGTAAGAAAAAACAATTTGATTCTCCGATACGTCGGGATTTTGAAACATGCGTGCGTCGACCTGCGCGAATGCGGCAATCGAAAAAACGCACATTAAAAACAATGTCAGGGTAATTTTTTTCATAGTTCCTCTTTTTATTTTTAGTGTGACACGTTAGACGCGTCAAATTGAAAATGTCTCCATGAAATTATTATTCCGGAGTTTTTTCGCTTTTTGTTCTGGGCAAAGGAATATATTCGACCGACGGTCTCCTCTGTGCGGTTTGAGGATAAAGAGCCATCAGTTGATAAATTTCATTGGGCATTTCGGTTGAAACGGGCAAACCGAGATTGACCGCTTCCTCGACTGTTATCGGATAATCGTGAGTCCAGGTTCCCGACGATAATTTTTCCGCGACTTCTTCCGCGTTATTAATTTTGCCTTCGATCAATTTGAGGATTACATTTTTGACCTGATTGATGGCTTTACGCGATACGTCCGCCAAAATTAATGTTTCGTCGTCGATTTTATCGATCGGCTTTTTATCCAAAATGCTTAGTATCGACGCCGCAGGTTTGGTTCCTATCTGTGGATCGAGCGGACCGAGTACGGCGTTTTCGTCCATAACTATTTCGTCCGCGGAGAGAGCGATCAACGTTCCGCCCGACATTGCGTAGTGGGGAATAAAGACCGTCACTTTTGCAGGATGTTTTTTGAGAGCGTTTGCAATCTGTTCGGTGGCAAGCACAAGTCCTCCCGGCGTGTGAAGTATTATATCGATCGGAACGTCTTTGTCGGTTAATTTAATTGCGCGTAATATCTGTTCCGAATCGTTGATATCGATATATTTCATAAGCGGGAAGCCGAGCATGCTCAGAGTTTCCTGTCGATGAATGAGCGCTATAACGCGGCTGCCCCGTTGTTTTTCGATTAATTCGAGCAGTTTTATGCGCGCCGAATCGAGCATCTTTTTTCTTATTAAAGGTTGGATTGAAGAGATGATTAAAAATAACCAAAAGAGAGCAAGGAAATCCATTTATTCCTCCTTTCTTACCATGGATAAAATTCGTCTATATATGTTCTTCTTTTTCTTCTGTTCCTCAGCATAAAGGGCAACAATACCGCTCCTGCCACAAATCCTCCTACATGCGCCCAATAAGCCACTCCTCCGAAAGCGGCGGTGTTCGAAACAATCGACAACAGTCCGCTGAAGAATTGCGTGATGAACCAAACGCCCGTATAAACAAGCGCGGGTATGTCGATAAAAAACGGTATAAATAAAATCGGGAATAGAGTAATTACTTTGGCGCGGGGATAAAGAAGTATATATGCCGCCATAACGCCGCTTATGGCTCCGCTTGCCCCTACGGTCGGCACGACGGAATCCTGATTTAAATAGATGTGAAGAAGAGCCGCCGCCGTACCGGTCAACAAATAAAATACTAAATAACGAAAAGAACCGAGGCGGTCTTCAACGTTGTCTCCGAATATATAAAGCGCCAGCATGTTGCTGAAAATATGCGCCCATCCCCCGTGTAAAAACATTGATGTATATATCGTGGAAATTTCGTATATATCAAAATCGTTAATAAAGCGGTACGGTATAACGCCGAAGAGTTTTACAAATATTTCGGCGTCTCTTCCTAAACTTAACGTAAAGAAGAAAATTATTATGTTTAGAGCTATTAACGTCCAGTTTATAATGGGAAAATGCCTTGAAGGAATATTGTCGGATATAGGGATCATTTGTACGCTCTCGATTTTATTTGCATAATAATTATTTTAAATTATAAAACAAAATTAATAAAGCAGGAGTTGCATGCTCAGGAAAGAAGAAATTATAATAGACGATAATTTGCGTCGCAATATTAAAGAGCTGGGAACAATACTCGGAAATATTTTAATAGAACAGGAAGGCAGGGAAATATTTAACGCCGTCGAAAATTTGAGGCTGTTGTCGAAAGAATTCAGGTCGGGCAATTCGCGCGAAGCAAAGAAAAAAATTAAGAGGATTGTTGCCTCCCTGGACGAAAGCAAAGCGCGCAAAGTTGTCAAGGCGTTTTATATCTATTTTCTAATCGTAAACGCCGCCGACGAGGTGTTCCAAATATTAAAGCGAGAAAAGGAAAACAACGGCGATACCTGGAATAAATTAATCGAGGTAATAGAACACGAACATATTGAGATTGAACTGTTTAAACGAGTAATCGAAAAAACGGAAATATCGCCGGTATTTACCGCTCATCCGACTGAAGCGACGCGCGAAACAATTCTCAGAAAGATTCTTGAAATCACAAAACTTCTCTTGATGAGAGAAAAGGTCAGCCGGGACAGTTTCGAATACAAAAAAATTGAAAAGCAAATTTATACGACAATTACATTGCTCTGGCAAACCGAAGAAATCAGGTCTTCCAAAATTACGGTTTATGACGAGATAGAAAGAATAATCTTTTTTCTGAAAAATATCATATATAATGTGCTGCCGGAATTCTATGCGCGACTCGATTATAAATTAAACGAAAATTTCGGCGAAAAACTATCGACTAAACCTATTTTGAAATTCGGCAGCTGGGTGGGAAGCGACCGCGACGGACATCCGTTTGTAACCGAAGAAGTAACAAAATATACTTTCAACTACCAGAAGTCGGTAATACTGAATTTGTACATAGACGATATTAATAAATTGTATGAAATAATCAGCGCTTCGTACAAGATTACCGGCGCGGAGCCGGCTCTCATAAGTAACGTGCTTAAGTTTAAGAATAAACTTGGCAAAGAAATTCGTGATTCGATAGACCGAAATCCGAGCGAAATATACAGAGCGTATTTTCTGATAATAAAAGAAAGGCTGAAACGCACGCTGAGCAAGGAGTTGTATTCGTACAAAAGCGAGAAGCAGCTCCTCGATGACCTCTATTTAATCTGTAAAAGCCTTCAAAATAACAGAGGTAAAGAGATTGCCGAAAACTTTTTGACGCCGGTAATAAGACGTGTTGAAACCTTCGGATTTCAGCTTGCCACGCTCGATATAAGACAAAACTCGTCGTTGATAAGAAACGCCGTCGACGACATTTTAAAAAGAAGCGGTGTTACGAATAAATACTTGCGCCTAAGCGATAAAGAAAAATCGGAAATCCTTACCGCAGAAATTTTGAACGACAGACCGTTAATCGGGATTAATACCGAGCTTAAGCAGCTTACTAAACAAGTGCTTGGAGAAATCAGTTTGATTAAATGGTCGCACGAGAATATTTCGGCAAATAGCAGTAAGGACTATATAATAAGCAATTGCAGCAGCGTAAGCGATGTACTATCGGCTTTGCTGCTGGCAAAGGAAGCCGGCGTTATTAAAGTGAGGAATAATAAAATATTGAGTTCTCAGCTGGATGTATTGCCCCTTTTCGAAACTATCGAAGATCTGAGGTCGTCGACAAATATTATGAAAGAATTGTTCGATAACAAAGCTTACAGAAATCATCTCGAATGCAGGAATAATGTCCAATATATAATGCTCGGTTATTCGGACAGCAACAAGGACGGCGGCATATTGACTTCGAACTATGAATTGTTCAAATCCCAGGTCAATTTGAAAACCCTTTGCGACAGAAACAATATCGAATTGATTCTGTTTCACGGTCGCGGCGGTAGTATTTCGCGAGGAGGCGGACCCGTATTTCAATCGATTCTTTCGCAGCCGAGAGGCACGGTAAACGGCAGACTTAAGATTACCGAACAGGGCGAAATGATTTCTTTTAAGTACCTTGTTCCTCAACTGGCTATCAGAAGCCTCGAATATTTTTCGTCGGCAGTTTTGATTGCCACTCTATATACGGAATTAAAGAAACAACCGGAGTATTTATTCAGATATAATAATCTGTTCGACAAAATTTCCGGTTACGCGTTTGAATACTACCGTTCTCTGATTGAATCGGAAAACTTCATCGAGTATTTCAGAACCGCCACGCCGATAGACGTAATAGAGAATATCGAAATCGGGTCGCGTCCGGCGTCGCGTAAAAAAGGAAACGACATTAAAAATCTAAGAGCAATACCCTGGGTTTTTGCATGGACTCAGAACCGCCAAACTTTGTCGGGATGGTACGGATTCGGCTATGCAATCAACAAAGCGGTCGACGAAGGTCTAACCACCTGGAAAGAATTGTCGGAAATATATAACTCTTGGAATTTCTTCAAAACCTTGATTCAGAATATCGAGATGGTTCTGTTAAAGACAGACGTGATGATAGCGAGCGAGTATTACGGCGAACTATGCGATAAAAACAAAGCCAACCAAAAGATTTTTAATTCTTTTGAGGAAGAATATAAAAGATCCGTGACTGCCGTATTGAAAATCACGCGCGAAAAAGAACTCCTCGGTTCAAACAAAATATTACAGCAATCAATTCTGCTGCGCAATCCATATATTGACCCGGTAAGTTTTATTCAAATCAGATTTTTAAAGTTGTACAGAAACAAAAAATTACAAGGCGATAAAAAGAAAAAAATATTGAACCTGCTCCGCGCTACTGTTAACGGAATATCTTCAGGTTTGAGAAATACAGGATAAAGGAGGAAAAAATGACTATAAAGAATCTTGACCAATTTCAGAAAAAAATTATAATCCGGAATTTAAGGTTGGAGGATTACGACAATCTGGTTGAATTGGAAAAAAAATCTTTTCCGGGAATGAAGCCGTGGACAAAGGAACAAATAGAAAGTCAGCTGCGAATATTCCCGGAAGGACAGATTGTTATCGAGTACAAGAAAAAATTAATCGCTTCTTCTTCGAGTTTAATTATCGATATGGATATATACGACGAAGAGCACAGCTGGTTCGATATCAGCAGCAAAGGATATATAACCAACCATAATCCGCAGGGCGATACGCTCTATGGCATCGAAATTATGGTAGACCCTGCGTACAGGGGAATGAAATTAGCCCGTCGTTTGTACGAAGCGCGCAAGGAATTGGCACGGCAAAAAAATCTTAAAAGAATCGTTATAGGCGGCAGAGTGCCCGGCTACAATGATTTCAAAGATAAAATTTCAATCGAAGAATACGTCGACAGGGTATCGCGAAAGGTGATTTACGACCCCGTATTAACCACCCAATTATCAAACGGCTTTGTATTAAAAAGACTGATACCTGAATACCTGAATACGGATAAAGAATCGGCGGGTTACGCAACTCTTCTGGAATGGACGAATCTCAATTATTCGCCTACGTCGAAAAAGAAATATTACAGTTCGCAGCCTGTAAGAATATGCGTGGTTCAATACAGAATGCGAAAGATAAATAACTTCGACGAGTTTGCCCGCCAGTGCGAATACTTCGTAGACGTGGCGTCGGGTTATAAAAGCGATTTTGTTTTATTCCCCGAACTGCTTACTACTCAACTCCTGTCGTTCATCGATAATAAAAGACCGGGATTGGCCGCCCGCGAACTTAGCAATTTTACTCCGCAATATCTCGAACTTTTTACCAATCTGGCAATCAAATACAACGTGAATATTATCGGCGGGTCGCATTTTGTAAATGAAAACGATCACCTTTATAACGTTTCGTTTCTCTTCAAGCGAAACGGAGAAATTGGCAAACAATATAAAATTCATATAACGCCGAACGAAAGGAAATGGTGGGGCGTAGAACCCGGCGACAAAGTTGAAGTCTTCGAAACCGACGCCGGTAAAATTTCAATCCAAATTTGTTACGACGTAGAGTTCCCGGAACTTGGCAGGATTGCCACCGAAAAAGGAGCGGATATAATATTCGTCCCATTTTGTACGGACGAAAGAAAAGGGTACTTACGCGTAAGATATTGCGCCCAGGCGCGCTGCGTTGAAAATCAAGTCTTTGTGGCTATGGCGGGAACTGTGGGAAATCTGCCGGAAGTTGAAAATATGGATATTCAATACGCTCAATCGGCAATTCTTACTCCTTCGGATTTTGTTTTTGCACGCGACGGCATTGCCGCCGAATGCACGCCAAATGTGGAAACTGTGGTTATTCACGACGTGGATATCGAACTGCTCAGGAAAGCAAGGCTGCAGGGGACTACCAGGAATTGGAACGACAGAAGACTCGATCTCTATAAAATCGACTGGAAAGAATAGAATGAGGCTGTCCCGTCAAAACGGGACAGCCTGAATTCTAAAAATCATCCGACACTCCGCCGTTTTGCGGCATGTCTTCGCCCTGATTTTCGCGACGGTTGTTTTTGTAATTGTTTATGTTGAAACGAAGATTGAGCATGACGATAGGCGATTCCCGTTTGAAATGGCTGTAGTTGTAAAAATCATGGGATTCTTCCAGCATCTCAAATTCGGCGGTGCCGAATAAATCTCTTACCTGAAGCGTTACGCTCAGCATTTTATTGAGAAACTCCTGTTTCAATGCAAGGTTGGTAAACATAAAAGCTTCGCGCCTGCCTTGCGAAGAAACGCTCGGACTGTTGTAAATCAAATTGAATTGAAGAGTGGTGCTCGTAGTAAGTTTGATGGAATTGTTGAATCGGACATTCCAGTTGAAACTGCTCCTTTCGAATGGTATGTCGTTCAGCCTTCCTTCAATCCGGTAATTATAGAGATTGCCCATCAGGTTTATATTCCAGTTCTTGATTAAATCGAAATTGAAAAAGAGTTCGGTTCCCAACGAGTAATCCGTGCCGACATTTTGCACGCTCATCAAAGTAACGTTATCCGAAAAAGCCGATCGCACGCGTTCTTTCTTGTTCTTTACGACGCGGTAATAAGTTTCAACCGAGAATACCGTATTGCCGATCAAAGTTTGATAACCGAGTTCGTAAGAATCGATGTATTCGGGCAGAAGGGAAGGATTTCCGATTCTAACGTTATATGCGTCCATCCATGTATAAAACGGCTCGAATTCCCATCCTCTCGGACGATTTATTCTCCTCGTATAGCTTGTCATAATTTCGTTGCCTTCGAAAATTTCGTACGAAATATGAAGCGACGGGAAAAAGTCCCATCTGTAGAGAGTGAATTCAAGACTGCTGTCGGGAATTTCGACAGACCTGCCCGTATATTCCGCTCTCAATCCGAATTGGTATCCGAATGTTCCGATTTTATCCTGGAACAACGAATAGATAGCCGATTCGTTCCGGTTATATTTGGTGGTATGGCTGTACTCCTCAATGAAATCATAATTTGAAGTGACCGGATTATAATTCAGCAGTCCGATCGATTCGTCAGAAATATCGATTTGTCCCTGATATCCCGCTTCGAATTTTCTGTCGCCGCCGAGCGGAAGAGTATAATCGAGCTTAGCGGTAAATTCTTTGCCCGGACCGGCTTCGGTATTGATTTTTCCTTCAACTATTTTGTTTTCGAGGACGAGATTGTTTTGGGATTCTTCGTCGGAATCGTCGCTGTCGAAGCTGATGTCGGCTGTAAGCTGATGACCTTTTTCCGCAAAATTATGGATGTAATTAAAGAAGAGCGAATAATAATTGCCGCTTCTCTTTCTGTTTGAACTGCTAATATAGCTTTCCGGAATCGTGTTCAAAGAGTTCCACTGAGTATAATAAAGATTAGAATTGCCTCCGAACGAGCGGCTGCCGACTCTGCCTCCTAAAGTCAGAATTTTCTTATTGCCGAAATCGTAAGAAATCGAACCTCTTATTCCGTAATATTCTCTGTTTCTGTTTGATGCGCCGATTGAGTTATAATACGTATAAATATCGTTTCGGTTAGTCCAGTTGTTTTGATTCTGGTCGATTCCGAAATTTCTTTTGTTATAATTTAATCCGAGATTTATATCGAGTTTGTCGCTTTTAAGATCGGTTATTATTTCGCCGCCGTATTTGTTTTTCAAGCCGCCGTTGAGTTCGACCAATCCGCTCAGACCGATATTCTTATTCTTTTTCATAACAATATTAATAATGCCTGCCGTGCCTTCCGGGTCGTATTTAGCAGAGGGATTCGTAATAATTTCGATGTTTTCTATTTCGCTTGCGGGAATTTGCTGTAATATTTCATTCGGATCCAATATCGAAGGACGTCCGTCAATCAAAACGCGAAAGTTTGTGCTTCCTCGTAAACTTACGTTGCCTTCTACGTCTACAGTGATCGAAGGTACATTTTCCAAAATATCCACGGCGGTGCCTGAAGCTGCAACAATGTTCTGACCGACATTAATAACTTTTTTGTCGATTTCGTAAGAAATAGGAGCTCGTTCGCCGCTTACTACAACGTCGTTGATGCCGACTGTGCGGGGCGAAATTTCGATTATTCCCAAATCGAGCGTGGTATTCGGTTTGATTGTAAGGTCGTTTATGAAGCGATTGTCGTAGCCGATAAAACTGATGCGTAAATAATATTTCCCGGGTTTTATTTTATCTATAAGAAAGTTTCCGTTCCTGTCGGTTACAGTTCCTGAATACTGGGTGGAATCCGAGGCGTTGAACAAAACCAGATTTGCAAATTCAAGAGGATTTCTTGTCTGCGCATCGAGCACTTGTCCGGTTAATTTACCCCCGTTTTGTGCAATAATCTGAGTAATGCTCAGAAACAGAAGAATTATTATTTTTTTCATTTTATGCTCCTTTCGAGAAAAATAAACAGCGGTAAGAAAATATTCGTTCATTTGACAGAACGTTATTCGCATTAGTTTAAAAATGAATCCCTTCATACCGATTTTTATTTACTTCAAGGAGGGAATTTTATATTTTTGTTAAAAAAAGACAAAAGACACTTTTTATCTATAAGCTTGAAGGGGTGATTTTATGCTGAGAAGAAAAGAAGAAATATTGGATTTCCTCGCAGAAGGCGTTTTTACCGTCGACAAAAATTTCGTTATTAATTATTTCAATAAGGCTTCCGAAAGAATTACCGGATTTAATACGGATGAAGTAAAAGGCAGAATGTGCAAACAGGTATTTCAATCCGATCTGTGTACGGGCAGATGTCCCATAGCGGAAGCTTTATCGAGCGGAAGAAACCTGTTCGATTTGAAATCGAGAATTAAGAAAAAAGACGGCGCTTTTGTAAACGTTAAATTGAACGTGGGAATATTAAAAGACGAAAACAATAACCCCGTTGGAGGAGTGGTAACGTTTCGCGACCTTTCTTACCTTCTCGATAGCAAGTACGATAATTGCGAGCATTTCTACGGTATCGTGGGTAACAGTCATATTATGACCAACATTTTTAATTTGATACAGGAGATTGCATATACAGACGCCAGCGTGTTGATTACCGGCGAAACCGGCACGGGCAAGGAAATGATTGCAAATGCAATTCAGGCTACGAGTAAAAGAAAAAATGAAAAATACATTAAAGTAAATTGCGCCGTATTGCCGCCCTCATTGCTTGCCAGCGAATTGTTCGGGCACGCCAAAGGCGCATTTACAGACGCCGTAAAAGACAGAATAGGCAGATTCGAAATTGCCGACGGAGGCACAATTTTCCTCGACGAAATAGCCGAAATGCCGATCCAAATGCAGGCGCAGTTGCTGAGGGTAATACAGGAAGGCACTTTCGAGCGTCTCGGCGAATCGATAACTCGCAAAGTAGATGTGCGGATCATTGCCGCTACGAACGTCGATATTAAAGAAGCTATTAAAGCCGGCAAATTCAGAGAAGACCTCTATTACAGGTTGAATGTAATTCCGATTGAAGTTCCTCCGTTAAGAGAACGTAAAGAAGATATTCCGTTCCTGGCTACTCATTTTCTTAAAAAATATGATTTTTTGTACAAAAAGGAGATTAAAAGAATCGATAAAGACGCGCTCGAACTTTTAATGGCGTATCATTGGCCGGGAAATATCCGGGAACTCGAAAATGTAATCGAGTATGCGGTAATCCGTACGAAAAGCGAGGAATCGATAACGATTTGTTCGCTTCCCGAATTTATATTCGACGGTAAAACCGTATGCGGCAAAAAGCAAACTCAGAATGTAAGTCCGGCGCGTCTGTTACAACTTTTGGAAGAAAATCACTGGAACAAGTCGAAAGTAGCCCGCCTTCTTGGAATCAACCGTACAACTCTCTGGCGCTGGATGAAAGAGAGTAATCTTACCTGAAAAGAGTTGCAAACGCAACATTCTGTTGCAATTGCATAAGTCAAGCGATAAAAAAGACTTACTAAAAAGTGTTGCAAATGCAACACAATCCACGGGCATAAAAGCATCTTAATATCGTATTAAACGGGTGTTTTTTTGGCAAGCCTTTTGTATTGATTTTAGGCATGAGTGAGATGCTTGGAAATTATCATTTTATGATCCGGGATTACTATTCGGCTCTAAACGAGCTGGAAAAAGCATTGGATAAAGAT
Organism: Melioribacter sp. Ez-97; assembly: GCF_051488665.1. NCBI lineage: Bacteria > Pseudomonadati > Ignavibacteriota > Ignavibacteria > Ignavibacteriales > Melioribacteraceae > Melioribacter > Melioribacter sp. Ez-97. The sequence goes on along the minus strand of NZ_JBPSEG010000004.1, from coordinate 125,198 downwards.
CCCGGCAACAAATTAATCAGAAAAAAGCTGATTATTTGTCTGACCCAGGTGGGAAAAGTTGAAGAAGCCTTCAACCAATTTTATTTTTTAATAAATGAAGACGTTGAAATTATCGTTAACACGCGACCCGATTGGGAAGATTGCCCATGTCCGCATCTGGTAAATAAAATCGAAAAAGACGAAATACCCACAAAAAATCAGTATGAAAAATATCTTCAGCTCGGAATGCTCTGGCTCTATTGCGATGCTAAAGAATCGATTAAAAATTTTAAAAACGCACTAAAGATGAATTCCGATAACAGACTGCTTCACGTAATAAAAATAATAGAACCGTACATCAAACTAAACAATTAAAAGGAGAAACGTTATGCCGAAAGAATTAACAAGAAAAGAATTTCTGTCGAACACCTCCAAATATGCAATCGGAGCAATTGCAGGAGTCGCCGGTTTGAATGCGCTTTCGGGAGGAAAAATTTTAGCAAGTCCCAAAGACGCAACCTGGCCCTGGCCTTATGAAGCGTTGGATCCGGAAGATGTACGCCTCCGGGCTCATCATCTTTACTGGAATGACAAAGACTGCTGTTCCGGCGTATTCGGCGGTCTGGTTGAAGCGCTAAGAGAAAAAATCGGCGACCCCTGGACAAACATGCCGATCGAAGTTATGCTTTTCGGTCGAGGCGGAGGCGCCGGCTGGGGCAGTCTTTGCGGTACTATAAACGGCGGAGCCGCTCTTATAAGTCTCGTCGTTTCAAAAGCCGACTCAGGAAAATTAATTAACGAGTTATGGGGCTGGTACTGTACGGAAAATCTTCCGACAGACGCCGCAAATCAAGCCGATTATATCGATAAAAAATACGAAGGAGCCCTTCCGCAATCCGTGGGAGGAAGTCCTCTCTGTCACGCTTCCGTCTCTCAGTGGTGTATGGTTGCAAAGAAGAAAGTTGGAGACATCGAAAGAAAAGAAAGATGCGCTCGTATAGCGGGCGATATTGCAGCCAAGACAGCTGAGATTTTGAACGCATATTTTGCCGGTACTTTTACATCTACATACGTTACAAATGAATACGCCGCTCAATGTCAGACATGTCACGCTCCGGCTGCTATGGTAGGTACAGTGATGACTCAGATGGATTGCGAACCGTGCCACGGCGATCCGCACAGCGTTACGGGATTAATCGAATCAGACGGTTCGATTCCTTCGGATTATCAATTGTCGCAAAATTATCCGAATCCCTTCAATCCGTCCACAAAAATCCAATTTGCCATACCTAAAAACGAAAAAGTGTCCGTAGTGGTTTACGATATTATGGGACAGGAAGTCAAAAGACTTATTGACCACGAATTGTTGAACCCAGGCAAATACACAGTTGAATGGAACGGCACCGATAATTTCGGTAAAAAGGTAACAAGCGGCATCTACTTTGCAAGAATGACTGCCGGACAATATCAGTTCACACGCAAAATGAACCTTGCAAAATAATCATTTCAATGGGCTGCGGATTATTGTGTCCGCAGCCACTCTTTTAATTTCCCGTTTGATAATAAAGTCGATAACGCATATTATTGTAGTATTGATTGAATAAGTTTTCAATGAAACATACTACAATAAACGATATTGCCCGGAAATTAGGAATCTCGCCTTCGACTGTTTCGAGAGCCTTGAGCGATCATCCCGATGTTAAAGAGGAGACCAAGAAAAAAGTCAGAAAAGCAGCCAAAGAGCTGAATTATACTCCGAATCAGATTGCTCAGAGCCTGAAGACCAAACGAACAAATGCAATCGGAGTTATAGTGCCGGAAATCAAGCACGACTTTTTTTCTTCGGCAATCAGCGGCATTGAAGAAGTAGCCTATCATGCAGGATATACCATTATCGTATCGCAGTCGAACGAGAGTTTTGAAAGGGAAGTGGTCAATACTACAGCTCTGGTACAACAACGGGTAGCCGGTTTGATTGTGTCGATATCGCAGAGTACAAAATCGGGCGAGCATTTTCAGGCGCTTATCGACAGGGGAATACCGCTTGTTTTCTTTGACCGCGTAATCGACGAGCTCGACGTTTTCAAAGTAGTTATCGACGATAAGCAGAGCGCGTTCAAAGCCGTTATGCACTTAATTGAAAGGGGATATCGGAAAATAGCTCATCTTGCCGGTCCTAAAACGCTCGAAATTTGTAAAGCGCGTCTGGAAGGATATAAGGAAGCGCTCTTATATGCAAACGTTCCGATTAAAGAAGAATACATAGTTCACGGCGGAATGCACGAAAACGACGGTTATGCTTCGATGGACGAATTAATTAAAAGAGGGAACGTACCGGATGCGGTTTTTGCCGTAAACGATCCGGTTGCGGTAGGAGCGTTTCAAAGAATAAAAGAAGAAGGATTGAAAATACCCGACGATATCGGTATTGTCGGATTTTCGAACAACAAAATAACTACATTGGTCGATCCTCCGTTGACAACGATTGACCAGCCGTCTTTTGAAATGGGCAAAAAAGCGGCGGAAATTCTGATAGATCTGATTGAAAACACAAAAGAAGTCATAAAGCCTTCCTTGGTGGTATTGGATGCTGAATTAATCGTTAGAAAATCGACATAAAAAATTTTTATCATTTTCTGCAAACGTTTGCATTATTCGTTTTTATTACTTTATTTTGACTCTTGAATTTGTTCTTTCTTCATCTTTATCTGTTCCCGGAATTTATATTCTAATAAATAAAAGGTAATAATATGGAAGCAATCGGGCTCTCCTTTATCGACTGGATTATAATCCTTATCTATTTCGTCTTCGTTATCGGAATCGGTTTTTACCTGAAAAAATTTACTACGAGCGAAGAAGATTTCTTTCTTGCCGGACGAAAAAATTCTTCGTGGGTTGCGGGACTCGCATTCCTTTCGGCTAATCTCGGCGCCCTTGAATTGCTCGGCATGACGGGCAATACTTTCAAATACGGCATGTATGTAGCTCATTTTTATTGGATTGGCGCTGTCCCGGCTATGCTGTTTCTCGGTATCTATATGATGCCTTTTTACTACAGCAGTAAAATTAAATCGATACCCGGTTATCTGAAGCTTCGCTTTGACGAAAAAACCAGAGTCATTAACGGGATTTCTTTTGCCATAATGACTCTGCTCGTCTCAGGTATTAATCTTTATGCCATGGCTCTTGTGCTTCATACATTTCTGGGATGGAACTGGGATGTCAGTATGTGGGCTTCCGCCGTTACGGTTGCCGCTTATGTCTCGCTGAGCGGATTGATGTCGGCAATTTTTACGGAAATTATCCAATTTTTCTTGATCTGGTTCGGACTGTTTCTTGTTTCCGTTATGGGAATAATTGAAATCGGCAGCGTGAACGATATTTTGAACAGACTGCCGGAATCGATGAATACGCTCTGGTCTACTTCCGGCGATCCGACTCAAAACGGTATGCTAATTCATTGGGCTGGTATTGTGCTGGGACTTGGATTTGTTTTGTCGTTCGGGTACTGGACGACGGATTTCCTCGTAGTGCAAAGAGCATTTTCTGCCAAAGATTTAAGAGCCGCCCGCATGACTCCGATTTTAGCTTCCTTTTTTAAAATGGCGCTTCCGTTTATAGTAATTTTAGGAGGTCTAGTTGCTATTGCGCTGTCAAGCGATCCTTCTAGCGGATTTAAATTATTGGAAGACGGGGGACAGGTCAATTACGATTCGGCTCTGCCTTTGTTGATAGCCCGATATTATCCGAGCGGTTTGGTCGGTCTCGGCGTAACCGCTTTACTTGCCGGTTTTATGGCGGGTCAGGCAGGCAACATCAGCGCATTCAATACCGTCTGGACTTACGATATTTATAAATCCGTACTGAATAAAAACGCTTCCGACAAACACCTGCTCTGGATGGGAAGAGTATCGACCATTGTCGGAGTTATCATTTCATTGGGAACCGCTTATTGGGCAAAAAGTTTTCCGAGTATAATGGATTATATGCAGGCAATCTTTTCGTGGGTAAACGCTCCTCTCTTTGCCACTATGCTGCTCGGTATGTTTATCTGGTGGATTACCCCAAACGGCGCTTTCTGGGGATTGGTAGTAGGAATGCTCTCTTCTTTCTTTATGTATATGGGCGTAAAATTCGACTGGTTCAACGAAAGTATAATAACCATGTCGAGCGTTCAGAGCGATATGGCTGCAAATTTCTGGAGAGCCTGGTGGGCATGGCTTATTTGCGCCGTCCTGACTGTGGTTATCAGTTTGTTTACTAAGAAAAAACCGAAAGAGGAACTGGTCGGTCTGGTAAAAGGATTAACTGAGGAAAAAATTGACAAAAATATTCCTCTTACCAAAAAGCCCGAGTTCTATGCAGTCATTTCGTTAATTGTTTTGATTATTCTAAATGTAATCTTTTGGTAAAAACCAAGGAGACAGATCATGAAACCGATATGGTATTTTGTTGGATTAATACTTTTAATAATGGGCGGAATAATTTTTCTGAACGGTATTTATCAGGCTCTTTATCCGGAGACGGTCAATACGGTTCTGAAAGAAACTCACCCTTCTCTCTGGTGGGGCGCAGTGATGGTTATATTCGGCGCTGTAATGTTTTTCAAAACTAAAAATCAGAGTGTCTGAAAATGATTGATTCCATTAAAGAAAAATTCAACGAGCTCTTCGAGGGTGAACCTGTAATAGTCAGATCGCCTGGAAGAGTTAATCTCATTGGCGAACACACCGATTACAATATGGGTTTTGTTCTCCCTGCGGCAATCGATAAAGCGGTTTATTATGCTATTAAACCGAGAGACGACAAGAAAGTAAATTTGTTTGCCTTTGATTTAAATGAAGGATGGCAATTTGAAGTTAACAATATTGGCAAATCGGAAAAAAGCTGGGCTAACTATTTAATCGGGGTAGTCGACCAGATTAATAAATCCGGCAAAGAAATAATGGGGTTCGATTGTGTGTTCGGGGGGAATATACCGATCGGAGCGGGACTTTCTTCTTCGGCGGCAATTGAAGCCGGACTGGCTTTTGCGCTCAACAGTTTGTTTAATCTTGGATTCGATAAACTGGATTTGGTTAAGCTGGCTCAAAGAGCGGAAAATCAATTCGTAGGCGTTCAATGCGGAATTATGGATCAGTACATTAATATCTTCGGCAAAAAAGGCAACGTATTAAGAATTGACTGCCGCAGCCTCGATTATGAATATTTCCCGTTTGAATTCGACGATGTTTCGGTTGTGCTCTTTAACACAAATGTTTCGCATTCATTGGCTTCCTCAGAATATAATCAAAGAAGGCAGGAATGTTCTTCAGGCGTAGATATTATTAAACGACAATATCCGCATGTCGAATCGCTCAGAGACGTCACTCCCGCTATGCTGGAAGAAAACCGGGATAAACTCGACGGGGTTATCTATAAAAGATGTAAATATGTGATTGAGGAAAACCAACGACTGTTGAATGCATGCGAAGCTTTGAACAATAATAATCTAAGCGAATTCGGACAATACATGTACGGCTCGCACCAGGGCCTTAGTAAGGAGTACGAAGTAAGTTGTCCTGAACTCGACTATCTTGTTGAATTGGTCTCCGGCCGGGAGGGAGTATACGGCGCCAGAATGATGGGCGGCGGATTCGGAGGCTGTACGATTAATCTGATCAAAAATAATTATGTCGATTCCGTATGGCAATTAGTAAAAGAAAATTATAAAAAGAAATTCGGTATCGAAGCCGAAGTTTATGTAACTTCAATAAACAACGGAACGGAAATTATCGAGTTATGAAGAATACAAATTTGACTGACTATCCGCACAGAAGATTGAATATATTGACGGGCGAGTGGGTGCTCTGCTCGCCGCACAGAACAAAAAGACCCTGGCAGGGCGAGCAATCGGAAACTCAGGAAGACAAAAGACCCCAATACGACCCGCAATGTTATTTATGCCCGGGCAACGTAAGGGCAAACGGTGAACGAAATCCGGATTATAAATCGACTTTTGTTTTCACAAATGATTTCTCGGCTTTATTGGAAGAAGCCCCGAAGTTTGACCATAACGAAAAAAATCTGCTCGTAGCCGAAAGTCAAAAAGGGATTTGCAGGGTCGTAAATTTCTCGCCCAGGCACGACTTAACTTTGGCCGAGATGAATAAGGAAGATATCGAAAAAGTAATTTCTGTCTGGCAGAATGAATTTGAATTCCTCGGAAGCAAACCGTTTATAAAGTACGTTCAAATATTCGAGAACAAAGGAAAAATAATGGGGAACAGCAATCCGCATCCTCATTGCCAGATCTGGGCGCAGGAAGATATTCCAAACGAGCCTCTCAAAGAATTAAAACAATTCAGGAAATATTTTAAAAAGCATGAAAGAACTTTGCTGCAGGATTATCTGAAACTTGAACTACGTAAAAAGGAACGTTTGGTTTATAGCAACGATTCGTTTGTCGCTTTAGTGCCGTTCTGGGCTGTCTGGCCTTACGAAACTCTGATTGTATCCCGCAGACCGATTTCCAATATTTTGCAGTTCAAAAAAAAGGAAAAAAGAGATTTCGCAGACATTCTCAAAACAATTACTACCAAATACGATAATTTATTCAAAGTCTCTTTCCCGTATTCGGCGGGGCTTCATCAGGCGCCAACGGACGGCAGGGAACATAAAGAATGGCATTTCCATATGCATTTCTATCCGCCTCTCTTGAGGTCGGCTACGATAAAGAAATTTATGGTTGGCTACGAAATGCTTGCCGAACCCCAAAGAGACATTACGCCGGAGTATAGTTCGGAAATTTTGCGTAAATTGCCGGCTAAACATTATAAGGATACGCAATGAAAAATTCGAATCTTCTGCCGGTAATAATCGCTCTTGTTTTATCGGTGGCTTCGGTTAAAACTACGGCTCAAAACAACGCATACGATTCCGTTTTGGCAAAACGGCTCGGAGCAGATCAATACGGAATGAAAAAATATGTAATGGTGTTTCTCTACCGCGGCGATGTAAAAATTGAAGACGAATCCAAACGAAACGAAATTCAAAAAGCTCATCTTAAAAACATCACAAAACTCGCCGAAGAAAAAAAGCTGATATTAGCTGGTCCGTTCCTGGATAACGGCGACCTGAGAGGAATTTTCATTTTTGACGTAGAGTCGATGGAGGAAGCCAGGAGACTGACCGAATCCGACCCTGCCGTTAAAGCCGGAACGCTCAAAATGGAAATAAAGCCGTGGTACGGCTCCGCTGCGGTTATGATGATTCCCGAGCTTCACTCGAAACTGAGCAAATTAAATATAGCCGATTAAGAAATATCGAGCTTCTTCATTTTACTTTGCAAGGTGGTCGGTTTTAATTTCAATATGGCGGCTGCGCCGTCTGCGCCGTATATTTTCCCTTTCGATTTTCGGAGCGCTCTGATTATAATCTTTTTTACTTCTTCGTCGAACGAAGATATCGAATCGCCGCTTTCGGGAGCATCGAAACCGGTTTCTTCGTATTCGAATATTATGTGTTCGGGTTTTATTACTCCGTAATTGCACAAAATAATTGCCCGTTCGAGAGTGTTCTGAAGTTCCCGAACGTTGCCGTGCCAGCTGTAATTCTTCAGTTTGTTTAAAGCTTCTTCGGAAAGAACTATATTTGTTTTGTTTAGCTTCTTTCCTAATCTTTCGATGAAATGATTGGAGAGTAAGAATATATCATCCTTTCGTTCTCTGAGTGGCGGAAGTTTTATCGGAAATACATTCAAGCGGTAATACAAATCTTCCCGGAATTTCCCTTCTTTAACTTTTTCGAGCAAATCCGCGTTTGTAGCGCAAATAATCCTTACGTCGGATTTGATTGTCTTTTCGCCGCCCAATCTTTCGAAAGTGCCTTCCTGAATGGCGCGTAATAATTTGGGCTGTATTTCGAAAGGCAGGTCGGCAATTTCATCGAGAAAGAGAGTGCCGCCGTCTGCAAGTTCAAATCGTCCGCGTCTTTGTGATACGGCGCCGGTAAAAGCGCCTTTTTCGTGACCGAATAATTCGCTCTCGGCCAAATTGTAATTTAGCGCCGAGCAGTTGAGCGTGATGAACGGCTTGTCTGACCGGTTCGAAAGCGCGTGTATTGCTTTTGCAACTTGTTCTTTGCCCGTTCCGGTTTCGCCAAGTATCATTACGTGAGATTCCGTAGGAGCGACCAGTTTAATCTTTTCGATTACTTGCAGCCACTTTTGCGATTTTCCCACCAAGCCTTCGAGTATCGACGATACGTCGCCCAATAAAGAATTTCTTTCGTAAATCAAAGTTTGTTTTTCATTCAACAGTGAATCGTTCATTATCGATTGTGCAAGGGCGAGGGAGATCAGTTTGGACAATGTATTAGTGAGATTGACCCGCATCGGAGTGAACATGTCGCACTGTCGATGATCGAGCGTCATCAAACCGAGTATTTCGCCGTTAATTTTTAAGGGAGCCAGCATGCATGAATGACCTAACGGCAAATCGATAACTCCTTTATAAGTGTCGTCGTGATGAGGATCCTTTGATTCTTCCACCAATTTTACGTTCCCGGAAATCAGAACATCCCTGATGTCGGTTCTTTTTTTAAGATCGATTTCGAAATTGTAGATTTCGTCGGTTACAAGAGGTCCTTTTGCGTAACGCACTTTCAATTTGTCCTCTCCTTCGCGGCTCGATATAACCGCGAGTTCATATGGCACTATCTCCTGAATGGCTTCCAGCAGTATATCCATTGTAACCGCAGGCGTTAAATAGCTGATAGTATTTAGTTTCAGATCGTTCATAAGCACACACCGATTATTAGTGAAAAACGAAATATCGTTTGTAAATATAACTAAATATAGTTGTTGGGACAACAAAGAAAATGCGGGATATTATAACTTGTTGTAAATAAACGAGTTATAAAATGGAAAATTCTGGCACTCATCTTGCATAAATAACAGTGATTTTATTTATAAACAAACAAACGGAGGAAAAAAATGACAACTCAAGTGGCAAACAACGTGAATGTGGAAATCGCTGAAGCTCTCAAGACAATCCTGGCAAACCAGTTTGTGCTCTACACAAAAGCCAGAAACTATCACTGGAATGTAACAGGCGGGCACTTTTTCCGACTTCATGAACTGTTCGAAAAATTGTACGATGAATTGGCTGACGATATCGATGAGGTGGCTGAAAGAATACGAGCCGTGGGAGATTATGCACCCGGAACGTTGAGCGAATTTCTTAAGCTTTCGAATATTTCCGAAAAAGAAAATTATTATCCCGAAGCAGAGGAAATGGTTCGCACTTTTACAAATGACTACGAGCAAACGACAAACAGGATACTCGAAAGCGCGGCAAAAATTCAGAACGAGTACAAAGACGAAGTCACTGCGGGACTTTTATACGGACTGGCGCAGAAATACCAGAAAAATATTTGGATGCTTAAATCGTTAATGAACAATTAAGGAGGTAGGAAAAATGGAACAGGTAAAAAGCGGAATCCCTTTGATCGGCGACAAGATGCCCGAACTTACGGTTCAAACAACGCACGGCGTTAAAAATATTCCCGGCGATTACAAAGGCAAGTGGATTGTTCTTTTCAGTCACCCTGCGGATTTTACCCCGGTGTGCACGACGGAATTCGTAGCTTTTGCAAAGAGGAGCGAAGAATTCAAAAAACTCAACGCCGAATTAATCGGACTTTCAATCGACCAGGTTTTCTCGCATATTAAATGGGTCGAATGGATCGAAGAAAAAATAGGAGTTAAAATTCCTTTCCCTATAATCGCAGACGATATGGGAAGAGTAGCCGAAGCCTTTGGCATGGTGCATCCCGGCAAGGGAACCAATACGGTAAGAGCGGTATTTCTGATCGATCCGAACGGCGTCATACGTCTTATGATTTACTATCCGCAGGAAATCGGCAGACAAATTGACGAAGTATTGAGAGCTCTCAAAGCTCTTCAAATTTCGGATATTAACAAAGTCGCAATGCCGGAAAACTGGCCAAACAACGAATTGATACAGGATAAAGTAATCGTTCCGCCGCCGAAAGATATTGCCGAAGCAGAAAAAAGAAAATCCTCGGCTGAAGGCTACGACTGGTGGTTTACTTTTAAATCGTTGTGATTAATAATGGGCTGCCGCACGGCAGCCTTTTTTATTCCTTCCCTCCGCTTTACAATTAAACCTTTCTTTTTCTATTTTAATCGCTTGAATATCTATAAATTTTGTCGATTAAATGAATATAAACGTCGAACTAATATTATTATTCGTACTTCTGCTTTCTTTTGCCGCCGGCATTACGGTTTACTTTCTTGTAAGAAGAATAAAAGAAAAAAGCAAAGAACTCGAGAATCAATTGCACATTAAACTGCAGCAGCTCGAAATTCTCAATAATACTTTAATGGAAGAAATAAAGCTAAGAAAGGAAACGGAAAAAAAATTACTTGAAAAAGCCGAAGAGCTTCAGCAATCCAATTTGGACAAAGACAGGATGTTTTCCGTTATTTCACACGACCTCAAAAATCCTTTCCAGGGTTTGCTCGGTTACTCCGAAATGCTCTATGAAGAGTTCGACGATCTCGACGACAATGTTAAATTGGAATTGGCTAAAGGAATCCGCTCCGTTTCGAAGAATATTTATAATCTTTTGATAAATTTGCTCGAATGGTCGCGGCTTCAAACCAACAGAATGGATATTAATATTAAAGAAATCAATCTGTACGATAAAGTATGCGAAGTTTTTAATCTTCATTCGGCAAACGCAAAAAAGAAAAATGTCGAGTTGATGAATGAGATAGATGAAAACGCGGTTATCAAAAGCGACGAATATATGCTCAATTCCGTCTTGAATAATTTAGTCGGGAATGCAATTAAATATTCGGACACCGGCGATAAAGTTATTGCGAGGTGTGAATTCAATCAGGACAATCTGGAACTATCAATACAGGATACCGGAGTGGGTATTCCCGTTGACAGATTGAAAACCTTGTTCAAACCCGGAAGCAATCGCTCGACGGCGGGAACTCAGAACGAAACAGGCACAGGACTCGGCTTGCTGATATGCAAAGAAATGATAGAACGTCTCGGCGGAAAAATTACGGTGGAAAGCAGAGAGGGCGAAGGCGCCCGCTTCTCAATTATTTTACCCTGGAATAATGAAAAAGTATAAATACTACCTTGTTTACAAACCTTACGGCGTGCTGTCTCAGTTTTCGGACGACAAGGGAAGGCGCACGTTAAAATCGCTTTTCCCGTTTCCCAAAGATGTCTATCCGGTAGGCAGACTCGATATGGACAGCGAAGGATTGCTGCTGTTAACAAACGATAAAAGAATAAATTCATTATTGCTTAATCCCGAGTATTGTCACGAACGGGAATATTATGCGCAGGTTGAAGGAATTCCCGACGAATCGGCGCTCGAAAAATTGAGAAAAGGAGTGATGATAAAAGGAAAGCAGACCTTGCCGGCTAAAGTCAGATTGATTGACCCGCCCGACCTTCCCGATAGAATTCCTCCAATAAGAAAAAGGCTGAACATACCTACTACCTGGCTGAGCATTACGTTAATAGAAGGCAAAAACAGACAGGTGAGAAAAATGACTGCCGCAGTCGGTTATCCTACGCTCAGGCTTGTGCGAATGCGCATTGAAAATCTTCGTATTGCAAGAATGAATCCGGGCGAAGTAATTATATTGAAAGGTAAAACGCTTTCGGAATTTTTAAAAATAATTAATGAAAAAGCTGCCCCGCATTTGGAATCCAATGCGAAGCAGCATTGAGTTTCACAAACTTAAATTAATCCCTCCGTAAAACGACCTGCCGAGAGAGCCGTAATATAAAATTTCTTCGTAATCCTCATCGAAGAGGTTTTCAACTCTTCCGTATAATTTTATATTGTCTGTAAGTTTATACGATACGGATGCGTGGACGAGAGTATAAGGATTCAATTCGACTCTTTTAGCGGGATAAACGGAAAAATCTTTGTCATATCTAATTCCTTTATAATTTAATTCGCCCGAAAAATAAAAACGGTCAAACTGATATCCTGCGGATATAAAAAACTGATTAACGGGTCTTCTCAAAAGCTCTTTATCGTAATCCTCGCTGTTTACGTATTTGTCTTTCGTTTTGTTGTATGTATAACTAATGTTTAAGTCGACGCCGTGATAATTTTTCAGATTAACGTAAGCTTCAATTCCGTTCGATTCCGCCTCGGCTATGTTTATTGTTCTAAAATTTGCGTCGTAACCGAACATGTTATTCATATCGAGCCGGAAATATGTAATACCTGCTGTAAGCTTGTTATCGAAGAGATATTGTTCGATTCCGAAATCCATCCCTTTGGTTTCTTCCGGTTTTAATTCCGGATTGCCGTATAGCGGGTCGAGCAGATAGTATAATGAAGGAGCTTTAAAGCCTGTGCCGTAAGAAAATTTGATCTTTGTGCCTGTCTCAGAAATAAAATATGTCGGAGCTATTCTGTATGTTGTTTTGTTGCCGTATTTGCTGTGTTTGTCGTACCTGACTCCGGCGGTGACGAAAAATTTCCCCTTTATGTTAATTTGATCCTGTAAATAAAATCCCACATTGTCCAGGGACGATTCGGGAAACGAGCTGATATACTCGCCCCATTCCGAATTGCTTATGTAATTTGTGTATGCGGATTCTTTCTCGTATATAATTCCCGCGGTAATTGTGTTGTAGTCTAAACGCAACGTGTTGGTAAAATCTGCGGAAAGGCGCGCTCCTCTGTTGTAATTGTCTGACGAAGTTGAAGGTCTTGACTCGTCCGGTAAATCGAGCGTATTTGCAAAACGCTTGGTTGCCGATAGAACCAGCGATTGTTCGAGCTTATTGTTAAAACCATTATGATTGAGAGAGAATTTGAAAATCTGTTCTTCGTTTTTATACGTATAATTCGGATCGTCTCCGAATTTATCGTTTTGATCGAGGTCGGTTTTTGTTTTTATATATTTATAAAGGAATTCCGCCTTTAGATTGCTTAGAAGAGGATAATTAAGTTTAAGAGTAACGCCGTTATTATTATAGCCGTCGGTTTCGGTGTTGCCGTATCTGGAATTGCTTGCGGAAATTCCTTCGGTTGCAAATCTGTTCAAACTGATAAAGTAGTTAAGCTTTCCGAGAGCGCTATTCAAATTAAGAGTTCCTTTGTATGTGGAATGAGAGCCTCCTTCCAAGTTGAGCGAATAATTATTTACGCCTGCTTTTCTGGTGATAATATTTATAACGCCCGCCGCTGCGTCCGCGCCATATAAAGTGCTTTGAGGCCCTCTGACGATTTCAATGTGTTCGATATCGTCGGTGGTCAAGTTGGCGAAATCGAAAGCGTTGTTGGGCGAGGTCGGGTCGTTCATTTTAACGCCGTCGATATAAACCAGAGTGTGGCTGGAGTTGGCTCCTCTTATAAAAGAATACGATATCTTGCCGGGTCCTCCTTGTTGAGTAATCGAAACGCCGGGAGCTCTTCTTAGAAGTTCGATTACGTCGTTGACGTGAGCTTTTTCGATTTCATCGCGCGTAAATACAGTAACGGAACTGCCGATGGCATAATACGGAGTTTCGGTTTTGGTCGCGGTTACTACTATTTCCGACAGCGATGTTTTTAATGTGTCGGTCTGGGCTTTTAATAAGGTAAATGAAATAATTAATAGGGTTGTAATAATAGTTTTCATGGAAGTTACTCCTTTTTAAGTGACAAATCGGTTGATTAAAAAGTTGTAACTTCGTGGGTTAGGAGATCGGAACGAATTGAAATAAGATGATTCGTTAATCAAAACCTCACCCGCGAAGGTTGATTATTCTTAATTTGCGGCAGGTCTCCTGGCTCGGGACTCCTTTCGACGCCTTCCCGGAAAATTTTCCAGTGGCTTATTGCCGAAGGATTTAAATGTCCCTCACAGTTGCGGGGCAGCACCGGATTTGCATCCACTCACCGGTTTCCCTATTAAGTCTTTTGTGACACCGCAAACTTTTTTAAGAACTGAGCGAATATAGAAAAATTCCGGGTAATTCAATAATAAAATTTCCTTTGAAAAAGATATTTAATAAACTTATCTTAATTAACGAATAATTAAAATTCGGTATTGATCGTGATTACGCGTTTAAATTCACATTCCTCAAAGGCACTTCTAATAATTAAATTCAACCACAATCTAAATACGGGAGATAATTAATGGGTTGGATCGCTAATGCACTGAATTCATCAATCGGCAAAAAATTCATAATGGCTCTAACCGGAGTCTGCCTTTTGCTCTTCCTGATTATTCACTTGATTAATAATCTGACGCTTTACGGCGGACCCGAGTTGTTTAACGCGGTTGTTAAAAACCTGGAAAATATCAAGCCTCTGGTAAGAGTAATCGAATTGATACTCGTTCTTATATTTGTCTTTCACATCTATGACGCTGTGCGCGTATGGTACGGAAACAAAAAGGCGCGCCCCGTTAATTATAAAGTTAGCGCTTCTTCGGAAAACAGCACGCTGTTTTCCAGAACAATGATCTGGAGCGGAAGCGTTATTTTTATTTTTCTTGTTGTTCATCTTAGAACATTCTGGGTCTCGTTCAATTTAGGTCATCCGCTGGCGCAATCTCATAATTATTATGATATTGTAGTGGAGGCGTTCAGCGACCCGGTTTATTCGTTGCTCTACGTAGCGGCGATTATTTTACTCGGCTTTCATTTAAAGCACGGATTCCAGAGCGCATTTCAAACATTCGGCTGGAATAACAATAAATATTTTCCGTTGATCAAAAAATTGGGAGATATTTATACTTATATAATGGTTATCGGCTTTGCCTCGATTCCTATCTACTTTTTATTTTTTTACGGAGGTAACTGATGGTAAAATTAGATTCAAAAGTTCCGGCTGGTCCTATCGAAGAAAAATGGACTAATCATATATTCAACATGAAATTGGTAAGCCCTGCCAATAAACGTAAATATGACATTATAGTAGTTGGAACCGGATTGGCAGGCGCGTCGGCTGCGGCTACGCTGGGCGAATTGGGATACAATGTTAAAGCATTTACATTCCACGACAGCGCAAGAAGAGCGCACAGTATAGCAGCACAGGGCGGAATTAACGCCGCAAAAAATTATCAAAACGACGGCGACTCGGTATTCCGCTTGTTTTACGATACAATCAAAGGCGGCGACTTTCGTTCGCGGGAAGCGAATGTATACCGTCTTGCGGAAGTAAGCGGCAACATTATCGATCAGTGCGTTGCGCAGGGAGTTCCGTTTGCGCGCGAATACGGTGGAACTCTGGCAAACCGGTCATTCGGCGGCGCTTTGGTTTCAAGAACCTTTTACGCAAAAGGACAAACCGGACAGCAATTGCTGCTTGGCGCTTATTCCGCAATGAACCGCCAAATCAACCTGGGTAAAGTTAAACTTTATTCGCGGAGAGAAATGCTTGATCTGGTCGTGGTCGATGGAGTGGCAAGAGGAATAGTTGTAAGAAATTTGATTACCGGTGAAATCGAAAAATACTCGGCTCATGCGGTTGTTTTGGCTACCGGCGGCTATTCAAATGTATTCTTTTTGTCCACAAACGCAATGAACAGCAACGCGACGGCAATCTGGCGCGCTCATAAAAAAGGCGCTGCGTTTGCAAATCCGTGTTTCACTCAGATTCACCCCACATGCCTGCCGGTTCACGGCGAAGGTCAGTCGAAACTTACGCTGATGAGCGAAAGCTTGCGTAACGACGGCAGAATCTGGGTCTCCAAAATTAAAGGGGATAAAAGACACCCGAACGATATTCCGGAAGAAGAACGCGATTACTATCTCGAACGAAAATATCCTTCGTACGGAAATCTCAGTCCGCGTGATATTTCCTCACGTTCGGCAAAAGAAGTAGTCGACGAAGGAAGAGGCGCTCAGGGTCAGGAAGCCGTTTATCTCGATTTCAGAGACGCTATTAAACGTCTCGGTAAAAAAGTAATCGAAGAACGATACGGCAACTTGTTCGAAATTTATCAAACCATAACCGGCGAAAATCCGTACGAAGTTCCGATGAAGATTTATCCCGCGCCTCACTATACTATGGGAGGACTCTGGGTCGATTACAATCTGATGAGTACAATTCCCGGATTGTTCGTAGCGGGCGAAGCCAACTTTTCCGATCACGGCGCAAACCGTCTCGGCGCAAGCGCTCTGATGCAGGGACTCGCCGACGGCTATTTCGTTCTGCCGTATACAATCGGAAATTATCTCGCTTCCGAAAAACCCGAACTGGTAAAAACTTCTCATCCGGAATTCGACAGAGCTGAAGAAAACCTTAAGAATATGATTAACAAACTGCTTTCGATAAAAGGCAAGAGAACCGTCGACAGTATCCATAAAGAGCTCGGAAGAATAATGTGGAACAAAGTCGGAATGTCGAGAAACGAAAAAGGACTTAAAGAAGCAATAGAAGAAATTAAAACTCTGAGAGAAGAATTCTGGAAAAACGTAAATGTCGTAGGCAAAAACGAAGATGTCAATCAATGCCTGGAAAGGGCCGGCAGAGTTGCCGATTATCTCGAGTTAGGCGAATTGATGGCACGCGACGCTCTGAACCGCAATGAATCTTGCGGCGCTCACTTCAGGGAAGAATACCAGACCGAAGAAGGCGAAGCGCTCAGAAACGACGAGGAATACGCTTATGTGGCTGCCTGGGTATTCAAAGAACTAGGAGACTGGGAACTTGTAAAAGAACCGCTTGAATTCGAAAATATTCAGTTAGCTACAAGAAGTTACAAATAATACTGAAAAGTTTAAGGGTATTAAAATGGAAGAAAAAAAATTAAATCTTACTTTGAAAATCTGGAGACAACCGGCGCCAAACGCAGCCGGAAGTTTTCAGGAGTATAAAATATCTGTTTCGCCGGATACTTCTTTTCTCGAGATGCTCGACGAATTGAACAACGAACTCGAAAGTAAAAATCTCGACCCGATTGCATTTGAAAGCGACTGCCGCGAAGGCATTTGCGGCACCTGCGGATTGGTTATTAACGGTCATCCTCACGGACCAATTCCTAAAATTGCCACGTGTCAATTGCATATGAGAAATTTCAAAGACGGGGACACAATTTGGGTCGAGCCGTTCCGCGCAAAAGCCTTTCCTGTAATAAAGGATCTGATGGTAGACAGGTCGGCGTTCGACAGGATAATGGAAGCAGGCGGTTTTATTTCTGTCAACACAGGGAGCGTGCCCGACGGCAATACAATTCCCATTCCGAAAGATATTGCCTCGGAAGCGATGGATTCCGCATCGTGTATCGGATGCGGCGCATGCGTAGCTGCCTGCAAAAACGCATCGGCAATGTTGTTCGTAAGCGCCAAGGTTTCTCAGTTTGCGCTCCTTCCGCAGGGACAACCGGAAAGATACAGAAGAGTGCAGGCAATGGTCAAAAAAATGGATGAACTCGGATTCGGAGCCTGTTCAAACACATATGCATGCGAAGCTGAATGCCCTAAAGGTATTTCCATTAAAAATATTGCCAGGATGAACAGGGAGTTCATAATGGCTAAAGTTAAGACCGAAGAGGTCGACGCTTAATTTAGTCCCGACATTCAATGTCGGGATTTTTTTTGACCTTTTTGGTATTATTGGAATGTGATTTCCGTAAATTAATAACTTTAATTCGCCGGGCTTAATTATGTTCGAAAGAGAAATAAAATTTATTTACGACTTTAACCTGAACAAAATTAACAGGCTCGGTACGTACTTTACTTACGAACAACTGAAAAACCTGGAACTTCACCCGGCAATTCTCAATTACATCTCCGCCGAAATCGATTATATCATTTTCGAAGACAGACAGAAACTTCTCAGCAGTTCTGTTTTCGATTATTCAGGCGAAAAAATTTCGCATTACTTTTCTTTGATAAACGAGGAAGTTAAAAGAACAAAAAAATTATCTTCCGATTTTGTTTCGAAATTATTGCTGCACGCTTCATCGTTCAACGTTAACTTCCTGGCAAGACCGCGCTGGACGCTTACAAAATTCATATTCGACGAGAACAATCATCGTACGGGTATCGAAATCAAACAGATTCTAAATTATCTATATTATTATTCATACCTGAAAAAGATTATCTGCTCGTATATCGACAAAAAGAAAATCATCTCGTTGAATTCGGAAGAATTCTCCGAACTCCTGCAAAAAATCGACGACATCGGCAAAGAAACTAATCTGCAGAGTTTACTCTCGGGAGCGCTTAAATCGATGGCGGATTTTTTCAATATCGGGGAACTTCAAAAAAATAAAGTGCCTCTCCTCGCAATTGAAGAATTTTTGAAAGAAAAAGGATTGGAACGGCATATCAAAAAGCTCCGGATTATGTACGGCGACGACAAATCGATAAGATGCAACGTTAAGGACCTTATGAAAGAATTCGGCGCTATTTTACCGTCGGTTGAAGAAAATGTTCAGGAAAAAGAAAATGAGGAGTTGGAAGAGGAGAACGTTGAAGAGACGGTCGAAATTAATAAAGTCGATTCGTCTGAAATAGAAAAAAAAATTGAGGAACACGATTCCGTTAATATTACTCGGGAAGAACTCGAAGAAAATAAGGATGAAAAAATAGAAGCTGAAGAAAGCGAGGAGCTTGAGGAAGCAAACGAGGAGGAAACTCTGTTTGACGGTCATCCGGAAGATGTAGAGACGAAGGAAGAATCGATTGAACAGACGGCTGACAGGGAAGAGAATGCCGAAAGCGACGAAGATGAAATTCATGAACAGGAAGATATTGTTGAAGAAGAAGTTTCGATTACTTATAAACCGCCGAATGTTGATATTCATATAGTAGATGAAGAAGAGGAAATTCAGGAAAACGGCGAAACGCCGGAACAAGAGGAAGAAGAAATAACTTTGCTGAAAAGAGCAGAACCTGATGAGCAAATTGAAAAAACGAAAGAAGAAGAGGAAGAACCGGATGCCGTTCAAAACAATGAGAAAGATAATGTAGAAAAAATCGACCTGAATAAATTGCTTGAAAACAAGGACATTAATAAGATTATAGAAGTTATATTCGATTACGATATTGAAGAGTTCACGAACGTAATAGAAAATGTTTCGAGGTCGAAAGATATATACGAAGCCTATGCAATAATAAATGAAGCGTTGCTCAACAGGAATATCGATTCCGCCGGCAAAGAAGCGGAATTGTTCAAATCAATCATTAGCGAACACTTCGGAAAAGAATCCTGATATGTTTATCGATTATGCAAAAATTTATGTCAAAGCCGGGAAAGGCGGCGACGGCGCGGTAGCTTTTAGAAGAGAGAAGTACGTTCCAAAAGGCGGTCCGGCGGGCGGCAACGGAGGCAAAGGCGGCGACGTTATATTTGTAGCCGACTCCAATTTAGGCACTTTGCTCGATTTTAAATACAACAGAAAATATATCGCCGAAGACGGTCAACCGGGCGGTAATTCTTTAAAAGACGGACGCAACGGAAAGGACATAATTATTAAAGTTCCCGTAGGCACAATTATTAAAGACGAAGAAACCGGAATGGTTCTCTGCGATTTGAATGAAAACGGGAAACAATTTGTAGCAGCCAAAGGCGGAAAAGGAGGGAAAGGAAACAGTAATTTTGCGACGCCGACCAATCAAACTCCGCGTTACGCCGAAAAAGGAAAAGCGGGCGAAGAGAAGAACGTCATTCTCGAGTTAAAACTAATTGCGGATGTGGGACTCGTCGGTTTCCCCAACGCCGGAAAATCCACTTTGATTTCAGCGGTTTCCGCAGCGCGACCCAAAATTGCCGATTATCCTTTCACCACTCTCGAACCCAATCTGGGAATTGTTCGTTATAAAGAATACGACAGTTTTACAATTGCCGATATTCCCGGCATTATTGAAGGCGCTCATGAAGGGAAAGGATTGGGATTGAAATTTCTGAGACATATAGAAAGGACGAAAATATTATTAATCATGGTAGAAGCAATTTCGGATGACTATCAACGCGACTTTGATATTCTTTTAAAAGAATTAAAGAATTATTCGAAAACGCTTGCAGCTAAGAAAAAAATATTCGGAATATCGAAAGCGGATTTGCTGACGCATGACCAAATTGAAAAAGTAAAATCATTGACGTTGAATAACCACAAGGAAAAGATTATCGTTTTCTCGGCTGTAAGCGGCTACGGCATCGATGAATTGCTGGATACATTATGGAAAGAATTAAAAGACTGACCCCGTCGCTTTATATAATCAAAATTACATCTTTATTGTTTGTTCTGCTTGGAGCGATAATATTTTCTCTTTCTGTTGGAAGCGCTGATTTCGGAATAAAAAGCCTGATAGGAATTTTTACAGGAAGCGAAAAGAACGAATTGGCGTCGCGTATTATTTTTGATATCAGATTGCCGAGAATATTATATGCCCTGGCGATAGGCGGAGGTTTGTCGATTGCCGGAGCTGTTTTTCAATCCATACTGATGAACCCGCTGGCAGAACCTTACATACTCGGTATATCGAGCGGTGGTACGTTCGGCGCCGTTCTTTCATTCGTGTTGGGATTTACTTTTGCGGGCACTCAAATTCTGTCCTTCTCCGGGGCTCTGCTTGTAATGGCGTTAGTTTTTATCCTCGGCAAAAGATACGGAGAAATCGAACCGAATACTCTGTTGCTTTCGGGAGTGATGGTAGGCGCATTTTTCTCTGCGTTAATTTTGTTGATGATGAGTATGTTGAACGATTCATTGAGGACTGCTGTTTTCTGGCTTATCGGCAACATCTCGATGGCGCCCAAAGAACATGTATACCCTGTGCTCTTTGTGTCTTTGTCTGTATCCTTGCTGCTAACGGCATTGTCAAATAAATTTAACATTCTCAGTATGGGCGCCTACACAGCCAAACAATTGGGAGTAAACACCGAACTGCTGAAGACCGGCGCATATTTATTAACAAGCTTTCTTGTAGGTTCGCTTGTATCTGTCAGCGGAATTATCGGTTTTGTCGGGTTGTTAATACCTCACGTATGCCGATTGATTTTCGGCAACGATAACCGGGTTGTTTTCCCGGCGTCTTTTATCGTAGGCGCTGTTTTCTTAATATTGTGCGATACGATCGCGCGTTCGGTCATTTCGCCGGCTGAACTGCCGGTAGGCGCAATAACATCTCTAATCGGCGCGCCCGTTTTTATTTATTTATTAAAAAGAAGAACCTCAGAGGCAATATGAAAAAGAAAACATCTTTAGTCCTTATAATTTTTGTGGCGGCATGTTCTACCGGTATAAATTTATTTACCGACAGCGACGAAGTTACGCTCGGTAAAAAATTCGACGAGGAGATACGAAAAAATTCGGAGGAATATCCTATATACGACAAAAATCCCGAACTGAAAAATTATATCGAGAAAAACATTTTCAACGAAATATTAAATTCGCCCGAAGTAAAAAAAAGGACTGTATATAACTATCGCATGGAAATTATCGATAACGACTCGGTGCTGAATGCTTTTGCCGTGCCGGGTGGCTACATCTATATTTATACGGGATTGCTAAAATATCTCGATTCGGAAGCGGCGCTTGCGGGAGTTATAGGACACGAGATTGCTCACGTTGAAAGACGGCATGCGACGCAGCGAATAACCGCTGCATACGGTCTTTCGTTTGTGATGAGTATTGTTTTGGGAAATAATCCGACGCAGCTTGCCGAGCTTGCAGCCAACATGTTTACAGGTTTGGCGCTGCTTGCAAACAGCCGTTCAAACGAAGACGAGAGCGATCAATATTCGATTTTATATTTGAAAGATACACGGTTTTATCCCGGCAGCGTCAAATTCTTTTTCGAGAAGTTGCGGGACGACGGTAAGATATCGACCGCAGAAGCCGGCATTGCGACGTTTCTGTCGACTCACCCCGATCCTCTCGACAGAATTGAAAGTACAGAACAAAGAATTTCGGAAATGGGCTTGAATGTTTTGACATACAAAGACACTTCAGCGCCGGGAATTTTCTATGAAGAATATCAGAAGTTTATTAAATCAAAAATGCAATAAGAGAAAAATTCTTGAACTTTGGGATGCAACTCTTTATATTTACTATCCGATTTTAAAATGACTGGCGAGGTAGCTCAGTAGGTTAGAGCAGTGGAATCATAATCCACGTGTCGGGGGTTCGAATCCCTCCCTCGCTACAATTTTTTTTGGAGATAAAGAATGTACAGCATTTTAGTTACAATAGCATTGATTATATCCTTCTTGTTGATTGTAGTAGTTTTGATGCAGTCGAGCAAAGGAGGAGGACTTGCCGGAACTTTCGGCGGGACAGGACAGTTCGGCACAATGTTCGGCTCGAGAAGAACGGCGGATTTTTTGAGCAAATCTACATGGTGGTTGGCGGGAGCGTTGATTGTATTGGCTATTTTAATCAATCTGTTTTTTCTTCCGGGCAAATCTACAATAACTGAACGTGAAAGCGTAATTCAGGGCAGCGGCGAACAATCAGTGCCGGCTACGCCAGTTTTGCCTCAACAATCGACAGAACAACCGACTCAGTAATTTTTTAATAAAAGGGCGGACGGTATTTGTCCGCCCGTTTCATTCTTCCCTATTATAACCATCCGAGGTAAAAATGGGCAAATCAAAAAGACCTGTCAAAGCTTATAAAAACGCCGAATTCTTAAATTCTGCGGAAGCTCGAACAATTCGAATATTATCCGAGTATTACGAACCAAAATCAAGATTCGAAAAAAATAATATTATAGATACTATTGTTTTCTTCGGCTCGGCTAGAATTATATCGAGAAGAGACGCATTGAAACTTGTAAACGCTGCAAAAAAGCAAAACACTCCGGCGGGAAAAAGAAAATTTGACAAAGCTGTTAAACTTCTGGAAATGTCGAAATACTATGAAGACGCCGTAGAACTTTCAAAAAAATTAACGCTTTGGTCGAAGAAGCTCGACGGGAACGGGAACCGGTTTATCATATGCACCGGAGGCGGTCCCGGTATTATGGAAGCGGCAAATAAAGGCGCTTATTTAGCCGGCGGTCATTCGATCGGTTTGAACATAAGCATTCCTTACGAGCAATTTGTTAATAAGTACGTCGATAATAAACTTGCTTTCGAATTTCATTACTTTTTCATGCGAAAGCTCTGGTTTATGTATCTGGCTAAGGCTCTTATCGTATTCCCTGGCGGATTCGGCACTATGGATGAATTGATGGAGGTGTTGACTCTGGTGCAAACAAAGAAAGTAACCAAGAAGATGAAAATTATTATCTACGACGAAGCTTATTGGAAAGAAATAATTAACTTTGACGCGTTAATCGAGCACGGCACAATCAGCAAGGAAGATATGAAATTATTCGATTTTTGCAATACGGTGGACGAAGCCTTCGATAAGATAACGACTCATTTCAAGAAACATTTCCTGAATCAAAAGGGAAGTTTAATCGAAAATAACGGAAAAAAATAAACCCCGGATAGCCGGGGTTTTTTGTCAAGCCTTTCTGTCTCTGAGAGCCTGCTCTCGCGAAGCTCTTCTCTTGGCTTTGATCATGTCCATCCTTTTCTCAATCGACGGCTTAACGTAAAACGTTCTCTTCTTGTATTCTTTAAGAATACCGGAACGTTCGTATTTCTTTTTGAAGCGCTTTAAAGCCTTGTCGATGTTCTCGTTTTCCTGGACTATGATGCCTACCACTCTTATCACCTGCCTTTATTTGATTCTATAAAAAATTATTTAGCATTCAAACTTATAAATAAATTCGAAAAGAATCAATCGGACATATGAGGAACAACCAAGACGGGACATCTTGCATAGCGGATTACTTTTTCCGCTACGCTTCCCATCAATGTATGCATTAAACCGGTTCTGCCGTGCGTCGCGATTACGATTAATGATTCGGCTTCGTCGGGTTTGTGTAACTCAGCCGCATATTTAACAATCTCTTCAAAATCGAGTCCGGTCAAAAGAACTGACTTAATTTTGCTGTCGGTCTCGTCCCGCAATTCCTCGGCAATCTTTTCCAGTTCTTCCCGTGTTTGTTCCATGTACCTGGATTTTAATTCGCTCTCGTCGATATTGTAAGACTTCATCGAAATTATCGGCGGATTCTTTTCCGCCACATGAATTATGTGTATTTCGGCATTAATCAGCTCCGATATTTGCTTTACGAGTTCGAATGCGGAAAGCGACAGTTTGCTGAAATCTGTCGGCATTATAATATTTTTTACGTTTTTCATATTACCTGTTTTTACCAGCTTTTTTTAGGAAACCTTTTGATTTAGCGTAATCGAAAAGCTTTGAATAGAGCATTTTCCTTGCTCTGTGAAGCCTCGAGCGGACAGTGCCAACCGGAATATCCACAAAATCGGCTATCTCTTCGTAAGAAAATCCCTCGATATCGCTTAATATTATTACGGTTCTGAAATCCTCAGGCAGATTCGAAATTGCTCCGGTAATGTCGTCGTCAAGAAGATTGCCGAACGCATCGGACTGATAATGATTAAACGTAACTTCTTCCGCCTTAATAGTTTCATAAAAATTCTGTACGTCCTCGTAATCTACTTTTGTCGGTTCTTTGGTAATTTTGCGATAGTCGTTAATGAACGAATTCTTCATAATGCGATATAGCCATGCCTTGCAATTAGTGCCTTTTTCAAACTTGTCGAAAAATCTGAACGCTTTGAGATAAGTTTCCTGAAGAAGATCGTCCGCTTCGTCCGGGTCGCCTGTCAGTCTCAATGCAAAATTGTAGAGAGCGTTCATGTGAGGAATGGCTTCCTGCTCGAATTCTTTATAAACGTCTTGATTGGTCGTTATGTTATTTTCTTTTGTCATTTGCTGTGCTAATCATAAACAAGGGCGTTCGCGATTTTGTCCGATAAATCCCGTAAGCAATTTAATTCTTTGTCCGATACCATAAAACCGTTAATCAGAATATAATATTCGTTTGCTTTATTCGACAGCATAAAATTTGCGGGCTCTCCGATTTTTAAATCAAAGTGCGGTTTATTTGATTTTGCAAGATTGATTGGCAATAAAGTATAAGCGCCGTCGCCGGTTTGTATATCGCCTGCTATAAAACCGTAACCATTTTTTAATAATTCGGTTATATCGGTATTTGTGAAATCCTTGACATTTACGCTTGGGAAATATTTTAACGGCTTAATGGAAAATCCTTTAAGGTCATAGTCTTCCCATGCCGTAAAAGTAGAAAGATCTCCGATTTCTTCAATGCTGCTTTTGTAATAGAATCTTTGTTTTTTAACGTCGTATTTCTTTGCCCTTTTAATCCCTATATCGACAATATAGGAATGATTATTTTTTTCCATCTCCGTATTTCGAAGAATGATGTCGTACATCCTTTCTTTATTTTCTGGAATGTCGAAATAAAGTTTTTCCTCATTATTCATGTATGAATTATCGGCAATTGAGTCAAGCGCCGTCAGAAGAAGGAAAAAATTCAGCTTGCGTATAAATTCTTTTCCGCCGGGTTCAAGCGTATTCCCCGATTCTATAAGAATAACGCTTGAGCCTTTGCCTGCAAAATTATCGCCGAATGACCTCGGCTCGTGCTCGTCGTTATATCTGGCAGTTGAGTCAGGAGTAATGATCGAAAGAAGCCGGTTAAGTTCTACAATAAGTTTCATGCTCCTGATTCTCTCCGGGTTCAAAGAGCAATTGTAGTCGAACGGCGGAGCGAGGAATGAAATTGCCGGCAGTTTATCGCTGCTTCCGATTGTATAGTAACGATTTTGGTCGTGCATGTTGAATGAGAAATCAGGACCGAAATTTTCGAATTCTTTCATCAGAGCTCTTGCCTCGGGAGATTGAAGCCGTAAGGCATCTCGGTTTATATCAATACCAATAAGATTTTCGCGTGTAAATAATTCTGCTCCGTCCGGATTGAGCATCGGTATAATAGATAATGTAAGATTTTCTTTAATTTTCTTTTTCAAATTATTAATGTCATCCTGACGGTTTAGAAAGTTAAGCAGGTCGAGAATAGCGGCGGTAGCGGTTGGCTCGTCGCCGTGCATTTGCGTCCAGATTAATATTTTAGTTTTACCGTGTCCGTATTTAATCTTAAAAATTTTCTTTCCGCCGGCAGATTCACCCGCTACTTCAACAGAAAAATCTTTAATGATTCTATTCAATATTCTATTAAAATTATCCGGATGGATATAATCTGCATTTATATCGTCAATTTTATAACCGGGATAATTATGCTGCAGTAATTCTATTGTTTCTTTAGATAACATAAGCTTTTTCAATTAGTAATCTAAAATTATGAATAAAATGGACGAAATTCAGCCGTAGAATATTTTGGCTATCGTAAGACGGGAGCGTCGTATTTAAGCAGGATTGACGTAATAAAAATAATAATAAGGGTTGTTAATAGTTCTGTCAGCAATAGGAAATCTGTTAAAACAAATACCGTTAAATAAATAATTAAATGGATAAAGTAAGTTATCGAAATTATAGTCAATATAAATTTAGTTTTAACTTTAAAGAAAAGCAGCACGCTAAGAATTAGACTGAATAATGGCATTAAAGTTACAGAGAAAAAAGCTATTTCTGGAGTAATGCCAATATCTCCCGTTAATCTATCGAACAAAGGTTTCGGCTGAAGCAAAGACAATAATGAATTAATAAAAAGATAAAAAATTAATAAATAATAAAGTACTGCATTTGCAATATTTATAATTTTATTTTTATTTGTTTGGAAAATTTTAGTCATTTTCATAATCCCTGCCACTTCCAGACCGGATTGCAACAAACAATCCGGCCCTAATGGCGCCCTCGACATACTACAAAAATAAATCATTCATTACAGATTAGATAGGGATAAACTCCCAATATCAAGGGGAAAAAATCCTAAAAAAGTACTAATTTGCCTTAAATTTTAGTTGTTGGAGGTTTGCAGACTCGAAGGGGGATTGTCGATATCAAGATTGTTATTATTTTTTAAATATTGTTCGATTTCTAAGTTTTTATCTTTAACTATTTGCATTAATTCCGATTTTGTACTGACATTTAGCTTATCTTTTATTACGCTTCTGTAATAATCGATTGTTTTTTTTGAAAGATTTAAAATTTGAGCTATCTCTTTGGACGTGTAGCCGTCTCCGATATATTTCAGTATTTCGATTTCTCTATTTGTAAGTCCTAATTTCTTGAGCTCGGAAATGAAAGTTAAGGGCGATTCGATATTGCTGAGTCGTTTTTTTGCAAGTTTATCAAAAATTTTCAAATTGAGCGGAATTGAATAATCAGGTCCAGCAATTGTTATCAGTATAACAAGAATTATATTGGCTGACAGACGAAGCGGATATAACTCTTTGAGCAAATCGTTGTCCGTGTAATATAAATACTTCGATGCAATTATAATAAAATGAATCGCTATGAGAGCTAACAAATAAAGATATGCTTTTTTCTCAGTTATGAGTTTTTTGACGAAAGTGCTCGCAAAATAGAAGCAAAGGAATAGTATTAAAAGTATTATTGCTATTACTTTATCTAAAGGATCGGGATCTATCGATAGATAAAATAACGTACTGAATATTATTGATGATTTATACTTTATATTTAAATCCGGCAATACCGATATTGTTATTAATAAAATCAAAAGATAATAATAGTAATGGTAGACTTCCATTCCTGTATAAGTTGATAGAATCAATAAGAGTGGATCCGAGATAGCATATACAAAAAAGAAATAGAATAATTTATGACCTTTGAATCTAATAAGAGGTCCAAGGTAACTCACATATATAACCAGAAATAATATCCTAACTGTATCCATTCTTTTTCTATATTAAGTAACATAAAATAGTGAATTTATACGTGGGCTTCAATTATTTTTTACGCGGCATATACTCGAAAGATTGCAGAATCTGCAGGCTATCGTTTCTCTGTTTTCGTGCGAGGAAATGTGAAATTTGCCTGTCATTATACCTTCGGCAAATACTTCCGCCTTTTCAATGGCATTTTTGATCTTATCATATATAGTAGTTTTATCTCTGGCTTTGTTTAGCGAATTCTTGCCAAAGGATTTATTGTTGTATTTTAAAGTGTAAATATAGAGTTCATGAGGCGTAAAATCCTTGCCTATGGAATTATTAAGGAGTCGGGAGGCTATATAAGCGTACAGAGGCAGCTGCAATGACAATCCTTTTTCCAAATCTCTGCCGGATAGCTTGGCGCTGCCCGTTTTATAATCGATGATGTCGAAAGTATTTCCCCGAATGTCTATTCGGTCGATTTTTCCCTTGAGTTTGAGATTCGGGGTAATGTCAACTGCTTCAACCGCGCTCAAGTCCTCGTCGACGTCTATCAGTTTTTTTCTGCCGAATGATACTTCAAAGTAAGCCGGACGGAATCCGTCTTGCGCATATTCGATTTCTTTTTCGAGAAATCTGTATAGTATGGACTGTCTCCTGTCATTATTTATTCCCAATATTATTTCTTTTTCGAAGAATGAAAAAGGCGACCTGAAAATTCCGCCTCCTATTGCTTCTTCGGCAATTGAAAAAATTAGGTTCTCGGCTTTTTCCCTGTCTTTTACAATGTTTATGTTTTCTTTTTTTACTTGCAGATAGAATTTGAATAAAATATAATGCAACAGATTTCCCAGTTCTAACGATTCGACGTCCTCGGAAGGCTGCGATTCCGATTCTACTTTTAATATTCTTTCTATGAAATATTTAAATGGACAGCGGGCGTAGGTTTCCAATTGCGAAACCGAAAAGACATTGTCACCGTGAAGGCTGCCGTATTTATTCATAGTTGAGGCATCTATGAAACCGCAATATCCGGAATCTTCGGGGTTTTGTTCGCGAGCCGCTTCGATATTAACGGCTTTATCTATATTGCCGGTATCCGTTCTTGTAAATAAGTAATCGCATTTTTGCCCCTGACCGTAATTAATCAGCCATTCTTCTTCGGAATAAATAAATTTATTTAGTTCCCGTATGTTGGCTTCTTTAATTTCAAACAGAGATTCTAATTCGCTTAAGAAGGTAGATTTGATTAATTCCCTTCCGTTGTCCGAAAGGGGGTACGATAAATATAATTGCTTTTCCCAGGCGCATAATGTTTTATAAAAAAGATATCTTTCTTCCAATTGATGCTTCCGGGCTCCCTTTTTGAATTTGCCGCTGAAGAAGATTTCGGGATTATATCTTGTAGGCAAGTCCCCCTCGCATAGTCCGCCGATAAAAAGGTAGTCGTATTTCAGTCCCCTTATTTCATCGGGCGTTGTAATAGTAATGCCGTATCCGGATTTTTCTTTTGTATTGAACCGCGTCCATTGCGCTACAGTCCTCAACTGTTCAATAAAGAAACTTAGTTTGAATTTGGTTTCTTTTCCGTATTCCTCCGAGAGTAAGTAAAAAATTTCGTCCAGAGTTTCGATGAATTTTTCGAATGCCCTAATGTTTTCTTCCCTTATGCTTCTGTCCGTGCCGTCGGATAATATTTTAAAAGGCAGCCCGGATTTATAAATGAATTCTCTCAGGGATTTGCCGAATTCCTCAATGGAATATTCATTGGTCAGACTCTCGAACGGGCTCAGGAATTCTACTAATTTCTCAAAATCTCTTTTTGCCTGAGTCAAAGAAACTCCGCCGTCGTCGCCGTATATCGAAAATTTCTCAACTTCGGCAGCCTGCTCCAGTGCGGATATCCAATTTTTTTTGCCGGCAATAATTTTTAATTCAACCGCCGCCTTCGATAGATTTGCGGCGGAAATGTCGCCGGCGTTCAAGAGACTGTTGCTTAAGGCTCTCAATATATTCTGATAGAAATAATCGCTTTCGATGATTTCGAGAAAATTTATAATACCGTTGACGGCATTGTTGTTCGCAAGCGTAAATCTGTCCGTCAAATTTATCGGGAGTCCGTTTTTTCTGAAAACATCTCGTACGGTTACCGAGTAATTCTGTATGTTATTAAAAACGACGCAGATACGATGCGGGTCGGCATTTTTTTCTTTTATTAATTTTTTTATTACTCTGGAGATGGTCTCGACCTCCGCCTCCCTGTCGTCGCATTTAAGAATTAAAATGTTTTCTCCGGTTTTATTGGATTTTCTTTTGTCCGGGGAGAGGTTAAATAAATTTTCTTTCAGTCTTTGTTTAAAATTGCTCTCCGGATAACCGCTTGCGTCGTAAATTTTAACAAAGCCTTCTTTTCCGAAATTATTATAACCCTCGTCGAGATGACCGAAAAGATATTTATTGTCTATATTATAATCGAAGTTAATGTAAAGACGCACGCCTTTGATATTCGATATTCTGCTCAGAATTTTGATCTCGGGATTTGTAAATTCAATAAATTCGTCTCCGAATATAAAATGCGCCTCGGGCAAATATTCTCTGAAATTAGTTTCGAATTCGTTATCGTCCAGATTTAAGAGTTCATAATAAACGTCGCCGATTTCAAAAGCTTTTGCTGAATAACATTTCTCCTTGAATTTTTCGTAAATATCGGCTATGTCGAGCGCTTTTTGTTTTTCTTTTGTGTCGAGTTCCTCCGCGTTTTCTCTCAAATTCTCAGGAGTAATGCCGTGCCGTTTGTATTCGGTAATAACATTTTTAATTCTTTCCAGCGTGCCGTAGGGAATGTCGCCGTTGTAAACTTTGAAATACCGGAGGCTAACGCTGTTGACTGCCTGCTTGATAAATACCGACGCCGCAGCGTCGCTTAAAATTTTGAAGTCGTATTTCTTACCGAGAATTCCCGAGGCTAAAGTGGAAAGCGTTTCGATATTAATCTTTCCCGTTGAACGTCCTGGAGTTACGGAAATTAGTTCTTTCTTTAAATGCCGGGCTTTCCTGTTAGTCGGAACGAGAAATACAGCCTCGTTAAGCTTTTTCGAATTTATTAGGTTTTGAATTGCTTCAGGAATATTGAAGTTCGAATTTTGTTCTTTAGTCAGAATCATAAAGCGAGTCGATTAAATTTTTATATGAGCATCTTAATTCTTCTTCGTTCCTCAATTTAAGGAGTTCCACTATAAAATTGAACTCCCGGGCGGCTTCTTTTTTATTCCCGGTTAAAACGGTTTCCAGTTCGATGAAATACCCCAATCGTTTCACATAATCGAGATGGATGCGAGTGTTTTTATATAGATACAACAGGCGCTTCTTTTCAACAACAGTCTCGATTCGAAGAATATCTTTCAGATAGTCGTACGGATCGTCGCCGTCCAAATTCAGAATTCGATATTTACTCCATCGTTTCCCGGACTCGTTCCGGTT
The DNA here is from genome assembly GCF_051488665.1 of Melioribacter sp. Ez-97. Classification (NCBI taxonomy): domain Bacteria; kingdom Pseudomonadati; phylum Ignavibacteriota; class Ignavibacteria; order Ignavibacteriales; family Melioribacteraceae; genus Melioribacter; species Melioribacter sp. Ez-97. The sequence goes on along the minus strand of NZ_JBPSEG010000004.1, from coordinate 94,001 downwards.
ATATTTTATAAGCGAATATTTTCCGTTCTCAATCCTTAATTTTAACAATCCGTTGTCGTATGCAAAATAAATATCTTTCTGATTTAATTGAGAAACAAAAGGTATATTGTTATTTTTTAAGTGAGTAAGAAATCTTCTGTGAGATTTGACCCTTACTTTTAGTTCCAGGTTTTGCGGCATTTTAAACCTATCGGGAATTAAATTTGTTTTTGTTATTGTCTAATATACATATTAGTTGAGAAAATTGATTGAACGGTCGAAAAGGAGGAGTGAAATGAAAAGATTTGTGTTGATGATGATTTTGATGCCAATGATCTCAATCTACGGGCAACGCATTGGCAAGCTTGCGCCGGAAAAACCAAACGAAGTATTTCCGGAGAACAGCTGGGGTATTGACATTATGTTCGGTGAAGGCGGATTCGGATTAGGTACTTTCTTCAGAAAAAGTTTGAGCGAAAATATTACCGGATTTGCCGACCTTTCCGTATCGGAATCGAAAGACGAGAGGGAAATCGAATATATCGATCCGTATTTCGGTATTCCGTATGTTATCGGGAAAAAGAACCGGGTATTCCTCATTCCGCTTAATTTCGGAGTTCATTACAGATTGTTCAGTAATACGCTGACGGATAACTTAAGACCTTATGTAAATGCAGGCGTCGGTCCCACGTTTGTACTTACAACTCCCTACGAGAAGGAATTTTTCTCCTCTTTCGGAGACGCTAAAATGCATTATGCCGCAGGCGGATATGTAGGCATCGGAGCAAATTTCGGAATCAGCAAAAAAAATCTTGCCGGGCTTAACGTGCGTTACTATTTTATTCATATGCTCGACGACGGAGTAGAAAGCCTTGAAGGAAAAGTGCGCAAGGATTTCGGACATATTTATATAACCCTGAATCTCGGAATAATGTATTGATGATGAAGCGAAATTTGAATTATTAAAAAAGGCTGCCCGCAAGCAGCCTTTTTTTATTTCCATTTTATAGTGCATCCGATTGTAAAAGTCTCGGGCACGGATATTTCTTTACCGGCGAGCAATTCGTCGAGAGCGTCCCTCAGGTAATTTTGCTTTACTGCCGAAGGATCCTGCCAGTTGTCGTCTATCTTGCCGTGAAAGCGGAGCTGGCGGCTTTTATCGAACAAAAAGATTTCCGGAGTGTGAGTCGCTCCGTATGCTTTTGCTACTTCCTGCGTTTCATCCCGCAGGTATGGAAAATTAAATTTCTTCTCGGCGGCTCTCTTTTTCATCTCCTCGAACGAATCTTCGGGGTAGTTCACGTCGTCGTTTGAATTGATTGCCACGACTTGTACTCTTGGAGCATAGTCTTCCTGAATCTTTATTATTCTGTCTTCATATGCCTTTACGTAAGGGCAGTGATTGCAGCTGAAAATGACAATTAGCGCATCTTTGTCTTTGAAATTTTCGAGAGAGTATGTCTTGCCGTCAACGCCTTCCAGACTGAAATCGGGCGCTTCGGAACCGAGTTTTAATGTTTCTGTAGCCATAGTTTTCTCCTTTTTTCTGTATATGATTAATAAGCTTATTGACCAGAATATTATTCCCGTTATAAAAACTTCCCAAAGAAATTCTACCGGTGAACTCGAATGAATTCTTTCTTTAACGTTCCACATAAACGATATTAGAATTAAAATTGTTCCTGTCGACGAAAGCATAATAGCGCCGCGATTTACGGGATGCTTCCCTTCTTTTGTCCTCGACTCCAGAATATAATATAAGATAAAAAACAACGATACGATAACCGGAGCCAATACGGGCGATATCCACGGTATCGGTATCAAAAAGAGCAGATCGTCGTCGAAAAGCGAATACGGCCAACCGATCAGGATTTTGAGCCATATGTAGTAGAAAATATCCCATATGCCGAATGCCATCAGAAATGACGCAAACCGTTTTCGAAAAGTTGTTCCATATATATACGAGACCGCCGTTAACATCAGCAAAGTGGAAATTTCTCTTCCGACTTCTATTATTAACGTCTCAAGTTCAATCGGTTGCAAAGGGAAACGAAAACCGGCGGGGTAATAGATTTTTCGCAGATAAACCACTACGCTCGCTTCAAGATAAGCCATCGCAATCGAAAACAAAACCAGATATAATAATTTTTTGTTCATCTTTGCCCTGCGGTATTCGGATATTAAATTTAAGAAAGCAGTCAGAGAATTGAAAGCTGAATGCCGTTTATAGTTGAAAACTTCGACGAATATTTTTATTTTTTCGATGCCACTGCGGAAGCGGTGGCAATTTTTTTTTACGAAACGACAAAAATAGAAAAAGGAGTTATTGAAGTGGCACATTTTGTATACTTGAGTAAAGAGCGTATGCGGGAAATCGAAAAAGAACTTAATGAATTGAAAACAAACGGCAGAAAAAAAATGGCGGAAAAAATTGCCGAAGCCCGCGCGCACGGCGATTTATCGGAAAATGCCGAATACGACGCCGCCAAAGAAGAACAGGGTCTCCTGGAAATGAAAATTAGTAAACTCGAAGAACTCCTTTCGAGAGCCAGAATAATTGACACATCGAATATGCCGAAAGACCAGGTTCATATTCTTTCTACTGTGAAAGTAAAAAATCTTAAAAATCAAAAAACCTACACATACACTCTCGTATCTCCGGAAGAAGCAAATCTCGAGGCGGGTAAAATTTCAATTTCTTCGCCTGTCGGACAGGCGTTAATAGGAGCTAAGGTCGGTCAGACCGTAGAGGCAAAAGTTCCGGCTGGCATTATAAAATTTGAAATCTTAGAGCTGGAATAAATTGCAAGAAGAATCGTACATTCAAATTACGCTTCAATTGGCGGAAAAAGGGAAAGGGACGGTAAGCCCGCTTTCCCTTAGAGGCGTAATTATTGTAAACGAAGGTAAGATTGTTGGCGCCGAATTTCTCAAAGACCGTTCGTCGGAACAGCCAGAATTTATTCTTTTATCGAAATTAAAAAACATTCCGAAAGGTTCCGTACTCTATTCGAATATTAATCCGGTTATCGCTTCCGGCGAAGAAGAAAGATATATCTCGCTTTTTAGAAATTCGGGCATCAAAAAGATGGTCTTCGGCGTTCTGGACAACAATTCGCTTTTTTACAATAAAATAATGAAAAAATTGAAAGAAAGCGGAATCTCGATAATTTCCGGAGTGATGGAAAAAGAATCGTTCGATTTAAACCGCTTCTTTTTGAAATACAGCTCTTCCAAATTGCCTTATGTTACTTTGAAAATGGCGCTTACTCTCGACGGAAAAATTAGCGACATTAACGGCAATTCGAAGTGGATTACTTCCGTAGAATCGAGAAGTTTGGTTCACGAATTGCGCTCCGAGTACGATGCCGTGCTTGTCGGGTACAATACCGTTAAAACCGACAAACCTTCTTTAACGGTTAGACTGGTCGAAGGACGCAATCCAAAACGAATTGTGCTCGATTCCCGTCTGGAACTCAAACCGAATTCGGACCTCGTACGAAAAAACAAAGATAATAACCTGATAATTGTTACCGACAAAAAAAACAAAGACCTGCCGAAATTGGCTAAATATTACGAAGCCGGAGTCGAGTTTATCTTTGTGCCTGTAACTTCGGAAGGGATGATCGACCTCAAGTCGCTAATGAGAAAACTTAGCAAATTGAAAATTACTTCGATACTCGTTGAAGGAGGGGGCAGAGTTTTTTCGTCGTTTATAAAAAGCAAACTCGACGACGAGATTCTGTTGTTTATTGCTCCAAAACTGCTCTGCGAAGGAATTCCATTGTGCAGCGGGCTCGGAATAAACAGTCTTTCTAAAGCTTATAAATTCCAGATGAACGACGTGCGAAAAATCGGAGAAGATGCTTTGATTCGTCTTACGAGAAGGTAAGGGCTCTGAATGATTAAAAAGACCGAAGAAAAAGTAATTAAATTTATCAAAGAACACGAACTTGTCAGTGAAGGAGACAAATTACTGATTGCTCTCAGTGGGGGACCCGATTCGGTTTTCGCCCTTTCGTTTTTTATCAAATACTCCGGAAAATATAAATGCTCGCTCCACGCCGTCCATTTCGATCATCATCTGAGAGGGAAGGAATCCGACCGCGACCGTGAGTTTGTTATTTCTCTCTGCAATAAACTAAAAACACCTCTTACCGTAATCGATCTGAATGTAAAGGAATTTGCAAAAAAGTATAAACTCTCGATTGAAGAAGCCGCCCGTAATCTGAGATATGAAAAACTCTTCGAGCTCTCGAAAAAAATGAATGCCAAGATTGTTACGGCACATAATAAAAACGACAATACCGAGACGGCGCTTCTCAATTTAATCGCCGGAACCGGGTTGAACGGCATTTCGGGAATTCCTGTTAAAAGGGATAATATCATTCGTCCTCTGCTTGCATTAACCAAGGATGAAATTTTATCGTATCTTGCCCGCAGAAATATCGATTACAGAATCGACCGTACAAATCTTAAAAACGATTACAGGCGGAATTATATTAGAAATAAAATAATTCCTCTCCTTAAGAAGATAAATCCGTCTCTCGACGAAGCGGTTTTTCGTACGTCCAAAATTATTGAGAGTTATTCTGATTTTATAGATCATGAAATTAATAAAATCGCGGAAACGTTTTTTACCGTTAAGCAAAATAAATTGTCGGTAAAAACTTCAGCGTATAAGAATACGGAAACAGCGCTCCTTAACGATGCAATCAGAAAAGCGGTAAGGAACATCTGGAAAGCCGAACTCGATTACTCGGATTTGAAATCAATAGCAGGGTTGAAACAAACGGGTAAAACAATCGAATTGAAAAACCGGCTCTGCGCCGTTAGGCAAAGAGGAGTTATTACAATTTATGAAAGGGAAGAAGGAGGGGAATTAAGCGCAAATCTTACGCCGGGAACCTCTGTTAATATTCTGGGGCGTTCGATGGGAATTGATGCCGTCGACAAAACCGAAGTCGATTACGCAAAATCCGGAAAAGTTGAATATATTTCGGGAGACAATTTATCCGATAAATTTACCGTAAGAAAATGGGAAGCCGGCGATAAATTTATTCCGCTGGGAATGAGAAATTTTAAGAAAGTTTCCGATTTTCTTACGGATTCCAAAGTGGCTCCCGTCGAAAGGAAAAATCAGCTTGTCGTGACCAACGGGAACTATATTGTCTGGGTCGTCGGTTTAAGGATAGACGATCGATTTAAAATATCAACAAATACAAGGAAGATATACAAGTTATGGATGAAATGATTAATCCCGTTAATAATGAAATATGGGTCGGAACGGAAAAGTTTGTGCCCTACATTACCGAAGAAGAGATTCAAAAAAGAATAAAAGAATTGGGCGAGGAGATTTCCGCCGATTATAAAACGAAATTACCGATTTTTATCGGAGTTTTGAACGGCTCGTTCATGTTTATGTCCGACCTGATGAAACATATTACAATCAAATGCGAAGTCGACTTTTTCAAACTGTCGAGCTACGGCGATTCAAAAATCAGTTCGGGCAACGTTAAACTTATCAAAGACCTGAACGCCGACATTTCCGACAGGCATTTGATTATCGTTGAGGATATAGTGGACAGCGGCTTATCGATAAAATATATCGAAGAATTGATTGCCGAACACAATCCCGCCAGCATGAAAGTGGTTTCGCTGCTGGTTAAACCGGGCAGTTTAAAATATGACGTTAAAATTGATTATATTGGATTTGAAATTAAGGACAAATTTGTAATCGGCTACGGTCTCGATTACGCCCAAAAATACAGAAACTTAAAATCTATTTATGTATTGAGTGAATAAATTGAGGTTATAAAGGAATGCCAAACGAGTATAAAAAGAAAAGTTCTAAACCGAAAAAACCGCTGAACAATAACAACGATCAAAGACCCGACGGTGAATTCGACTGGTCGAAAATCATAAGAACGGTTTTTAGCTGGGGCGCAATTATAGTAATTGCCGTCATTATAATGCAATTTATGCGTACAGGAGCGGAAAACGCCGTTGAAGTGCCGTATGATGTTTACGAAAGCTTTTTGAATCAGGATAAAATTGCCGAAGCAAAAGTATATAAAACCGACATTAACGACTACCGTTTCGAAGGAAAACTCAAATCGCAGGAAAACGTCCGTCTGAACGGAGTGAATGTAGAAGTTAAGGTCTTCGTTGTTACTCTTATCGAGCCTGTTTTATCCGAACAGGTAAAATTGTGGAAAGAAAAGAACATTAAGTTTACATTCGTCAAAGATACGAACGAATGGACGACCATTTTATTGGGATTCCTGCCATGGATTATCTTATTCGGCGTCTGGATTCTTTTATTCAGAAGAATGCAGGGCGGAGCCGGAGGCGCCAAAGGCTTGTTCAACTTCGGTAAAAGCCGCGCAAAGCTGATCACCGAATCGGCTATAAAAGTTACATTTAAAGACGTGGCGGGCGCGGACGAAGCTAAACTGGAGCTCGAAGAAATAATCGAATTTCTGAAAGAGCCGGGTAAATTTCAAAAATTGGGCGGTAAAATACCGCGCGGCGTACTTTTGCTGGGACCTCCCGGAACCGGCAAAACTTTACTGGCTCGCGCAGTTGCAGGCGAAGCCGGCGTGCCGTTTTTTTCGATATCGGGAGCCGATTTCGTTGAAATGTTCGTGGGCGTCGGAGCAAGCCGCGTACGCGACCTGTTCGAGCAGGGCAAGAAAAACGCTCCGTGTATTATTTTCATAGACGAAATTGACGCCGTCGGGCGGCACAGAGGAGCCGGACTGGGCGGCGGTCACGACGAGCGCGAACAAACTTTGAATCAGCTTCTGGTCGAAATGGACGGCTTCGAACAAAACAGCGGCGTAATTATTATTGCTGCTACAAACAGACCCGACGTTCTCGACCCGGCATTGCTGAGACCCGGCAGATTCGACCGACAGATTGTAGTCGATCGTCCCGACGTAAAAGGCAGGGAAGGTATTCTCAAAGTTCATACCCGTAAAATTCCTCTCGATTCCGACGTCGATTTAAGCGTGCTTGCAAAAGCTACCCCCGGATTAGCCGGCGCCGAGTTGGCAAATCTGGTTAACGAAGCCGCTCTGCTGGCTGCGCGTAAGAATAAAAAGAAAGTCTCAATGGAAGATTTCGAGGAAGCCAAAGACAAAGTGATGATGGGAATGGAACGCAAGAGCCTTATTATATCCGAAGAAGAAAAGAAAATTACCGCATATCACGAAATCGGTCATGTGCTCGTTGCTAAAATGCTTCCCGAAGCCGATCCGGTTCACAAAGTTACAATTATACCGCGCGGCAGAGCTCTCGGCGTAACTACTTACCTGCCGGTCGACGAAAAACATACTTATTCGAAAGAATACCTCGAATCGATGATTACTTATGCACTCGGAGGACGCGCTGCGGAAAAAATCGTATTCAAGCGATTTACTACCGGGGCGGGAAACGATATCGAAAAAGCCACCAATATCGCCCGCAAAATGGTTTGCGAGTGGGGAATGAGCGAAAAATTAGGACCTCTTTCTTACGGCTCTAAAGAAGAAGAAATTTTCCTCGGACGTGAAATTACACGGCATAAAGATTACAGCGAAAAAACAGCCCAGGAAATCGACGACGAAATTAAGAATATTGTTGTGACTTGCATGAACAGGGCGGAAAAAATTCTTTCAGATAATATCGACTTGCTCCATAAACTTTCGAAAGAATTGCTCGAAAGAGAAATTCTCGACGGCGAAGAAATCGAAAAAATTATCAAAGGAGAAGAACTGCCCCCGGTAAAAAGGAATAACAGCGAAAATAAAAAAGAAAAAGACGAAGTCCCGGAACATGTCAAGCAATTACTCGAAGAAAAAAAGAAGAGAGAAACCGGAGACAATAACGATAAGCCGGATAATGCCGACTGATTACGCTACTATCGACTACAAAAACGAAGTGCTCAGAAAGGCAATCCATCTGTGCTCGTTATCGATTCCGGTTATCTATTACCATATAACCAGGGAGCTGGCGCTCAGTATACTTGCGCCCCTTCTGGCAATCTCCCTTATAATCGACCTCGGCAGGTATTATATTAAGCCGGTCAGCGATTTCTTCTATAAGATATTCGGATTCCTTCTGCGTAATCATGAAAAAGACCATTCGACAAAAAGATTGAACGGCGCGACTTATGTCTTGATTTCCGCCGTTATTGTAGTGTCGGTTTTTCCGAAGGTAATTGCCGTTACGGCTTTTGCTGTTTTGATTATAGGCGATATTGCGGCTGCTCTCGTCGGCAGAAAATTCGGGCATACTCCGCTCTTAAGAAAAAGTCTCGAAGGTACTTTCGCATTTTTCTTCTTTTCAGGACTGGTTGTGCTTTTCACTCCTAAAGTAACTGGCGGCGTGGCGGAATATTTTATCGGATTTGCCGCAGTAGCAGTCGGAGCGATTGTAGAAAATTTATCGGCGGGATTTCTGGATGATAATCTAACCATTCCGATTTCTGTGGGAATTGTTATGTGGATTTTGTATGCGCTTCTGTTTCCCAATATGTCGCTCGTTCTTCATAATGTTCCTTACTGAAACAATTGCCCAAAGCCCCGTGTATAAAGTCAAAAAATAGAATTGAGTCATGAAAACAAGAAATCTATTACTTATTCCGCTATTGATTGCATTGGTAGCAGCCTGCGATGCAAAGAAAAGCGCCACAGGCAACGAAGACGAAATTTACGTCTTCGCGGATTCCACCGAATACGAACAGATCGAAGCTTCGCTGTTGACGGTTTTTAGCAAGATAATCTATACGCCGCAGCCCGAAAATTTGTTTATCCTCATTCGAAAAGATATCTCCGAGCTCGACAAATACAAAAACAAAAAGAACATTATAATTGCCGCTCCTCTCGGCAGCGGTTCGAATACTTCTAAGTATATCGACGGTTTGCTCGACTCTCAGGTTAAGGAGATGGTGCGCCAGGATTCTGTTTTTGTGATTAATAAGTACGACTTGTGGGCCAGAGGACAGCTGGTTATGATACTTACGGCTAACGACCTGACCGGGCTTAGCAAAAAAATTCTGAACGAACATGAAAATCTGCTCTACTATTTTCAGAAAATCTCCAACGAACGTCTCTTCAAGAGCTTATACAATTCACGATACGAAAAGAAAGAAATAGAAGCCAAGCTGCTCAAAAATTACGGATGGCTTATTTACGTTCAGGCGGATTACCATCTGGCAATCGACAATCCCGAACACAATTTCGTATGGCTGAGGCGGGCTCCGGGCACCGATATGGAAAGATGGATTTTCGTTCACTGGATCGACAATGCGTCTCCTCTGCTTCTGAATAAAGATTCTGTTTATGCAATTCGAAACAGGATTACCGAAAAATTTTACCGCACTTCGGACGATTCTAGTTACGTTATAATCGAAGATAATTACAGAACGACTAAAGAAGTCAATTTCCTGGGACGTTACGCACTGATGACTCAGGGATTATGGAAGATGGCGGACGGTTCGATGGGAGGTCCGTTTATTAATTATACGTTTTATGACGAACCGACCAGACGGTTGTATATGCTCGACGCTTCAATTTATGCGCCTAAATATTATAAGAAGAAATTGATTCAGCAGGTAGACGTCTTACTGCAGTCGTTTATGACAGAACGCGAAGTCGATCCCGAGAAAAAAGAAGAATTGCTCGAAGAGCTCGAATAATCGGCTCAAGACGTATATTTATCGAACAGCCGGTTGTTTTCCTTTACAATGGCGTTGAATTGATGCATGAATTCTTCCGGCGCTTGATCGAAAAATGCAGCCAGTAGATTTTTCTTATCGGATGCCAGCGGCACGATTGTGCTTTTGGTATTGAATATTATTTGAATTGCGAGTTCTATTTCTTTTAGTTTTTTGTAGTTTTTAGCCAGGGTTTCAAAATCATTTTTATTAATATTTTCAGCCAGGAATTCCAAGGTGTAATTTGTCGGCTTGCCGAAAGTGGATTCGAAAATATCAACGCTGGAAAGCGCAATAAACTGAGTCAAAAAATCGATTGTCAGAAGTCCGCCGCGTTGTTTCTTTATATTGAACGTATCGCCTGTTCTGAGTATCTCGTCTTTCTGTATCCTTTTGTACATCTCCAGAATATCTTTTTTAAGACTGCCGGTTTCTGATTCGTTTACTCTATTTATTACTTCTTTCCCGAAATCTTCGAATAATTCCGGATTGCCCGTTATCATACGAGATTTCCATAAAGCCTGTAGTTCCCACGTGCGGGCTCTGCTCTTCAAATATTGTTTGTAATTTGATATATCCCAGACAAGCGGCGAACTCTTTCCTTCGGGTCTAAGACGAAAATCGATTTCAAACGTCGGAAGTTTGTCCTTGAGCTTTCCGAGTATTTTCTGAAATATGGCGTGTATATCGGGATGTTCTGTGATATCATCCGTAACTACTATTAAATCGATATCCGACGCAAAGTGCATTTTAATTGTGCCGTAGCTGCCCAGCCCCGCAATGAAAAACGGGAATTTATCTTTATAGTTGTCGCATTCTTCGCGGATTACCGAATCGATGAATTCACACAAAATTTCCGAAACTCTGCTTGCGTCGATAAAGCCTAAAGCGTATTGGAGCGACGCGGTAAGTATTATCTTGTTCAGATTGAAATTACTAAGGTCGTCGAACAAGTTTTTCAGAAATACTTCTCCGGAAAGGAACGACTCCTCGGCTGGTTTATCCATTACAATTACATCGACGGCTTTCGAAGCGAACTCGCATATTCGCAAAAAGCCTTTGAATAAATCCTCGTTGGAAAGCTGCGTATACCAGATTGAGGGGAATTTTGTCGATCTGATAATTTTCGTGAAATTTTCGAGGGCAATATCTGGCGACGCCGATTTCTTCAGATACGAAGCTAACGGCTTTTCCAATGCGGAAAAAAGCTCAATTGTCCGTGCGTCAAACTGTTTCTGCTCCAGGTAGCCGATTCCGCTGCGGAGGTATTTGAGATTTTTTCCGGCGCGATTTATATCGGCAAATATTATATCGTCGAATAAATCCGATGACTCTTCTTCCGGCTCGCCGAGTATGTCGTTATATATTTTCCTTACTTCGTTTCTATACGTTTCCAATTTCTTATTGAACTCCGTCGGATTTTTAAATCCGAGATAGTTGCAAAGCTTGAAAAGCAGTTCGCCTTCTTCCGGAATCAAATGGGTCTGAGTGTCGTTCATCAATTGAAGGAAGTGCTCGATTCTTCTATAAATAATGTATGCGGTTCTAAATATTTCGGCTTCTTTGTCGCTTAATAATTTATGCTTATTTAGTACTCTTAAGGCATTTAATGTATTGCCCGTTCTCAGCTCTTTTATTCTTCCGCCGTTTAACAATTGCAGAGCCTGCACGGTAAATTCGATGTCTCGAATTCCTCCTGCAAACAATTTCACGTTTTGGTCGGATTTGTTATGAAGTTCAATGTTTGCCTTCATCTTTTTGATTTGAGCCTTGAGCGGTTTGGTGAATGATGAAGGGAAGATGTAGGGTTGCAGAAAATCATAAAACTTTTTGTAAAGCTCTCTGTCGCCCGAAACATAATCGAGTTTAATGAGCATTTGCCTTTCCCAATCTTCGCCGCGGGCTTCGTAATAACGGGCGTAGTCCGCATACGATTTACACAGCGGCGAATATTTGCCGTCTGGTCTCAATCTGAAATCAACGCGGTAAATGTAACCTCTTTCCGTAATTTCAGTTGAATATTTTATGTATAGCAAAGCCGCTTCCGACAAAATTTCGTGGTATTCTTTATTGCCGTACGACCGGTTCTCGTCGTAAAAGAGAAGCATGTCGACGTCCGAACTGTAGTTCAGTTCGTTGCCTCCCAATTTTCCGAGAGCGCATAAACAATATTTGTTGTCGACGTCTTTCAGATCGTATTTTTTCAAAATTTCCGAATAACAAAAATCGAATAAAACTGAATTGACAACTTTTGCAAGCGCTGACAGCTGATAAGTAATTTCTTCCAGATTTTCTATCCCCAATAAATCGGTTAAACCGATTTTTAGAATATATCTTTTTTTGAATTGGCGTATGTAATTTAGTTTTGCGTTGACGGTTGAATATCTGCCGATACCCGAAATCAATTCGTTTTTCAGTTTGTTTTCTTCGAGGGAGCGCTCGAGATATTCCTGATCGAAAGTCTGGTAAAGATATTCCGGATTGCGCACGATTATGTCCGTGAGATAATTGCTGCTGGCGGTAATGGCTATTAGAATTTCCGTATGGCGGGGATAGACTAAAAGCTCGTTTAAAAAACTGCGTTTATCGTAGATGGCGTTGAGAGCTCTGAGCAAATTTACTTCGGAAGAAGGAGAAAAATAATATTTCGAGGCTTCCTCTTCGAGAAGACTTAAAACCGACTCGAATTCATCGGAGCGGAGTAAACCCTCCGCGAGTTCAATGAACCTGTTCGTAAATTCTTCGGAAAATCGAAATTTCTTTTTACTCATATCTTTAAGAAGGTTTGAAAACAAAGATAAGAATATTCCATTCCAATTTTAACAGAATGAAGAAACAATCTGAAGTATCTGCTTTATAAGTGTGTAAAATGACGTTGAATTGCATTTCAGAACCTCATTATTTAACTTTCAACTTCGAAAAACAGGAGTGATTGATGATTAGTACGCTTTTGAAAAAAATCTTCGGAGATAAGAATACCAAAGCCTTAAAAGAATTATGGCCTGTAGTCGACAAAATCAACGAGGAATACGAAAAACTAAAAGACTTAACCGACGACGAACTGAGAGCAAAAACCGTTGAATTTAAGGAGAAAATCCAGTCTGAGACTGCGGAAATCCGCAATAAAATAGATGAACTCAAAGAAAGCCTGGCTCATATAGAGGACGCCGACGAAAAGCATAAAGTTTACGACGAAATTGAAGAGCTTGAAAAAGAACTCGACGATAAATACGAGGAAATTCTAAATGAAATTTTACCCCAGGCTTTTGCCGTCGTTAAAGATACGTGCAGAAGGCTTGTCGGCAAATCGTGGGAAGTTGCCGGATCGAAAATTACTTGGGATATGATCCCGTACGACGTGCAGCTCTTGGGCGGAATCGTACTGCATCAGGGTAAAATTGCGGAAATGGCTACAGGCGAAGGTAAAACTTTGGTGGCTACTCTGCCTCTCTATCTGAACGCTCTTACCGGAAGGGGCGTCCATCTTGTAACCGTAAACGATTATCTGGCTAAACGCGACAGTCAATGGATGGGCGAAATTTTCAAATTCCACGGACTAACCGTCGGATGTATACTCAATAATATGGCGCCGGAAGACAGAATTAAAGAATACAACTGCGATATTACATACGGCACTAATAACGAATTCGGATTCGACTACTTGCGCGACAATATGGCGATCGATAAGAGTCACTGCGTTCAAAGAGGTCACAATTATGCGATAGTTGACGAGGTCGACTCGGTGCTTATCGACGAAGCCAGAACTCCTCTCATTATCTCCGGTCCGGTCGAAAAAACCGAACATAAATTCGACGAGATGAAACCCCGCGTCGAACGTCTTTTCAGGAAACAAGCCAATCTGGTCGCTTCGATAGTTAAGGAAGCCGAGAGCTTGCTTGCTACGGGCGACCCTAAGGACAGGGAAAAAGCCGGCGTCTTGCTTTTAAGAGCCTATAGGGGATTTCCGAAAAACAAAGCTTTGATGAAACTTCTTTCCGAACCCGAATACAAAAAATTATTGCAGCAGACCGAATTGGAATTCCTGAGAGAAAATGCGAAGAGAATGCCGGAAATAGACGAGGAACTCTATTTTGCTATCGACGAAAAGCTCAATCAAATCGACCTGACCGAAAAAGGTCGTGAAGAATTAGCCGCCGGCAGCAACGAAGGCAAAGAATTTTTTGTTATTCCCGACCTCGGCACTGAAATAAGTAAAATTGAAAACGATCCGAATCTTTCTCCGGAAGACAAACTTAAAAAGAAAGACGAACTCTATAAATTATTTACAGAACGTTCCGACAGAATTCATACTATTAATCAGTTATTAAAAGCATACACGCTCTTCGAAAAAGACGTCGAGTATGTTGTTACAGAGGACGGTAAAATTGCAATAGTCGACGAATTTACTGGCCGTATTCTTCCCGGCAGAAGATATTCGGACGGTCTACATCAGGCAATCGAAGCAAAAGAAAACGTTAAGGTCGAAAGAGACACTCAAACCCTGGCTACGATCACACTCCAGAATTATTTCAGGTTGTACAAAAAACTTGCAGGTATGACCGGTACTGCCGAGACGGAAGAAAATGAATTTTATGAAATTTATAAGCTGGAAGTCGTTGTCATTCCTACAAACAAGCCGGTTATAAGAGTAGACGAGGACGATGCGATCTACAGAACTAAAAGAGAAAAGTACAACGCTGTTATCGAAAAAATAAAAGAATTGCGCGAACAGCGCCGCCCGGTATTGGTGGGTACTACGAGCGTGGAAGTATCCGAAACTTTGAGCCGTATGTTGAAGAGACAGGGAATACCGCATAACGTATTGAACGCAAAACAGCATCAGCGGGAAGCTGAAATTGTTGCTTATGCGGGTCAGCCCGGCGCCGTTACGATAGCGACCAATATGGCGGGACGCGGTACTGATATTAAACTGGGAGCGGGCGTAAGAGAGCTGGGAGGTCTTTATATACTCGGTACTGAAAGACACGAATCGCGCCGCATCGACAGGCAGTTGCGCGGTAGAGCCGGAAGACAGGGCGATCCCGGTACTTCCAAATTTTTCATTTCGCTCGAAGACGATCTGATGAGACTCTTCGGCGGCGACCGGATAACTTCGGTTATGGGCAGACTCGGCATGGAAGACGGCGAAGCGATTCAGCATCCGATGATAAGCCGATCCGTCGAAAGAGCCCAGAAAAAAGTCGAAGAAAACAACTTTGCAATCCGTAAAAGACTGCTGGAATTCGACAACGTTATGAATCAGCAGCGCGAAGTGATTTATGCAAAACGACGCCAGGCTCTCGAAGGCGAACGCCTCAAAGGCGAAATTATGGAATACCTCGAAGAGTACGTTGATTCCCTGGTCGAAGAGAATTTTGACGAAGGTAATTTCGATGTAATACACGACGAGTTGTTCCAAAGGATTCTTGTCGACATAAAATTCGAGCCCGAAGCGATTGAAAAACTCGGCAAGGACGGAATGAAGGAAAAAATCCTGGAAGCGGCAAAAGATTTTTATAAGCGTAAAGAAGAGATGCTCGGCGAGGAATTGATGTCGCGGCTCGAAAGATACGCCGTTCTGAGCGTTATCGACGAAAAATGGAAAGAGCATCTGCGCGATATGGACGACCTTAAAGAAGGTATCGGACTGAGAGCTTACGGTCAGAAAGATCCGCTGCTCGAATACAAAGCCGAGGCTTTTAAGTTGTTCGTTCAATTGCTCGACACAATTAGAAATGAGATTATCTCTTTTGCATTCAAATTCTGGCCACAGGGGGCAGTCGAAGTTCAGGAACGGAGCAGAAGGCAGCCTTCAAGAATAAGCACAATAAAAGATTCCGCCGACAATCTCGGTCTGAGAGCGCAGCCTCAGGAAGACACTACGACTATGGTCAAACAAAAGCCCGTTCGAGTTGAAGAGAAAATCGGCAGAAACGACCCGTGCCCGTGCGGCAGCGGAAAAAAATACAAAAATTGCCACGGCAAACTTTCTAATTAGAGGACTTTATGAAAAAAATAGAAGCCATAATTCGTCCTTTCAAACTCGACGAAGTCAAAGAGGCTCTCCTCGAAGTCGGGGTCAGAGGTATGACCATTACTGAAGTCCGCGGCTACGGACGACAAAAGGGTCATAAAGAAACTTACCGCGGAAGCGAATATCAAATTGAATTCGTTCCCAAAATTAAACTCGAAGTCGTAGTCGACGAATCGATTTTCGAAAAAGCAATCGACGCAATCTTGTCGACGGCGAAAACCGGACAAGTAGGCGACGGCAAAATTTTTATATCCGATATTTCCGACGCAATCAGAATACGCACCGACGAATCGGGCACCGAAGCGCTTTGAAATTTAACGGTAATTATATGTTCAAGAGAATATTTATTTTCACTACGCTCGCGTTTCTGTTCTATTCTTGCAGCCTATGGAAAAATTTCACCACTTATTTCAATACATATTACAATGCAAAGACTATCTTTGAACGCGCCGAAGAAGATTTATTGAAAGAACAAACCGATCCTTTTGCTTTCAGAACTGAAAAAGCACGTCCTCAGCTCGATAAGGAATTTACGAGAGTTATTGAAAAATGTTCAAAAATATTGCAGTTCGACACCGAGTCTTCCTATGTTGACGACGCTTTGTTCCTTACCGGAAAAGCGTTCTATTATCAACAGGAATACGCCAGGGCGCAGCGGAAGTTTATCGAATTGTCCGCAATTCCGGAATCGGACTACGCGCTCGAAAATAAACTGTGGCTGGCTAAAACTCATTTGCAGCTTAGAAATTTCGAGGAAGGTTTAAGGCTTATAGAAGAAGTTAAACAAACGGCTCTAACCGAGGAAGAATATGAATTATTCGAAAAAGCTTCTATTACAAAGATAGCGTTCCTTCTTTTCAGAGAGCGCTACGAAGATGCCGTAGCCGAGTGTAATGAATTTCTTAAAAATGCCGAAGACGATGAAACCGTAGCGTTAATCTACTATCAACTCGGTAAAATCTATCTGCTTCTGGACAATAAAGAAAAAGCTCTCGAATCTTTTGCCCGTGTTCTCGACTTCTCTCCCTCATTCGACGTCGAATTCGAAAGCAGAATCGAATATGCGCGACTTATGCGAGACCTCGGAAAAGTCGACGAAAGCGAGGAATTGATTAATGATTTATTGGGCGAAGGCAAATTTAAAGAGCAGGAAGACAGAATAGTCCTGGAACTCGGTAATATTTATTACGAGAAAGGAGATATTGATAAAGCTCTGGAAATCTACAAGGATATCGATACCACTTACAAAAAGAAAAATTCCGCGGTTTCGGCGGACATTATGATCGGCAAAATTTATGAAATATATAAAGGGGATTTCGACAGCGCGTATAAATATTATAATAAAGCTGTTACGTCTCCTTTGATTGACAAAGATTTGAAAGCCGAAATAGTCTCACATAATAAGGTAATGGATAAATATTTCAAGCTAAACAACGAGATTAACGATTTAAACCTGCAATATGTTTATGCGGTCAATCCCGACAGGTTCATTCGCGATTCGGTTGACTACGACATTGCGTTTAAACAGTATGTGGCGCAAAACAGGCAGAAGATGGAACAGAACAGAACGAGAACCAACAATCCTTTGAGAAGAGGAAGAGGAGATGAACCGCAGCAGGATACTGTCGCTGTGAGCGACACGACGGCAAGCGACACGACTAATTTGTCCGAGAAGAATCTTTCTTTAATCGAACTGATTGCAAAAGGGAAAGCTAAAAAACCTTCTCGCCCTGCAATTAGCGTCGACTCGATTAAATCTTTGATTGCCGGGAACCTGTTCGAAAAAGGAAATCTTTTCTATTCGGAGCTCAACAACACAGATTCCGCATTGGTATATTTCAATAAAGTTCTCGAAGAATATCCCGAAAGTCAGTACAAAGTAAACACGCTTTACGCGCTCGGCACTTATTACGAGTCGAACGGAGAAAAAGAAAAAGCCGACAGTCTTTTCAGAATAATATACGACAATTATCCGGGGCATAAATTATATACGGCTGCAGGCAAACAGCTCGGCTTAATCGAAGATGTAACAGAAGTTAAAGAAGCGGAAGACCCCGTTGAAAAATTATACGTCGAAGCAGAGAAAAAATATTATCAGAAAAATTATCACGATGCCATAGCGGCATTCAAAAATATTTATCTTCAACATCCGCGTTCACCGTATGCCCCGAAATCAATTTATTATATCGGATTTATATACGAGGAACAGGCGAAAAACGATTCGGCGGCATTTTATTACAGAATTCTAACTTCCAAAGATTACCTGTCTACCCCATACGGCAAAGCGGTGGCGGCAAAGTATAAGACGTATCAGGACGAGCTGGAAAGGGTGGAAAAGGAAAAAGCCGAAAAGCTGAATGAAGCTAAAGATACGGTAAAGGTAAAAGAAACTTCCGACAATAAAAACTTGCCCGATTCGGTTAATCGGAAAAAAGAATTGATGAAAAAGGAGTTGATGCAAAAAGAAAAACCCGATGAATCCAAACCGGATACACTAAAACCCGCCGTTATACGAAACGAGGAAAAAGCCGATTCTGCCAAGAAAAAGCTTTTGAAATGAACCGCAGGAAAATATTTGAATTGATCGAAGGAGGAGAAAATCTTTATGTGGAATTCAAACAACGTTTTTCCTCCTACGAAAAAATCGCCAAAGAAATGATGGCTTTTGCCAATACGCGCGGCGGCTACTTATTGATCGGAGTTGACGACGATAAGACAATTTACGGAATAGAAAGCGAAAAATCCGACCTCGAGTTAATCGAAAAAACCGCGCGGGAATTTATAGAACCGCCGGTTGAATATTCCACGTTTGTCGTTCCGGTTAAAAACAAAGAAATATTGGTGGTCGAAGTAAAAGAATCGAATATCAAACCTCATCGTCTGCAGGATTATCAGCAAAATCTGGATTTGAACACCGCGCTTGTTTACGTCAGAATTAACGATAAGAGCGTCCAGGCCAGCAAGGAAATGATTAAATTGTTACAGACCCAATCCTCCGGAGTCTCATTGAAAAATTATTCCCTTGGAAAAAATGAAAAGATAGTTTTTGAATATCTCGATAAATATGAAACAATAACGGTCAAAACGCTATGTAAAATTGCAAATATATCGGAGCGTAGAGCGTCTCGAACTTTGATAAAACTCGTGCGAGCGAATATTTTGCTCATTCATATCAACGACAGGGGCGAAAGTTATTTTACTTACGCCGGATGATTATTTTGTATCGTAGATTCTTCTCAAATCGAATATCGAGATGCCGTATGCTACCGCTACGTTTAAAGACTGCTTAATTCCGTATTGCGGAATTTCTATCGAAAAGTCGCACAGTTCTAAAATATCGTCCGTCACGCCGCTGATTTCATTTCCCACCACAAGACAAAGAGGAAAATCGTTTTTGGTAAGGTTATAATACGGCTGGCTTTTGTCGGTCAATTCCAAAGCGCAAATTTTTATTCCTTTTGACTTCAGTTCGCGGATAACGCTCTTAGTATCTTTTGCATATTCCCACGCCACGCTCTCTTCGGCGCCGAGCGAAGTTTTAAGCACTTCTTTTTTGGGAGGAGCCGGAGTGAATCCGCATAAATAGAGCTTTTCGACCATGGCTCCGTCGGAAGTGCGTAATATCGAGCCGACGTTATAACTGCTTCTGATATTGTGAAGAACGGCATAAACCGGCAGCTTATTGACGCTGTGAAGCGTTTCCAATGTGCTTCTGTTTTTTGAAATTTCTTCGTGCGATAATTTTCTCATAGTCAGATTTGTTTGTCGGTTAATTTCAATCCTATTATTCCGATGATGATAATCATAATAAAAAAGATTCTTAATAAGTCTTTCGACTCGTTAAAGAAGAGTATTCCGTAGACAACGGTACCGGTAGCCCCGATTCCTGTCCATACTGCATAAGCAGTGCCGATCGGCAATTCCTTTGAACCGAGAGCCAGAAAATAAAAACTAAGGAGCATTGTTATAATTGTAAATATGCTCGCATTCAGATTAGTAAGTCCGTTGCTGTACTTTAATCCCACGACCCAGCTTATTTCGAACAAAGCGGCGATAAAAATGTAGATCCATCCCATAAGAAAAATATTTTTTCGGTAAAGATAATAAATATGGAATGATATTACTTAAGAACTTTGAAATAGAGCGTATCGGCAAGATACGAACCGAATACGCCGATTGCGTCGCCTTCGAAATTCATCAACGGCTCATGAAAATTGCCGTCGGGATCCTGAACGCTGCCGTGTGTTAACAGGAATCGACGGAAATTTTCGTCCCCCGCATAAATTGTCAATCTGTATCTGCCGTAGAACCACGTGTCGAGCCATTCGATATTGTACTCGATTTTTTCCGCGGATGAATTTACGAATTGCAGCCATTTTAACTGATTTCTGAAATTATCGAAACTTTCGTCGAGGTCGTAAGAATCTATTTCGATATACGGATTTTCATATATAAAAGAAGAATACGACGCGTCGAGCGCGACGATGGAAAACACGTAAAAGCCGGCTCCCGGAGACGGCTTAAATACTACTTTGAAATTCTTGACTTTACCGTCCTCGCCGGTTTGACGGTACTTCATCGAATCAAGTATCGATTCTTCCCGTATTACTTCGAAACCTTTTGCCGGCGTAGTGGTTGTTGAGGAAGCTTTTAGTCTGTTCCCGTCGATATCCGCTTCGATTGTAAGCCGGTAAGATTTATTGTAATCCACAATAAAATCGGATGCGCCGTCGAATGAAAATGTGGAATCGTTATAAACCAGAGCCTCGGTTCTGCCCGTTTCCATGTCGGTAATTTTTACGTCTGCATTTTTTAGAATTAGAGAGAAAGGATTGGGCTGAGTGTTAATGGGGAAGTTTCTTGTTATTCTGATTCCCTTTATCGGATTGCCCGGAATTAAATAGCCTTCCACTACAATTTTCGGCTTGTACTGTCCGGAGCCGATTTCAACGGTTCCTTCGCCGCATGCAGCCATTAACAGGCTCAATATTGCCAATAAATATTTTTTCATATTCTTAGAATTTTATTGTAATTCCCACGCTCGGAAGTATTGGAAACATAGTTACGTTTTTTACTTTCAATTTCGCGGTATTGTTTTCTATTTCGTTTTCGTATTGTATAAACCATACATTTTTTCTGTTGAGAAGATTAAATACCTGAAGATAAGGAGAAAGCGACCAGCCGTCGTATGTTATTTTGTAATTGAGACTCAAATCGAGCCTTGCGTAGTAAGGCAGCCGGAATTCGTTTATGCCTGAAGGATAGAGCTGCAAACTGTTTTTGGTTATGTCCCAGTCGGGAACCGAGTTGGCAATATAGACCGATGCTGGAAGCGTTATCGGCTGCCCGGAAAAGTAAGTGAAATTTAAACCCAGATTCCATTGCTTGTCGCTGTTTGTAAATTCTCTGCCGTTTAACTCGTTGAAAAGATTGTTTAAATCTGCATTGAGAACAAAATTAATTGCGTGAGTTCTGTCGTGGCGCGGATTGAAATAATTGTTCTTGTTCACGTTGTCAATCAGATATTCGGTTTGTGCGTATGAGTATGCCAGCCATCCTGTTAAAGCGCCCGCGTCTTTTCTCAGTAAAATTTCAATTCCTCTCGAATATCCGTCGCCCCGATTGAATAATCCTTTGGTAGAAGCAAACACCGGCAAATTATCTTCGGTATATCCCTGAGGTTCGACTTCGGCGCGGTAATTCGAGTTGAATGAATAGATGTTATTGTAAGTTTTGTAATAACCTTCGATCTCGAATTCGATATTGTTTGACAGAATCCTTTGATAACTGAGTATGTAATGATTCGAACTGGAACCGTTAATATAATCGTCGGCGCTTACCCAAATACTCACGAAGAATAACCTCGGTATCCTGTTTGCATATTGATGAAATATTCCGGTTGAAAATTTAAGATTGCTTTTTTCGGTAAGTCTGTACTTTACGGTCAAGCGCGGATCGAGATTGCTGAAATTTCTGTCCGAAACGAAATAGTCGTATCGTATACCCGCTTCGATATCCCAGAGCGGATTGGGCGCCCATTGCGAGCTGAAATAAAACGAATAGAGAGTGCGGTGTTTCGATACGTCGATGCGCGCCGAGGTGAATTCCTGCTTCAACGCCCCGTTAATATTTTTCTGTTCGAATCCGAATTTAAAATTAAATTCTTTGCTGTAGAAATAATCGACCGCTCCCTTGATTGTAAAATCCTCGATTCTGTTTGCCTCGCTGAATTCCACTATATCGATATTAAAATCGGAAAAAAATCTGCTGGCTGTAATCCAAAAATTTCCAAAGAGCTTCGGCGAAAAGATAGTTCTCCAGTTGATGCTTCCCGTCTGATTTCCCCAAACATACTTGAATCCGAAGGACTGCGGACGGTCTTTGTCCAATTTAAAATCGAGGTAGTCAATACCGCCGTAGAAACTTACGCTTAGTTTATTCTTGTTATTAATGTCGAAAAAGGCTTTTAAGTTTCCGTCCAGAAAGTAATAGTCGGGTATATCGTCTATTACTTTTGCCAGCGTCTGGTCGAGATAAGTGCGTCTTAAAGAACCGGAAAGCGAACCGATTTTGCCTATCGGGGTTTGCAATGTGGTGTTCAGGGTAAGCAAACTCAACGTAGCTTTCCCTTCGAAATTATTTCTGTTTCCATCGTTGTTTATAACGTTAATCACAGCCGAAAGGCGACCGCCGTATTCGGCTCCGAAGCCCCCTTTATAAACTTCCACTTTTTTGATTGCGTCGGTATTGAAAGTTGAAAACAATCCGAAGGCATGTTCGGGATTGTAAACGTCAGTGCCGTCGATTAAAAATAAATTTTGATCGGGCGTGCCGCCTCTCACATAAATTGCCGACGAAAAATCGGAAACGGGAACTATGCCGGGCATGCTTTGCAGCGTTCGGAGGAGGTCGGCTTCCACAACCTGAGGCACTTTTCCCAATTGTACGGGCGAAAGGTCGATTTTAGAAACAGGTTTATTGAATAATCTTTCGGGCATACCGACCGAGTCTGCAGAAACAACAACTTCCCGGCTTACGACAGCTCCGGGTTCCAATTTAATGTCGAGTCTCTTTTCTTCGCCGTTTTTAATTGTAATTTTTGTTTGAAAAGTTTTGTAACCGATATAACTCGCAATTAACTCGTGCGATCCTTCGGGAATATTCGGAATGGCAAAGTAACCGCTGCCGTTCGAAGCGGCGCCCAGGTTAATTCCTTTCAGATAAATATTCGCGCCTATCAATGCCTCTCCGTTGGACGCGTCGTATATAAATCCGCTTAATGTCCCTTTCCCTTGCGAAAAAATAAGAGTAGTAAAGAGAATATAAATTAGTATCGACTTTTTCATACAAAACAAAGAATATTCACCGGTGTTAGACGAATTAATTACGAAGAAGTCAGCGGCGCTTTACTTCTTTCAAGTAGAGAACTCTGCCCGATTCCTTATCCGTGCATTTGACAAAATAATTGTCCCCGGTCAAATTTTGAAATTCGGTTAATATAATATAATTGCAATTACACCTGCACAAATTGGCGGCAGTGTCCCGAACCGATATTGTAATTGTATCGCCGAGCGCTTTACTTTCGACTGCGAAATGATTGGAATCGGGACAGCAATTACCGCTTACGCAAAATTCAACAACTAATTTTTCGAAAAAGCTGTAGTTAAAGCAACTGTCCGCTCCGGCTTTCTCCAAATTATTATATACCAGAGTCTGGCAGCCGGGCAATTGCTCGAACCGGAAATTATAAGTTTCCGGCTCGAAATTCGTTTCCTCGCAGCCGCAGCACAGAATAATTATCGCAATCAGAACGAGTGCGCGATTTTTCATTAATACCCTCGCGTTCTTAATTTCAACGCCGTTTTATATCCGATATCGTGTATTTCCGTATTGTCGCTGAAAAGTCCCCACCTGTTTATAAGTTCCATCCTTTCGTAGAGAACCAGAGATTGTGAACGCGTGTCGTATACCTTTATTATAAAAGGCTTGTAAGAAACGTTTCTGTCGTGCGCGGGCGAAGTGCGGGGTTTAATGTCTTCGTCGATTCTTCCGTAGACTATTAAATCGCAGTCGATTATTTTTTTTATCGAATCGGCAATCTCGGAATCGATATCGTTAAATGAAATATCGAGACTGTCGAGTTTATTCCAGACGCTGTCGCTTGAAAGAACTATATAATCTTCTCTCATAAAACCCGTTTTGAGAGAATGATATAATTCGCTTGATACGTTGAACTCTCTTTCGTAAAAAGGCAGTATTAAAACGGTTTTTGCTTTTTCCACTTCCGATTGAGAATAAACTTGAATAAACGAAAGCAGGATGATGATTACTGCTTTCATGGTTGCTCCTCTTTGTTTAGTTGTATTTAACTGCCAGTTGTCCGCAGGCAGCCGCAATATCGTCGCCCTGTGTATCTCTTATGAAAACGCTTATGTTTCGCTGTCTCAATTTATCTGCAAAGTTTATAATCTCTTCATATGGAGTTGGTTCCAATTCCGCGGATATTCCTCCCGGATTCATATGTTTTATGCTGTTAAACGGAATGATGTTTATTTTGGAGGGAATCCGGCTGCACAATTTGGCTAATTCTTTAACGTCTTCATCCCGGTCGTTTATGCCCTTAAGCATTGTATATTCGAATGTAATACGCGTTTTTGTTTTCGTTGCATAATATTTTAAAGCTTCGAAATTCTTCCGGAGCGGATACTTTTTATTGATGGGCATTATTTTGTTGCGAACATCGTCAAATGCCGAGTGGAGCGAGAATGCAAGCTTAACTCGAAATCCGCTGTCGGCAAGCTCTCTGATTTTATCCGGTATTCCCGCCGTCGAAACCGTAATGCGATTGCGGCTCAATCCTTTGGATAGTTCGTGCGTGAATATTTCGATTGCCGCCAAAGTGTTTTTGTAATTCGTCAACGGTTCGCCCATTCCCATAAAAACTATATTTGTAATTTTATCTTTGCCGTAGTTCGAAGCTATGATCAGGTATTGGTCTGTAATTTCGCCTGCGGACAAATTTCTTTTGAAGCCCATCAGTCCCGTAGCGCAAAATTTACAGTCGAGAGGACAACCGACTTGAGTAGACAAGCAAAGGGTATTTCTGTCGCCGTCGGGAATAAACACCGATTCTATTTTGTGCCCGTCTTTTGTTGAAAACAAGAATTTTACCGTCCCCGTCGTGCCGGAGTGTTGCTTGTCCTGAAGCGTAAGCGTGGTTAACTCTGTTTCTTCTGCCAATCGATTGCGTAAATTTTTAGGAAAATTCGAAAGCTCTTCGGGAGCGAAAGCTATGTGGTTATACAGCCAGTTAAATAGCTGGTCGCCCCGATATTTAGCCTCGCCTATCGATTCAAAATAACCGCGCAGCTCATTGAGAGTGAGCCCTTTTAATATTATTTTAGAATTTCCACTCATGCAGGCAAATATACATACTCGCCGGATTAATTGCCCGTCAATAATTCGGTTGCTATTCGAAATTTCATTCCGTAGTTTCATATCAAACAAAATAATTTTAACGAATGCGGGAGCATTTATGGATTTTAATTTAACCGAGGAACATCTGTTGATTCAGCAGATAGCCAGAGAATTTGCGGAAAACGAAGCGGCTCCGTCCGCAGTCGAACGCGATATCAAAGCCGAATTTCCGCACGATCTGGTTAAAAAAATGGGGGAGCTGGGATTTATGGGCATGATGGTGCCGCCGGAATACGACGGCGCCGGATTGGACACTATCAGTTACGTGCTGGCTATGATTGAAATTTCAAAAGTGGACGCGAGTCTTGGAGTCATTATGTCGGTGAATAATTCGCTGGTTTGTTACGGATTGGAAGAATGGGGTACGGATTATCAGAAAGAAAAATTTCTTAAACCGCTGGCTCGGGGCGATAAATTGGGAGCTTTTGCGTTGTCCGAGCCCGAAGCCGGCAGCGACGCCACTCATCAGCATACCGCGGCAGTTAAAAAAGGCGACAGGTGGATTATCAACGGGATTAAAAATTGGATTACGAACGGAATAAATGCGGACTATTACCTGGTGTTTGCTCAAACCGACAGGGAAAAACGCCATAAAGGGATTACTTGCTTTATCGTAGAAAAAGGGACTCCCGGATTTACTCACGGCAAGAAGGAAGACAAACTGGGTATACGCAGCAGCGACACGTGTTCGTTGTTATTTGAAAATTGCGAAGTGCCCGAAGAAAATATACTTTGGGAAATCGGCAAAGGATTTAATGTAGCGATGAATACATTGAACGGGGGGCGTATCGGCATAGCGGCTCAAGCTTGCGGCATTGCCGATGCCGCTTTTTCCGCCGCGCTTAAGTATTCCAAAACCCGTAAGGCTTTCGGAACCGAAATAGCAAATCTGCAGGCAATTCAGTTCAAGCTTGCGGAAATGTCGGTCAATCTCGAAGCTGCCAAGCTCCTTACGTTGAAAGCGGCATTTCTTAAGGATAAGCATATGGACTATATCCAGGCTGCGGCGATGGCTAAATTATATTCTTCGAAAGTAGCCGTCGACAATTCACTCGAAGCTATTCAGATTCACGGCGGTTACGGATACGTGAGAGAATACCTGGTGGAAAGATACCTGCGCGACGCAAAAATTACTGAAATTTACGAAGGCACTTCGGAAATACAGAAAATCGTTATTGCTCGGGAAATATTAAAACATTTCGATTAAACGCATTTAATGGGCGGAATTCTCGATTCCGCCCTGCATCTTGTCTTTAAATTTAGTTATTTTAGAACTCTCTAACTTTATGCAAATGATGAAACGGGTATATCTGTTTATATTGATTTTAAGCGGATCGTTATACGCGCAGTCAGAGTGGACAAAATGGAGCGCCGTCGACATTAATTATACGCGAGTAAATATCAATGCCGCTCAAACGCAGACCGGCGATTTTCTGTCCTTGCTGGCTAACGGCTACCGGTATTTTATTTCCGATCTGGACGGAGATAATTGTCCCTTTGAGCCTTCCTGTTCGGCCTTCTTTGTCAGATCGATTAAAACGGAAGGTATTGTTAAAGGATTCCTGATGTTTTCAGATCGTTTTGTAAGAGACATTAATTTTTTCAAAGGACTTGAAGATTATCCGGTTTCGGAAAACGGAAAATATTACGATCCGCCGGAAATCTATTCTCTTTTACCGAATAAATATCAGGCGATTCCGAATGAAGATAAGTAAGCTGCTTCCGATTCTTCTTTTGTTTTCTTTGTATTCAAGGCTTATAGCTCAAACAGCCCAAATCGATTTTTATTCTCCGGAATATCGTCTGAAATTTGCCGATTATCTTTATGATTCTAACGACTATCTGCGCGCGCTCGATGAATACGGAGCTTATCTCAGATTTGCCCATAACGATACGGCGCTTTTTAAATACGCCGATTGCTTTTTTAACATGCGGCGTTACGAAGAAGCGGCGGCTAATTTCAAATCACTCTTCTTTAACTCGAGTCTTGAAGAGAAGGCAAAATTGAAATTTCATCTGTCGAATTTTCTAACAGGCAATTTCGATAGTTTCAGAAAAGAGGTTGAATTCGAGGTTTATCAGCCGGAAGAATACAAAACAAACTTGAAACTGCTTTCGGCGATATCATATCTTTACGAAGGCAAAAGGGCGCGGGATACTTTAGAATTTTTCAATCTCTTCCCCGATTCGAACAAAGCCGAAATAAAAAGTTTATATTATCTTAAAACAAATCCGCCCGTTAAAAGCGAATTGAAGGCGGGTCTTCTGTCTGCTATTATACCGGGCGCAGGAAAAATTTATACGGGCAATATAAGCGACGGGATTACTTCGTTTATTGTTACGGGGCTTACGGCTTATCTCTCCGTTTCGGCGTTCCAACACGATCATAATTTCAGAGGCTACCTTTTTGCCGGAATGGCGGCGGCGTTTTACGCCGGAAATATTTACGGTTCGATTGCAGCCGCAAATATCTACAACGCAAGAATCCGTATTGATTCCGACAAAAAAATCAGATTTTATTTTGAATCGAGAAATTATTACATGCCGGATCTGAATGTAAAATGAAAAAATTACTATTAATATTATTCCTGTTTGTTTCCGTATTAAGCGCTCAAAATTCTCTTGAGAGTATAAAGGCTAAAGCCGACAGTTTGTATAAAAGCGGGAATTATTTTGAAGCAATCACCGAATATAAAAGGCTCGGTTTTTTTGCCGAACTGACAAACAGTCTGCCTGAATACTCGTACTACTGTAATTTAATGATAGGGAAATCGTACAAAGCCGGCGCGCGATTCGACGACGCCGTAAAATATTTTTTCAAAGCTTCTCTCGACGCCGATAACGACGAGAAAGAGTTCAGGGCAAAAATTGAAATGGTAAGAGCTAATATTTTGAGAGGCACTTTGCCAAGAGCAAACGAAATAATCGATGAAATTGAAAAAGACGGGAAATTCGGCGGCAAGAGAGACTCTCTGAATTACTGGAGAGCCTGGATTAATATTTTTGACGAAAACTGGGAAGCGGCTTACCGGATATTAAAAGAAAATCAATTGTCGTATGATATGCAGCGCGTATGCAGGAATGTTATCGAACAAAAATATTCGGTTACTTTTGCAAAAACAATTTCTTATATTGTGCCGGGAAGTGGTCTTATTTATACGGGAAATTATCTGCAGGGATTTATTTCCCTCGGCTATAATTTATTGTTCGGCTATATTACCGCCGACGCATTTGCAGCCGAGCGAATTTTCGACGGCATGGCAAACGGCGCTCTGTTATGGCTTCGCTTTTACAGAGGTAATATTCAGGCGGCGGAAAAAAAAGCAAACGACAGAAACAAAGAGATTTTTAATAAAGCTCTAACTTATTTCCAGTTAAATTACGATGGAGCAAAACCATGAAAATCACGGAAGATATTATCAGAAAAATTACGCTCGAAACCATCGAAGAACTCGGATTGGGAGCCACTAAAGACGAAATTAAAAATGCCGTCCGCTCCAAAATCGAAACGATGGACGTCGACAATATCGAACTGAAAAACAAAAACCTCGATTCCGGCAGGGTTATTCTCACTTCTTTCGGATTGAACAAACCCGGAATAGTTGCCTCCGTTACAAAAGCGCTTGCCGAAAACAGCTGCGATATTCTCGACTTGAGTCAAAAAATTATGGGCGACTTTTTTACAATGATAATGATTATCGATATTACCGCTTCTCCGAAGGATTTGAGCGAAGTTCAACGCGAAATGCAAAAAGTAGCCGAAGACCTTAAAATAAAAATCTATTTACAGCACGAAGACGTTTTCAGATTCATGCACAGAATTTAATCACAATCACAAAAAAAAGATTATCCGATTATGCAATACGAATTCGAAGAAATCCTCGAAACCATACGGATGACGGAAATTGAACACTTTGACATTCGTACGGTTACAATGGGAATTAGTTTGAGGGATTGCTCCGACAGGAATATTAAAGTGACCTGTCAGAAAATATACGACAAGATAATTCGTTACGGAAAAAATCACGTTAAATACGCAAAGGAAATCGAAGCTCAATACGGCATTTCGATTGCCAACAAAAGAGTTTCCGTAACTCCGATATCTATACCGTTCGATTCCTGCAAAGAGGAGGAATTCATAGAAATTGCGCGAACTCTCGATAAAGCGGCGGCTGATATCGGCATCGATTACATAGCGGGCTATTCGGCGTTGGTTCAAAAAGGAATGACAAACGGCGAAAAGGAATTAATTAACTCGATACCGCATGCTTTGGCTTCTACAAAACGCGTTTGTTCGAGCGTCAATGTAGCGTCCACAAAAACCGGAATCAATATCGACGCTGTCAAATTGATGTCGGAAACGATTAAAAAAACCGCCGAATTAACAAAAGACAACGATTCGATTGGTTGCGCAAAACTGGTTGTGTTTGCCAATGCGGTAGAGGACAATCCCTTTGTTGCCGGAGCGTTTCACGGAGTCAGCGAGCCGGAAGTTGTGTTGAATGTCGGTATTAGCGGTCCCGGCGTTGTGCTCGACGCAATTCGTGAAGCCGGACGCGTCGATCTGCAGCAGCTTGCAGAAGTTATTAAAAAAACTATTTTTAAGATTACGCGCGCGGGTGAATTGATCGGCAGAAAAGTAGCCGAGAAAAACGGAATCCCGTTCGGTATAGTCGATATTTCTCTGGCGCCGACTCCGGCTGAGGGCGACAGTATAGGAGACATTCTAAAAGCAATGGGACTCGAAGACGTCGGAGCTCCGGGAACAACGGCGGCTTTAGCTATGTTGAATGACGCAGTTAAAAAAGCCGGCTTGATGGCAAGTTCTTCCGTGGGAGGACTCAGCGGAGCTTTTATTCCGGTCAGCGAAGATATGGGAATGATTAGGGCGGTTCAAAACGGAAATCTGACTCTCGAAAAACTCGAAGCCATGACGGCTGTTTGTTCCGTGGGTCTCGATATGATCGCTATACCCGGAGACACTCCCGTTGAAACAATCGCCGGTATCATCGCCGACGAATCGGCTATCGGAGTGATTAACGATAAAACTACGGCGGTAAGAATAATTCCCGCTTTCGGTAAAGTGGTCGGCGATTTTGTAGATTATGGCGGTCTGTTGGGAAAAGCTCCGGTAATGGAAGTTAAAAAACTTTGCAGCGCCGGTTTTATAAACAGAGGCGGCAGAATTCCTGCCCCGATGAGAAGTCTAACAAATTAATATTTCAGGAGGTACGATGAAAAAAGGTTTAATGATTGCGCTCGGCATTGTCGCGGCTATCATAATTCTTATTCTTGTTATAGTCGGATGGGGCGTGGGCGTGTATAATAATCTGATCGGATTGAACGAAAAGGTCAATCAGGCATGGAGTCAGGTGGAAAATCAATATCAACGGAGATATGATCTGATCCCAAATCTTGTGGAAACCGTAAAAGGCGTAGCCAATTTCGAAAAAGAAACTTATACAGCGGTTACCGAAGCAAGAGCGAAAGTAGGTCAAATAAAACTTTCGCCCGACCAGTTGAGCGATCCCGAGGCTTTCAGAAAATTCCAGCAGGCTCAGGACGGACTGAGCAGCGCATTATCGAGATTGTTGGTTGTTTCGGAAAATTATCCGCAATTAAAAGCCAACGAAAATTTTCTCCAGCTGCAGGCTCAGCTCGAAGGAACGGAAAACAGAATTGCAGTCGAAAGAATGAAATATAATCAGGTGGTTCAGGAATACAACACGCAAATAAAACGGTTTCCGGCAGCTTTAATTGCCAATATGGCGGGCTTTAAGGAAAAAGAATATTTCCGGGCGGCA
Source organism: Melioribacter sp. Ez-97 (assembly GCF_051488665.1). Lineage (NCBI taxonomy): Bacteria > Pseudomonadati > Ignavibacteriota > Ignavibacteria > Ignavibacteriales > Melioribacteraceae > Melioribacter > Melioribacter sp. Ez-97. The sequence goes on along the minus strand of NZ_JBPSEG010000004.1, from coordinate 63,007 downwards.
ACCGGAGCTGAAGAAGCTCCCAGAGTTCAATTTTAGGGAATCTTTTATTGATGAAAAAAATAGCTTTTATATTATTTCTGTTTTCATTTCAATTGTCGGCGCAGCCGGAAATACCTTTGCTAAAAAATTACGCCAACGATTTTACTTCTACGCTCGCTCAGTCGCAGCTGAGCGAGCTGAATTATTTGTTAAAAAGTTTTGACGATTCGACTTCCACTCAAATAGTATTTCTAATGATAAATTCTTTGCAGGGTTATCCGATCGAATATTATACTTACGAGGTTGCCGAGAAGAATAAAATCGGGAGAGCCGGAAAAAACAACGGCGTTTTGTTCTTTGTTGCAAAAGAGGATCGAAAAATGCGCATTGAAGTCGGGTACGGATTGGAAGGGGCGCTGCCGGACGCGCTTGCTAGTTCGATTCTTCGAAACGAAGTAAGACCATATTTCAGAAACGGAGATTACTACACCGGCATTAAATCCGGAATTGCGGCAATTATGATGGCTGTCAAAGGCGAGTATACGAACGATAAACGCGAAGAAAAAGATAAAGTAAAACTTCCGATCGGCTACATAATAATGATAATTCTCTTTTTGCTTTTAACCAGAGGCGGAAAAAGAGGAGGACTGCTGCCCTGGCTGGTTATCGGTTCGATGGGAGGCGGAAGAAGTGGCGGCTGGGGCGGAGGCGGTTTCGGCGGTGGAGGCTTCAGCGGAGGCGGCGGCTCTTTCGGCGGCGGAGGAGCCAGCGGAAGTTGGTGATATTTCAAGAGAAAAAGTCCTTTTTTCCTTGAAGTTATTTTATCCTTTTATTATTATTTCATTGGTTTTACAAAGATTTTAAACTAAATTTTTCTTTTACCAATTAAACCAGGAGATTTGAAAAATGGCTATAATGATAACCGATGAATGCATTAATTGCGGCGCTTGCGAACCTGAATGCCCTAACAATGCAATTTATGAAGGCGGAGCAGAATGGACTTTGGCAGGTAAAACCTACGGTCCCGACGATCCGGCTCCTTCAGGCGCTACTGGATTTTTCTCGCATGATTACTTTTATATAGTTCCCGACAAATGTACCGAGTGCGTCGGCTTCCACGATGAACCGCAATGCGCTGCCGTTTGTCCGGTTGACTGCTGCGTACCCGATCCGAATCATGTCGAAGACAAGGAAACGCTCCTCAAAAAGAAAGAATATCTGGATTCGTTAGGAAGATAATTTTATTTCAAGTCCCGAAGCGTTAAAAAGCTTCGGGATTTATCTTTTATTCCGCAGAAGATTTTATTGCAACTTCCGCCGTTACGGGAAAATGGTCAGAGGGATAGAGCTTCCTGTCGTCCGTCAACCTGTACGTTTTAATTATGTCCGACCCGAGAATTTTAAAATGCTTTGACACAAAGATGAAATCGATCTTATTACCCGTATCGTCTCCTGAAAAACGGTGATAGGTGCCTTCGTGTTCGGATTTCGGATGAAGGAATCGATAGGTATCCGTAAAGCCGTTATTTAATATAAGTTTTATAGTCTCTTCGTCTTCGGAACTGTTAAAATCTCCCGTAATTATTGTGGGAATATTCTTATTTATTTTTTTTAGCAGCAGTTGAGCGCTTTTGATTCTCGATTCCATCGATTTGTGGTCGAGGTGCAGATTGTAAATTTCGAGGTCATTCCCGGTAAACTTATCATAAAGCCGGGCCCAACTGCTTATTCTGGTAATCTCATTTCCCCACGATTTCGAACCCGGAACATCAGGCGTATCGGAAAACCAGAAAGTTCCGCTTGTATCTACAATAAACCGGTCTCGCAAATACAATACCGGCACATATTCGCCTTTGGTTTTTCCGTCGTCTCTGCCGACGCCCGTATAATTATAATAGGGGAATTGATTGAGCGTTTCGTCCAATTGAAATTTGAGCGCTTCCTGCATTCCCAGTAAATCCGGATAATAATTCCGTATAACTTCGAAAGTAATATCTTTTCGATTTTCCCAGCTGTTTATTCCGTCCTCGGCGCTGCCGTATCTGATGTTAAACGTCATTACTTTAATGGGTACGGCGTCTTTTTCTTCTTTTTTTAGTAGATTTGCGGTTGAACAACTGATTACGAAAAAAATTATAAACAATGAAACTGAACTAAGCAGCCTGTTGCGGACGTTCATTATATACCTTTGTATTATTTTGTTATTTTACAAAAAACATAAGAAAAATTTATGAAAATAGGTAGCTTTCAACTTATTCCCGTCGAAACGTGCAGTTTCAAACTCGACGGAGGGGCAATGTTCGGCGTGGTGCCGAAAATATTTTGGGAAAAGACAAATCCGCCCGACGAACAAAACAGAATTCTTCTTCACGCGCGTTGTCTTCTTTTGGACTCGCCCGAAAGAAAAATATTAATTGATACGGGAGTGGGCTCTAACTGGAGCGAAAAATTTGCCGGTATTTACTGCATTGATAACTCGCAATTTTCGATGGAAAAATCGCTGTCGCAAAACGGCGTTAATCCGGAAGATATAACTGACGTTATAATTACCCATCTTCATTTCGATCACACCGGAGGAGCCACAAAATTCGTCGACGGCGAATGGCAGCCTTCTTTTCCGAATGCGACTTATTACATACAAAAAAAACAATATGAATGGGCAATGAAACCTTCGTTGCGGGACAAAGCAAGCTACTTCATCGAACGATACAAACCGCTGGCGGACAGAAATATGGTCGTCTTTACCGAAGGAAATCAAAAACTAACCGAAGGAATCGAGTTAATAGAAATCAACGGACACACATTTGGGCAGCAGCTGGTTAAAATATCCGATCCGGTTACTACTCTTCTTTATTGCGCGGACTTGATTCCGTTTACGTCGCATATTCCTCTGCCTTATATAATGGGCTACGATCTCCAGCCGCTGGTTACATTGAATGAAAAAATTGAAACGCTAAATAAAGCAGTCGAAGAAAATTGGATTCTATTTTTCGAACACGACCCGTTCAGCGCCGCCGCAACTCTGGAACGAAATGAAAAAAACGCAATCGTAGTCAAAGAAAAATTCGAAAGACTGCCATGACCTTACAGGACGGTTTTGTAAAAGTTTGCAGCATAAACGAATTAAAAGACGAAGAAGGCAGACAATTTTTTGTAAACGATGCGGAAATCGCATTGTTCAAAGTCGGAAATAAAGTTTATGCCGTAAGCAATATTTGTCCTCATCAAAAAACTCATCTTATGTACGACGGCATTGTCGAAAACGAATATGTGATTTGTCCTTTGCACGGCTGGAAATTTAATTTGAAGGACGGTTCGATGCCCAACGGCAGAAGAGGCATTAGCGTTTACGAAGTAAAACTGCTCGGCGACGACGTCTATGTTAAAGTTGATAATCGATTCCCCGACTGGTAACGGAATTATAATTAAAATTTATTGATCATGTCATGAAACTTACGAATGAAATCGTAATCGAAAAGGCGAGGGAAATCGGATTCGATTTAGTCGGTTTTGCGCCGTATCAAACGCTCCATAAAGAAACGGAAAAGCTCGCTCAGTGGCTCGACCGTAAATACCACGCCGGCATGAAATACATGGAAAAGAATATTGAAAAAAGAACCGATGTCAAGAATATTCTGCCCGAAGCAAAATCGATTATCAGTCTCGGCTTGAATTATTACATCGACGATAAACATTCCAATCTGCCGCATCACGGAAAAATTTCCAGATACGCCTGGGGAAAAGATTATCATCTGATAATTTGGGACAAACTTGAATTGCTCGAAGAAGAACTGAAAAAATTGGACGAAGGTTTTGTCTCGAAATCTTATGTGGATACCGGTCCGGTTATGGATAAAGTCTGGGCTCTTAAGTCCGGCATCGGCTGGATGGGAAAACATTCGAATATTATTAACAGGAATATGGGCAGCTGGTTTTTTATTGCAAATTTGATAAACAATAGGGAATTTGAATATTCCGAACCGGCTAACGAATTATGCGGCACTTGCAGGGCATGTATCGACGCCTGCCCAGCGAATGCTATTGTCGAGGACTTCGTAGTCGATTCGAACAAATGCATATCGTATTTAACAATCGAAAACAAAGGAGAAATTCCGGAGGAATTCAAAGGAAAGTTTGACAATTGGCTTTTCGGATGCGACGTTTGTCAGGATGTATGCCCGTGGAATAAAAAATTTTCAATGCCCGCAAATGAAGAAGCCTTCAAACCGGTTGCTTCAAAAGAATATTTATTGGAAGATATTATGAATATGACCGAAGAAGAGTTCAGAGAGAAGTTTAACGTGAGTCCGATAAAAAGATCGAAATTGAAGGGGCTAAAACGAAACGCTCGATTTCTGATCGATTCTGAATCGAATTGAATATATTTACATCTAATGAAATTAAAAATACGGGAGAAATTATGAACGAAAATCATCACAAAGTTATAATAATCGGTTCGGGGCCAGCGGGATTGACAGCCGCCTTATATACGGGCAGAGCCAATTTGAATCCGATTGTTTTCGAAGGAATGCAGCCGGGCGGTCAGCTTACGATTACAACTGAAGTGGAAAATTATCCAGGTTTCGAAAACGGTATTCAGGGACCTGAACTGATGGATATTATGAGAAAGCAGGCGTGCAAATTCGGAGCCAAATGCGTATTCAAAAACGTAACCGAAGTCGACTTTTCGAAACGTCCTTTTGTAATTAAATCCGAGAACGAAACCCACACAGCCGATTCGGTTATTATTGCAACTGGAGCTTCTGCAAAATTACTCGGTCTCGAAAGCGAAAAGAAATATATGGGATACGGAGTATCAGCCTGCGCGACGTGCGACGGATTCTTTTTTAAGGATTTGAAAGTGCTGGTTGTCGGTGGCGGCGATACGGCAATGGAAGAAGCAACTTATTTGACAAAGTTTGCTTCCGAGGTAACGATTATTCACAGAAGAGACGAGTTCAGAGCTTCGAAAATTATGCTCGAAAGAGCGGGCAAAAACCCGAAAATAAAATTCATTACGAACGCAGTAATCAAAGAAATTTTGGGTAAAGAAGAAGACGGAAGAAAGTCCGTTACGGGCGCAATTCTCGAAAATACTAAAGACGGTTCGACAACGGAAATTCAAGCCGACGGAATTTTTATAGCAATAGGACATCAGCCGAACACTTCTCTTTTCAAAGGACAGCTCGAAATGGACGAAACCGGATATATTATTACAAAACCCGGCAGCACGCATACTAGTGTTGAAGGCGTATTCGCCGCGGGAGACGTTGCCGATAAAAAATACAGACAGGCAATTACCGCAGCCGGAACCGGATGTATGGCTGCTCTCGATGCGCAACATTGGCTGGAAGAAAAAGAATTGGCTTAAAAAGAATAAGGGAGGCGTTGCCTCCCTTTTTTTATTTTACGTCAAGAAGTTCAACTTCGAAGATCAGCAAAGAATTAGGTTCTATGACTTCGCCGGCTCCCGCTTCGCCGTAACCCAATTCCGGAGGTATGTAAAGCATCCATTTGTCGCCTACGTGCATCAGCTGCAATGCTTCTGTCCAGCCTTTGATTACTCTGTCGAGTTCGAATTCCGCGGGTTCGCCTCTGTCGTACGAGCTGTCGAAAACTTTACCGTCGATTGTTGTCCCTTTGTAGTGTACCCTTACAACGCTGTTTTCTTTAGGCGAGGGTCCGTCGCCGCTTTTTAATACCTTATATTGCAATCCGCTCGGAAGGGTAACCACGCCTTCTTTATTTTTGTTTTCTGCGAGAAATTCTTCAGCCGCTTTTTTATTCTTTACTTTTTGTTCGTCGATCTTTGCATTCCTCATAGCTATCAGTTTCTGATTTAATCGAATCATCATAGTTTGAATCTGACTGTCGGTCAAAAGCGATTTTCCTTCCGACTGGTCTTTCAATCCCTGAAAAAGAACTTCGTAGTTAATTTTTAATTGAGGATCGCTTATATTCTTTCCGATACTTTGACCTACGCTGTAACTGATTGAATCTTCCGCAGTCTTGAGGATGGATTCCTGCTGCGCCGATATTATTCCGGCTGATATGAGCAGTAACGCAATTATTCCGGTTAATTTCATTTGTACTCCCGTAAATTAATAAATTGTGATTGTTGAAAATATATCCTGCCGCTATGAATAGCAAATCGATTGACTAATCTCTTTCATTCCTTTATCTTTAACATATCAATCGGGAGACAAAGCTATGAAGAAAATAATATTGTTATTGTTAATTCCGTTTGTAATAACGGCGCAGACATTCTATAACAATAATCCGTTTGCTCACACATATTCAATAGTCGCTTACGATTCGACTACTGGAGAAATCGGGGTTGCGGTTCAATCGCACTGGTTCTCGGTAGGAACAGTCGTATGTTGGGGCGAAGCGGGTGTCGGAGTGGTCGCAACTCAATCGTTCGTAAACGTTTCTTTCGGTCCTCGGGGGCTGGAGCTCTTGAAAGAAGGATTAACGCCTAAAGAAGCGGTTGATAAACTTTTGAGCGACGACGAAGGAAGGGAATACAGACAATTGGCAATCCTCGACGCTAAAGGAAATGTAGCGGCATTCACGGGTAAGAATTGCATACAACCCGCCGGACACATCGAAGGCAAAGGTTATTCGGTTCAGGCTAATTTGATGTCGAACGACAGAATCTGGGGCGCAATGTCGAAAGCGTTTGAAAATGCAAAAGGTCCTCTTGCCGAGAGAATGATAGCGGCTCTGGAAGCGGCAGAAAACGCCGGCGGAGATATCAGAGGCAAACAGTCGGCTGCTTTATTGGTCTTCTCCGGCAAACCGACAGGTAAAATATGGCTCGATAAATTGGTCGACTTGAGAGTGGACGATCATCCCGAACCGATAAAAGAACTGAAAAGACTTCTTAAAGTGCACAGGGCTTATGAACATATGAATAACGGCGATCTTGCAGTAGAAAAAAACGACATGGAAACAGCCATGAAAGAATATTCCGCCGCGATGGAGATGTTTCCCGATAATCTCGAAATGAAATACTGGACGGCGGTTACGCTTGCTAATAACGGAAGAATTGATGACGCGCTTAAACTTTTCAAAGAAGTCTTCGATAAAGATAAAAATTGGAAAACGCTTACTCCGAGACTCGTACCAAGCGGTTTGTTAAACGTTACGGAAGAAAGCCTGAATTTGATTATGGATTTATAGAATCAGTAAAAATTTAAGAGGCTGATATGAAAACCTTATCTCTTTTGATACTTTTTACCGGATTATTGTGGGCGCAAAGCAACGAACTCAAAACGGTCGACTATGTAGACATAAGTAAGTACGCAGGTCTTTGGTACGAAATTGCAAAAATACCAAACAAGTTTCAGGATCATTGCATAAAGGGAACCACTGCACTGTACAAGATAAAAGAGAACGGAGAAATTGAAGTTGTAAATTCCTGTATTGACGAAGAAGGTAAGATCGATAAAGCCGAAGGCATAGCGCGCGTTGTCGATAAAAAAACGAACTCCAAACTGGAAGTAAGTTTTTTCAGCATTCTGGGATGGCGTCCCGTATGGGGCGATTACTGGATTATCGGATTGGATGAAAATTACAACTGGGCGATTGTAGGAACGCCGTCGAGAAAATACGGTTGGATATTAAGCCGTACTCCTGAACTGAACAGCGAAGTCCTCGACCGGATATTTTCAATACTTAAAGAAAACGGTTATAATCCCGAGGACTTCGAGTTCGGCAGTCAATAAATATCAGAGGAACATTTGCGCGCCCGGACCGACTGGAATGCCGAGTATGAACCAGATAATGAATAATATTACCCATATAACAAAAAAAGTAAAAGTATACGGCAGCATTGTCGCAATCAGCGTGCCTATTCCCGCTTTAGAGTCGTATTTCCCCACGAATGCAATAATGAGAGCAAAGTAAGACATCATCGGAGATATGATGTTAGTAATGCTGTCTCCTACTCTGTAAGCCGCCTGAACCAGTTCGGGCGTATAGCCAAGAAGCATAAACATCGGCACGAAAACAGGCGCCATTACAGCCCACTTAGCCGAGGCGCTTCCGATGAATAAATTAATTATTGCCGAAATAATTATAAAGGCTATCAACAGTGGAATGGGACCCAAGCCTGAGGCTTTTAGAAAATTAGCGCCTTCGACCGCTACGATCAACCCTAAATTTGTCCAGTTGAAAAATGCGACAAACTGAGCTGCAAAGAAAACAAGTACGATGTAAGATCCAAGGGTCTCCATCGATTTGTTCATCCCTTTTACCGCATCGCTGTCGTTTTTGATTGTGCCGGCGCCTATTCCGTAAGCTAAACCGGTAATCAGTCCTCCCAGAAATATAAACGCAACAATACCTTTCAGAAACGGAGATTTAAGAATGCTGCCTGTATTAATTTCTCTGAGAAAACCGTTCTCCGGTAAAATACCCGCAAGAATTATTGCCGTGAACAGCAGGACTGCGTATGCTGTAAATTTCAGCCCTCTTTTTTCAGAACTGTCGAGCGGTTTGATTTCTTCCGCTTCCACGCTTCCGGAATACTTGCCCAGTCTGGGTTCCACAATTTTTTCCGTGACCCACGTGCCGGCAGCGGCAATAAAAAATGTCGAAACAAACATGAAATAATAATTTGCCGCGGCGTTTACTTCATATGACTTGTCTATAATGTGCGCCGCTTCTTGAGTAAGTCCGGCAAGAAGAGGGTCGATCGTACCGAGTAATAAGTTCGCGCTGTATCCTCCGGATACGCCGGCAAACGCGGCTGCCAGTCCCGCTATCGGATGACGCCCGGCGGCAAGAAAAATTATTGCCGAGAGCGGAACGAGAAGCACGTAGCCGATTTCGCTGGCGGTATTGGACAATATTCCCGAAAATACGATTACGAATGTTAAAAGCTTGGGCGGCGATTTAAGCACAAGCAATCTTAAAACCGCTCCAATCAAACCGCTGTGTTCGGCGACTGCGATTCCGAGTAAAGCAACCAGTACTGTGCCAAGCGGAGCAAACGAAGTGAAATTCGTAATCATATTTAAGATTATTCGATGGACGCCTTCGACGGAGAGTAAATTCACAGGTGTAATTACTTCGCCTGTGCCCGGGTGAACCACCGAAAATTCGAAAAGACTGACTATCCACGATAAGAAAACAACGGATACGGCAAAAAGCGCAAATAATGTTGTGGGATGAGGCAGCTTGTTGCCGACGTTTTCTACTATTGATAAAAATTTGTCGATGTATTTATTCGTATTATTGTTCTGCATTTTCTCTCTTTCGTTTCATTTTAATTTTTGGAGTGGAAATTCACTCGAACTTGAATTCTTTAGGAGCGCCGATTGATTTTAATAAATAAGCTATGCGGGCGGTATTTTCCACAAGTTCTGCATTGTTGAGCAGTTCTTCCAGATCTTTGCCAATTACAAACACGCCGTGATTTTCCATAAAAACTACTTTTATTTCTTTGTCTTTATATAAATCGGTGATTTCGTCAATTAGTTCATTTGAGCCTACCGGATGGTACTTAACAATGCCGCATTTTGAGAGCAATTTAACGGATTGTTGTGTCACCGGCGGGACTGTCATTCCCGCAGTCGCCCAGGCGGTCGAATACGGAGCGTGCATATGAAGTATTGCTCCGGCGTCTTTTCTGATTTTATAGATGTTGCCGTGTATCGGAGCCTCGTGCGATGGGGTTTTACCGTCAATCGTTTCATTGTCGAGCGTCATTGTCGTAATTCTATCGTAATCGAGAGAACCGAGCGAATAACCGGTCGATTTGACAATAAACTTATCAGTACCCGGAATCTTCACGCTTATGTCGCCGCCGGAGCCCCAGAAGAGCTGCCGGTCGTAACACCTTTTGGCTGTTTCGATCAATCGGTCTTTATATTCCTTGTATTCGATGTCCGATTGCGCCTTGCATCCGAAGATTATTATCAGAAATAACAATATTATCTTTTTCATATAGTACCTCTTTTTTTGTAGCAGCTCAATTTAATAAATCCGATCAATTCTGACTATAATAATCGAATTGCACGTCTCTTTTCGAATATTGTTATATTTACGTTTCGTAAAAATTACAGAAACTTTTGTATGCGAGTTTTGTAAAACCAAACGATTTTAAAAAATATAGAGGTGGCAAATTGGACATTTCGGCATTAAACGAAAAAATCAGACGCGAAAGCGAGTTCATTGACATTTTGTTTAATGAAATCGGCAAAGTGATTGTCGGTCAAAAATATATGCTCGAACGGCTGGTTATCGGATTGTTGGGCAACGGTCACGTGCTTTTGGAAGGCGTGCCGGGACTGGCAAAGACGCTCGCAATTAAAACTCTCGCCTCTTCGATGAAAGCCAAATTTCAAAGGATTCAGTTCACGCCGGATTTATTGCCTGCCGATTTGATCGGCACTTTAATTTACAATCAAAAAGACGGCAACTTTACAATTAAAAAAGGACCGGTGTTTTCCAATTTCATACTTGCAGACGAGATAAACAGAGCTCCCGCAAAAGTTCAAAGCGCATTGCTCGAGGCTATGCAAGAACGCCAGGTTACAATTGGCGACACTACCTTCAAACTCGACGAACCGTTTCTCGTTTTGGCGACTCAGAACCCGATCGAACAGGAAGGCACATATCCTTTGCCGGAAGCTCAGGTCGACCGCTTCATGCTCAAAGTTAAAATAACATATCCCACCAGGGAAGAAGAACTGAAAATAATGAAATTGAATTCTTCGCAAAGTTTGCCCGAAGTTAAACAAGTAATTAATCCGGACGACATACTGCGCGCTCGAAACCTTGTGCACGAAGTTTATATGGATGAAAAAGTTGAAAAATATATACTCGACATTGTTTTTGCCACGAGAAATCCGAAAGACTACGGACTGGACGAACTTACGGATTTAATTAGTTACGGAGCTTCTCCGAGAGCCACAATCAATCTAGCGCTAGGCGCAAGAGCTATGGCTTTTATAAGAAGGAGAGGATACGTAATTCCCGAAGACGTCCGTTCGATTTGTTACGACGTGCTGAGACACAGAATCGCCGTTACATACGAAGCCGAAGCGGAAGAAATTACTTCCGAAAAAATAATCCAGACAATACTTAACAGAGTGGAAGTGCCTTAATATCCGGATTCGATAATGATTGCCAAAGATTTACTCAAACAAGTAAGACATATTGAAATACGCACGCGCGGACTGGTAAACGAATTGTTTTCCGGCGAATACCATTCCGTATTCAAAGGCAGGGGAATGGAATTTGCCGAAGTGCGCGAATATCAGATCGGCGACGATATCAGAAATATCGATTGGAACGTAACTGCTCGTTTCGGACACCCGTTTGTGAAAGTCTTTGAAGAGGAAAGAGAACTGACGGTTATTCTTATGGTCGATATGAGCGGCTCTCTGCTTTTCGGAAGCGGAGAGAAAAACAAACAGAGAATAGCCGCCGAATTGAGCGCAATCCTGGCTTTCTCGGCGCTTAAAAACAACGACAAAGTCGGTTTGATTCTTTTTACCGATCAAATCGAAAAATTTATTCCTCCCAAAAAAGGAAAAACTCATTCGCTCAGATTGATCAGGGAAGTGCTTTCATTCGAACCCCGGGGCAACAAAACAAATATCAAACAAGCTCTCGAATACCTGAATCATGCGGTTAAAAAGAGAGCCATTGTGTTTTTGATTTCGGATTTTCTGGATGAAGGCTATGACAAAATCCTAAGAATAGTCGGCAAAAAACACGACCTCGTTGGAATCGTTCTTAACGACAGGAGAGAAAAAGAACTCAAAGGATTCGGACTGATTAAATTTCACGACCCCGAAACCGGCGGAGTCAGATTTGTCGATACTAACAGCGGAGATTTCGAGGTAAATTATTTTGAAACTATACGGAGATTGAACGATTACAGAAAATCGATTTTTATTTCCGGAGGAATCGACTCGGTTGAAATAGATTCCAGCCAATCCTATGTCAAACCTTTGGTTGAATTTTTCAAGATGCGGGAAAGAAGATGGTGAACCGGATATTCATAAATATTCTCCTTTCTATTTTTATTGCGGGGGGAATTAACGCTCAGCAAGTCTCGGTTAAGGCGACGACCGACACTTCCGACTATAAAATCGGCGACTATATTAAATATCAGCTGGAAATTACTCGTTCGCCGGACGTTAAAATATTGATGCCATCGATAAAAGATTCTTTGAAAAATCTCGAATTTATCGACACTCTTACGACTTCAATTGATAAAGTCGACAATAAGATTATCGAAAAGCGAGGCTATCTGTTTTCATACTATGATTCGGCGCGCGTAACAATTCCCTCATTTCGTATAAAATATGTAGCAGGCAAAGATACGGGACTTGCTCTTGTCGACAGTCTGGTTGTAAATGTTCATTCTCTAAAAATAGATCCGGAAAAAGATATACGCGACGTAAAAGCTCCCGTAACAATACCGTTAGACTGGCTGATGATATTCTTGATAATCTTGGTCGTCTTAATCGTATTGGCTCTGATTTATATTGCCTACCGTTACCGGAAAAAGAAAAAAGGCGCAGCGGAAGAATCAGTTGAGACGGTCAAAATACCGCCGCACGAAAAAGCTCTGGCTTCCCTCAAAGAGCTCGAAGCAAAGAAATTATGGCAGCGGGGATTTATAAAAGATTACCACAGCGAGATAACGGAAATAATCAGAAAATATTTCGAAGAAAGATTCGGATTCAACGCTCTTGAACAAACGACCTCCGAAATTATTGACGAGCTAAGGAAGAGTAATGACGGCGGAAAGATAATCGATACTTCGGAAAGGTTTTTCAATAATGCGGATATGGTAAAGTTTGCAAAATTCGAACCGCTTCCCGAAGTCAATGAAGAGATGATGAAACAGGCGTACGAAATTGTCGAGCGGACTGCTTACTATCCCCAAAAGGAAGTAGAGGCTGAAGAAAATGTTTAAGGATATTGAATTCGCAAATCAATGGGTTTTGTATTTACTGCTGTTATTGCCGTTGCTTTTTTATTACTGCTGGAAAAAGCGCGATAAATATTCCCCCTCGATTCTCTTTCCTTCGTTGAAGCTCTTCGGAGACGTGCCCGGAGGCATTAAGGAAAGATTGGTTCACCTGCCGGCTGTATTAAGATTGCTCGGAATCGGATTGCTGATAATTGCCTTTGCGCGACCTCAAACATTTTCGAGCGGAGAAAATATTTATACCGAAGGAATCGATATTGCAATTGTGCTCGACGTTTCGGGCAGTATGCTGGCGGAGGATTTCAAGCCCAACCGTCTCGAAGCCGCTAAAAACGTCATCGGAGATTTTATAAGAGGAAGAACGAACGACAGAATCGGTCTCGTAATTTTCGCGGGGGAAAGTTTTACTCAATGCCCGCTTACGATCGATTACAACGTATTGCGGAATCTTCTGGCAGAAATAAAAAGCGGCATGATCCAGGACGGAACAGCAATAGGAAACGCAATCGCAAACGGAGTTAACAGGCTTAAAGACAGCAACGCTAAAAGTAAAGTAATGATATTATTGACCGACGGAGTCAATAACGCTGGCGAAATTGATCCGGTAACAGCCGCGCAAATAGCTCAAAAGTTCGGCATAAGAATATATACAGTCGGAGTAGGTTCGCTGGGACAGGCGCCTTATCCGTTTCAAACGCCTTTCGGTATAAGAAGGCAGATGGTGCCGGTTGAAATCGATGAAAACTTGCTTAAACAGATTTCTCAAATTACGGGCGGCAAATATTTCCGCGCTACGAGCAACCGTAAACTGGCTGAAATCTACGACGAAATTGATAAACTCGAAAAAACTAAAGTGGAAGTGACCTCGTACCGTCATGCAAAAGAGTTATTTTTCTTTTGGGCATTGGGCGGTTTGATTTTATTGCTGACGGAATTTTCTTTGGATAAATTTTATTTAAGAAAGCTGCCTTGAATATGATTCGTTTTGAACATATCGAATTTTTATACGGTCTGTTTTTGATACCGCTGTTGATTGCGCTCTATTTATACCTTTATAAAAAGCAGACAAAACTATTAGGACGATTTAGTAATACTATATTGCACACCGTATTAATGCCGTCCTACAGCGGTTTAAAAAAACATCTTAAGTTCGGATTCTTTATAACGTCGATTTCCTTTCTGATGATTGCGCTGGCAAATCCGCAGGTGGGAACAAAAGTCGAAGAAGTAAAGCAAGTCGGCTTCGACGTTTATATATTGCTCGACGTATCGAAAAGTATGCAGGCGGAAGACATAAAACCAAATCGACTCGAAAAAGCCAAATACGAAATATCCAAACTGATTAGAAGGCTTCAGGGCGACCGCCTGGGTTTAATTGTTTTTGCCGGAAGGGCGTACATTCAATTTCCCCTTACGACGGATTACAACGCCGCCAATCTGTTTCTGAACGCTGTCGACTTTAATTCCGTTCCGCAGCAGGGCACTGCAATTGCCGCAGCTATCGACCTTGCGTTGAATTCGTTCAAATACGACGACCCGACGCAAAAAGCAATAATCCTGATTACGGACGGCGAAGACCACGAAGGCGATATCGACGCTTCGATTGAAAAAGCAAAAGATAAAGACGTGGTGATTTATTCGATAGGTCTCGGTTCGGCTTCGGGCGTTCCTATTCCGGTTTATAATCAGGCGGGAGTTCGCACAGGATATAAAAAAGATACAAACGGCGAAATCGTGTTAACGCGACTCAACGACGAGATACTTAAGAAAATTGCCGGTGAAACCGGAGGCAAGTACTATCACGGCACGAACACGGAAGACGAACTGGAAGCCATTTATAACGACCTGGCAAAAATTGAAGCGACCGAATACGGCGCCAAAAGAATAACCGATTATGAAGACCGTTTTTATTATTTTCTTGCGCCTGCGATTATTCTTTTGCTGCTCGACTTTCTGATTTCTTACAATAAGTCCCGATTCGCCGCTAAAATTGTAAATATGAGAGAGGTTTCGGAATGAAGAGGATAATAATATATTGCGCTGTTATTCTTTTGCTTCAGGGAGTCGCTTACGGACAGAGCGTTAGAAATTTAATAAACGAAGGCGCGGAGTTATATAAAGACGGAAAGTATAGCGAAGCCGAAGTGAATTTTAAGAAAAGTCTCGATAAAAAGAATGATTTGTTCGAAGGTCATTTCAACCTGGGCGACGCGTATTATAAACAGGGAAGATACGACGAAGCCATTCAATCCTTCAAAAATGCTCTCTCGTTTACCGACGATAATTTCCTGAAAGCGAAAATATTCCACAATATCGGCAACTCATTACTGAAGCAGGAAAAATATAAAGAAAGCGTCGAAGCTTACAAGAATGCCCTTAAGCTAAACCCCGACGATCTCGAAACCAAGTATAATCTTTCGTACGCTTTGAATAAAATGAAACAACAGCAGAATCAAAATCAAAACCAAAACCAGAATCAAAATAAAGATCAAAACAAGGATAAAAATAATAATCAGAATAAAAAAGAGAACCGGAATAACGACCAAGACAATAAAGACAACCAGAACGATAACAAAAATAAAAACGACAAACAAAATCAACAACGGCAGCAACAGCAACAGAAAAATCAGATTTCCAAAGAAGAAGCGCAAAGAATACTCGATGCGTTAAAAGACAACGAAAAAGAATTGCAAAAAAAGCTGCGTAAGATGCAGGGTAAACCCGTTAAAACGGAAAAAGATTGGTAATTCAACACCGGGTGGATTATGGAAAAATCTATTAGAAAGTTTGTAACGCTGATTCTGATTATTTGTAGCGGCGCTCTGCTCCGTGCGCAAAGTTTCAGCGCAAGCGTCGACAAAACAACCGTATCGCAATACGAACGATTTCAGGTTTATTTTACTTTCGAAGGGGAGTCGATTCATAATTTGACTAATTTCAGTCCGCCTTCTTTTGAAGGTTTCAGAGTTTTGAGCGGACCTAATCAATCTACGAGTATGCAAATAATAAACGGCAAAGTGTCGGCGTCCTTAACTTATTCTTATATACTTCAACCCTCGGGCATCGGTAAATTTACAATAGGCGAAGCGAGCGTCGACTACGAAGGCAAAATATATAAGTCCGAACCGATAACGATAAATGTAGTCAAAGGAACGCCGCAGGATAAAAAAACTTCGTCGGGCGAAATAACTGAAGAAGAATTAGCCAAAAGCGTATTCATACTGGCGGAAGCAAGTAAAACCCGCGCATACGTCGGAGAACAAATCACGGTAACTTATAAACTTTATACTAAAGTAAACATAGCCTCGCCACAAATAAATAAACTGCCACAATACCAGGGATTCTGGGCTGAAGAAATCGAACCGAGACAGACTATCAATTTTACGATTGGAACTTATAAAGGCGAAAGGTACCGGGTCGCAGAAATTAAAAAAGTAGCTTTGTTTCCTACGCGCGCCGGAGCGCTCAGCGTAACACCTTTCGAACTGAATGTGCCCGTTATAATCAGACGAAAGAGGTCGGGCAACGACATATTCGACGAATTTTTTAACGATTCCTTTTTCGGCAGAACGGAAACGATCGAATATACAGCGCGCTCGAATACTCTGAAAATAAATGTAATCCCTCTGCCTTCGGAAAACGTTCCGGCTTCGTTCAACGGAGCGGTGGGAAATTTTACGCTAAAGACCGAAATCGATAAGAAGGAAGCTTACACAAACGAAAGCATTACGCTCCGGTACACGATTTCCGGAACGGGCAATATAAAATTGTTAACTGTGCCCGAACCCCTGCTGCCGGCAGGCATAGAAAAATATGAACCGAAAGTCTATGAAAATATTAATCGCGGCTCCGTAATATCCGGTCAAAAAATTGCCGAATATCTGATTGTTCCCAGAACGCCCGGAAAAAAGGTAATCCCTTCTACGGAATTTTCTTTTTTCAATCCGTCAACAAAAAAATACGTGACAATTAAATCGCCGGAATACGAAATTAATGTTTTGAAGGGCGTCGGCGAATATGAGTCGCCGGCTTCAGGATTTTCCAAAGAAGACATTAAACTTCTGAGCGAAGATATAAGATATATCAAAACCTCGGATTTGGGTTTGACGAAAAAAGAAGAATCCGCGCTGATAAAACCGTGGTTCTGGATTATTTTGGTCGCCTCGCCTCTTACTTTGATGGTATTGATTTTGATCAACAGAAGGAAAGAAAAAATTGAAAGCGACGTTCGTTTGCTCAAATACAGAAAGGCTGAGAAAGCCGCAAAGAAAAGATTGAAAGCCGCCAAAAAAGCGCTCGACAATAACGATATAGAGAAATTCTACTCCGAATTGTCTTCCGCCCTTTTCGGGTATCTGGAAGACAAATTGGGCATCGACAAATCGGAATTTACAATTGAACTGGCTCTGGAAAAATTGAGCGCTTATAACGTACCGCAAGAACTGCTGGGTAAAATTAAGGATATATCGGAAAAGTGCGAGTTTGTAAGGTTTGCCCCTAAATCAGAAACCGTAATTTCAGCTAACGAGTTTTACAACACCGCAGTTAAAACAATAGTCGAAATCGATTCATATCTGGAGAAGAAAAAATGAAACTGCGATTAACGGCGTTTTTAATTTTAGCTATGAGTTTTAATTTAACGGCTCAGTCTCCCGAGGAGCTGTTTAAAAAAGCCAACGACTTTTACCGGCAGAAGAGCTACGATAAATCGATAGAACTTTATAATGAAATTATCAATTCAGGATACGAAAGCCCCGCGCTCTACTACAATCTCGGCAATGCGTATTTCAAATCTGGTAAGATCGGCTATGCCATTTTGTATTATGAAAAAGGATTGAAGCTCGAACCCGGCGACGAGGACATTCTTTATAATCTTCGGATTGCACGAGCAAGAACGGTTGATAAAGTGGAAGAAGTTCCCCGTATATTTCTGGTCGAATGGTGGGACGCCTTAGTGGCTTCTCTTTCGCTCGACGGATGGGCGGTAATTGTAATTTCCGTTTATCTGATATTTATGGCGAGTCTTGGCGGGTACTTCCTTTCCAGAAAGATTAATATCCAGAAACTCTCCTTCTTTACGGCTTCATTTGTTCTTCCGGTGTTGATTATACTTTCGATAATTCTGTACACAAGATACAACAGAGAAGAATCGGTGCGATACGGGGTTATGGTGGAAAGCGTATACAGCGTTAAAGCGGCTCCGGATGAAAACAGCAACGATGCATTCGTAGTACACGAGGGTTTGAAAATGGAACTGATCGACAAAGTGGGCGATTGGCTTAAAATAAAACTGCCGGACGGTAAAGTGGGATGGGTGGAAAGTAACGCTGTCGGACAAATATGATAACGGATGATAAATCGAAAGAATATAACCGGATTAAAATAATCGTATCCGTTTCCAAAACCGTCCTGTCGTTTATTCTGCTTCTGTTGTTTGTTGCCGGCGGTTGGAGCGCGCGCCTGGAACGATTAGCGCTGTCTTTAAACGGGAACGATTACATTGCATTGATTTTATTTATTGCATTCGCGGGCATAATAATAAATTCGATTCTGCTGCCCTTCGATTTTTACGAAGATTATCTGCTTGAACATAAATACGGCTTGTCGAATCAAAATATTGCGTCGTGGATAATAGAAAAACTTAAAAGCCTGTCGGTAAGCGGCGCAATCGGCATTCCGCTTATTCTGATATTTTATTGGACGCTTAAGAAGTTCGGTAATTTATGGTGGCTGCCGTTCGGCGTTGTTACTTTTTTGTTCTCGGTGTTTCTCGCCAGGATTGTGCCTCTCGTTATCATGCCGGTTTTCTATAAAATAACGCCGCTCGACAATGACCCGGTTAAGGATAAAATTAAAGAGCTTTTTGAAAATGCGGGACTGAAAGTGGAAAGCGTCATGCAATTCAATATGAGTAAGAATACAAAAAAAGCCAACGCTGCTTTTACTGGTTTAGGCAAATCAAAAAGAATATTATTGGCAGATACTTTGCTTGATAATTATTCGCCTCAACAGATAATTGCCGTGATTGCGCACGAACTCGGACATTACAAGAAAAAGCATATTATAAAAAATATTTTAATCGGTACGGTTTTCAGTTTTTTGAGCTTCTATCTGGCGGCGGAACTTTACGCCTGTGCAGTTGCCCTGTTCGGTTTTGACGGTATTGACAGGATTGCTGCGCTGCCGCTGCTGGCGATTTCCCTGGGATTTATTATGATAGCCCTTTCTCCGGTAATGAATTCCATATCGAGAAAATTCGAATACGAAGCGGACGAATACGCGGTCAAAACAACCGGCAATAAAGAGGACTTTATTAGCGCGCTCGAAGCTTTGTCGGAACAAAATCTTGCCGATAAAGATCCTCATCCGTTGGTCGAATGGTTCTTTTACAGCCACCCTTCGTTGAAAAAAAGAATTGGCTATATAAAAAAATTATAGCAACTTTGCGTTAGGATTAATACTAATATAGGGTAAACAGTGAATAGAATATCAGCAAGACAAATTTTAATACTCTCGCTTACAGCCGTCATAATAATAGGCGGTTATTTTTATTTCCGATACACTTATAAGATTACCGACGACATTCCATTCGCGCAGGAAATAACATTAATAGTATTGGGAACCGTTGCAACGGTGTTAATTACAGCCGCGCTGCTGAACCAGCAGACTGCCGTCGAGATCAAAAAAGAACAGAGCATTAAATTTCTGGAACTGAAGACAAAGGTATACGAATCATTGATCGATCTGTTGGAAGAAATGTCGTTGACGGATAATATAGCGTCTGAAGAGGTCATTAAGCTTCAGTTTTTGACGCACCGACTGGCAATTGTAGCCGCTCCGCCTGTATTGGAAGAATATTACCGTTTTCTACAAGTTATAACGGAATGTACGCGCGACAGGGATATAAGCGATAATTACGAAGAAATTGCCAAAGCCTTGGGGCGATTGACCGTTCAGATAAGAGCCGATTTGATCGGGGAAAAAGATATTCAGGAAAATTACACGAGTAAATACATTGAATTTCTTATTACCCGAAACTCCGATGAATCTGTAGAGATGGAATTGGATTGAACAGATGTCTATTAAAATACCGCTTCTTTCTATCAATCTGATTATATTTGAATTGCATAAAACGAATTATTGAACTTGATTAAGCTAATTGCAAGATATTGTCTGATATTTGCATTGATTCTATTGGCGGGCTGTCAATTCGACAAGGAAGCCGGAACCGAGCCTTCCTTAAGCGAGGCAAATGCGCCGCATTCGCCGAGCCCGGAAAACAATAAAACCAATGTGTCGACTGTGGTTAAATTGGAATGGCAGGCGGAGGAAGCCCTGCGGTACGATTTATATTTCGGAGAATCATATCCGCCGAATATTATTTACGCGGACAGTTTAAACGAACCGTCCTACCTTTTGACAAATCTCAAACCTTCTACCACATATTATTGGCAGGTAATTGCATATTTCAAAGACGGTTCTAAAATAGCTGGACCGATTTGGAGTTTTACGACGACGGCGACCGGTCAGCCTTCCGCCGGATATATATTGAAGCTTTACAAGATTGAAACCGCCGAACCCAGCAGCGTGCGCGTTTTGCTGCAGGCGCTTGACTTATCCGGAAAAGGCGTTTCCGATCTACAGCCGTCCGATTTCGAAGTGTTCGAAGACGGAGAACCGCTTTCGCCTTCCGAATCCAGACTGTCGGTTAGTAAAAAGGAGGGAATCAATTATAAGTTGCGAACGGTTTTGCTCCTTGACAACAGCACAAGCCTGAAAGATAATATCGACGCAGTAAGAAGAGCGGCTTCGGAATTTATATCGAATAAATACAGCGAACAGGAAATAGCCATTCTGCAATTTTCCGAACATACGGAAATACTGGCAAATTTTACGAGCGATTCCGATTCTCTCCAGAGAAGCATTCAGCGCTATCAAACGGGATATTCGTCGACCGATTTATACGGCGCGGTAATAGAAGGCGCCTCGCTGCTGAATGATGTTTTTACTGCGGATAGCGTTATTCAGAGTTTTATGATTCTTTTTACCGACGGCAGAGACACTCAGGGTTCCCATTCTTTAACCGAGGCTGTCAATTCAGTATATAATAAAATTGTTTTTGCAGTCGGACTGGGAGAGGAAATTCAACCTGCCGTTTTAAACTCAATCGGAACGGCGGGCTATTATCCGATATCGCGCGTATCGGAATTAAATTCCAAATTCGAGCAAATAAAGTCGGAAGTAGATAAATTTGCAAACAGCTTTTATCTGATTTCGTATCAAAGTCCTAAACGAGGAGATAAGAATCACACGTTAATGATAAGGATAAAGAACAATTCGTATAACGGAGAAGGTTCTTTTGTGCTGGGAACGTTCAACAGCAAAGGATTTTATTCCAATTAATTAGGGGAGAAAAATTTTATGTCGGTTACAAAAAAAGACGTGGAATATATTGCCAAACTTGCCCGTTTGAAATTTAACGACGAGGAAATTGGTAAATACACCGAAGAGCTGAATGAAATATTAAATTATATGGATAAACTGAACGAGCTGAATACCGAAGAAGTTGAACCGTTGTCTCATCCTATAGAAAATATTAACGTCTTCAGGGAAGATAAGCTTGTTGAATCGATAGACCGAGCAGACGCTCTTAAAAACGCTCCCGCCAAGGACGAGGAGTTCTTTAAAGTTCCAAAAGTGATTAATAAATAATTATTTCCGCTATGATTGTCGGAGTAATTCCAGCTCGTTTCGCTTCAACAAGACTTATGGGCAAGCCCCTGGCGGACATCGGAGGCATGCCGATGATTCAGCATACATGGTTGAACGCCAAAAAGTCGAAACTTCTCGATAAAGTTGTAATTGCCGTCGACGACGACAAAGTATATCGGGTCGTTAAAGATTTCGGAGCCGAAGTTTATATGACTCCGAAAGAAGTAAATTCCGGAACGGATCGTATAGCAATAGTTGCCGAGCATCTTCCGGACGCTTCCATTTTTGTGAATATACAGGGCGACGAGCCCTTCATCAAAGGCAAAATGATCGACGAAGCCGTAGAACCTCTACTCTTCGATAAAAACGTAGAAGTATCGACTCTTATAAGGCGTATTACAACAGTCGAAGAAATGAAATCCCCGTCGGTTGTAAAAGTGGTTTTCGATTATAATAATTTTGCGCTCTATTTTTCACGCTCGCCTATTCCTTACGTAAGAGACGCAAGAACAAATCTCGAAAGAGTTGAAGCGGGCGAAATGTACAAACATATCGGACTCTACGTTTACAGAAGAGAAACGCTGCTTAAATTTACATCGTGGAATCAAACTGACCTCGAAAGGATAGAAAAACTTGAACAGCTGAGAATGCTCGAACACGGAATTAAAATCAAAGTGGTTTTAACACAATACGACAGCCTTTCTGTCGACACACCAAAAGACCTCGAAATTGCCCGCCGCTTTTACGAGCGGCACGTCAAATCTCGCAGATGACAAATTGTCTTTTCCTTTAAACCATTTTATTTTAGTGACATAAAAAAATAAGAGGAAGGTATGGAACGCAAAATCAGAGTGCTTGTAGCCAAAGCGGGTCTCGACGGTCACGACAGAGGCGCGAAAGTTGTAGCGGCGGCTTTGAGAGACGCCGGTATGGAAGTAATTTATACCGGTCTGAGACAAACTCCGGAAATGATTGTAGAAGCGGCTTTGCAGGAAGACGTCGACGCTATCGGCATTAGTATTTTGTCGGGCGCTCACATGACTATCTTTCCGAGAATTCTCGAATTGATGAAAGAGAAAAATCTTAACGACGTGCTGCTCTTCGGCGGCGGCATTATTCCCGACGAAGACCTCAAGAAACTGAAGGAAATGGGCGTTGGCGAACTTTTTACGCCCGGCGCTCCTACTACCGAAATTATAGACTTTCTGAAAAAATGGGTTGTACAAACAGACGATGAATAATTCTCCGAGAAGAATAATATATCTCGACTTGATGAGAGCATTGGCTGTTTTGATGATGGTAGAAGGTCATACGACAGATACTTTTCTTGCAGACCAATTCAGAAATCCGGATTCATGGTTATATCAGCTCTGGTTAATCAAACGGGGCATAACTGCGCCTATCTTTATGTTTACGTCCGGTGTAGTTTTTACTTACCTGCTCAAACTTCAAAATAAGCCGTTCTGGGAAAATCCGAGAGTCTATAAAGGTTTCAGACGCTTTATTACACTGGTTGTAATCGGTTATATGTTGAGATTTCCCACTCACTCGTTTGTCGATTTCCAATATGTTTCATTGAAGCAGTGGTACATCTTCTTTGCCTCGGACGCGCTTCACTTAATCGGATTCGGACTTTTGTTTATTTTGATACTCGAATATTTTAGCGAGACTTTGAAAATAAACAGCTATGCTGTATTTTTATCGGGAGCGCTTTTCTTTTTTATAATTTATCCTTATACCGAAAAAATTAATTGGGCGGAAATACTACCGGTTCCGCTTGCGGCTTATTTTTATCATAAAACCGGTTCGCTGTTTCCGTTTTTCCCGTGGGCGGGTTATGTAATAAGCGGAGCTTTGCTCGGGAGTTACCTGGCCAAAAATCCGAATGTTTTCACATCCCCCCGATTCAGCAGGAATTTAATGATAATCGGAGTCTTCCTTTTAATTGCGGCGCATATATTCAACTATATCAATTTGTTCGATTTCACGCAAAATAATGCTTATTATTATATATCGTTGAGACTTGGTTCCGTTATTTTGCTCAACAGTATTATGTCGTATACTGCGCTAAGACTCGATACCATACCGGATATAGTTAAATGGGTCGGAAGACACACGCTCGTCGTTTATGCCGTTCATGTGATAATTCTTTACGGCAGCGCATGGGTGCCGGGGCTTAACGCAATCTTTGCAAAGAGTATGAATCTTTATTTGTCTGTTTGTTGCGCAATTGTTATGATTGTTGCTATGATTATTATGGTATGGGGAATTGAAAAGTATAAATTAACTTTAAAAAGAGAGGTAGCGGGAACTTGAAGAAAAGAACCGAAAATCTTAATCCCACCGCCAATAACGACGATGTAAGGCTTGAGCATACGCTTCGTCCCAGAACATTTAATGAGTTCACGGGTCAAAGTAAAATTACTGACAATTTGAAGGTATTTATAGGCGCGGCGCTCAAAAGAGGAGATAGTCTGGATCATGTTTTGCTAACCGGTCCTCCCGGATTGGGAAAGACAACTCTTGCTCATATCATTGCAAACGAAATGGGAGTTAAGATAAAAGTAACTTCGGGTCCCGTTCTCGAAAAACCGGGCGACCTTGCCGGATTGCTGACAAACCTGGAGGAACATTCAGTCCTTTTTATTGACGAAATACATCGTTTAAGTCCCGTGGTTGAAGAGTATCTTTATTCGGCAATGGAAGATTTTAAACTCGATATAATGATAGACAGCGGGCCGAACGCCAGGACAGTACAGATAAAATTGCCCAAGTACACACTCATCGGCGCCACAACGCGCGCCGGTCTTCTGACCGCTCCTCTGCGCGACCGTTTCGGAATCAAAGCCCGTCTCGATTACTACGACAGCCCTCTGATTAAGAAAATTATTAACCGGTCGGCTCGGTTGTTGAATATCGAGATCGACGACCTCGCAGCCGAAGAAATTTCCAAACGTTCCAGAGGAACTCCGAGAATTGCAAACAGACTGCTTAGAAGGACGAGAGACTTTGCCGATTATGAAAATAAAAAATCTATCGACGTCGATATCGCGCGCAAGGCTTTGACGGCTCTCGAAGTAGACGAAGACGGTCTGGACGAAATGGATAAGGAAATCATTCTTACGATAATTGAAAAATTCAACGGCGGTCCCGTCGGCTTGAATACAATAGCCGTAGCAGTAAACGAGGACGCCGGAACTATCGAAGAAGTCTATGAGCCCTTTTTAATTCAACAGGGTTTTATTCAACGAACCCCGCGAGGAAGAGAAGCGACGGATCTTGCGTACGCCCGATTTAATCGCAAACGCGGTATTCAGAACAATCAACAAACTTTATTTTAAGCATGGTAAAAATTGATAACATTGAAATCGGAGAAGGCAAAGGATTTGTTCTCATTGCCGGACCCTGCGTCATTGAAAACAGAGACATTACATTACGCACGGCGGAAGAAATTAAAAAGATTACTGGGGGATTAGGCATTCCCTACATTTTCAAATCGAGTTATAAAAAGGCAAACCGCACAAGCCTGAATTCGTTCACCGGTCTTCCGATAGATGAAGCGTTTGCAATACTCAAGGAAGTGAAAGAAGATTTCGAATTGCCGGTTTTAACCGACGTTCACACGGAAAGTGAAATTCAAAAAGCGGCAGAAGTTGCCGACGTGCTTCAGATTCCCGCTTTCCTCTGCAGACAAACCGAATTATTGATAGCCGCCGGCAATACGGGAAAAGCGGTCAACGTTAAAAAAGGACAATTCCTGGCGCCGGAGGATATGAAATTTGTTGTCGAGAAAATCGAATCGACCGGCAACAAAAAAATTTTATTGACTGAAAGGGGAACCACTTTCGGTTACCATAATCTTGTTGTCGATATGAGAGGTCTGGAAATTATGAAGGAAACCGGCTATCCCGTGATTATGGACGCCACGCACTCGGTTCAAATTCCGAGTATGGGAGGAATCAGCGGAGGTCAACCGAGATTCATTAATACTCTTGCCAGAGCCGCCGCTGCAGTCGGCGTCGACGGTCTCTTTCTTGAAGTTCATCCCGAGCCTTCTAAAGCATTGAGCGACGCGGGCAGTCAATTGCCGCTGAATAAACTCGAAGAACTTCTGACGCTGATTAAGAAAATTGACGAGATTGTGAAAAGTGAATATTAATATTAAGGAAAAACTGAGCAACATTAAACTGTTTGTATTCGACCTCGACGGCGTGCTTATTCATAACGACGAAGATTCCGGTAAATTAATCGAAACGGTTTCAAAGTACTCAAAGGAATTCAAAAAAAGAAATCTGTTTTTGGCTGTAATTACCGCCAGACAAAAAGACGAGCTTGTTGAAAAATTGAATGAAATCGAAAACTGTTACGTTGCATTCGGAAGCATCGATAAAGTTTCAGCCGCAAAACTGCTTTTGAAAAAAATGAATCTCGATTGCGAAAGCGCTTTTTATGTAGGCGACGATATACTCGATATACCGCTGTTGAGCTTATGCGGACTTTCGGCGGCTCCGCGCACAGCCCGCAGGGAAGTCAAAAGAGTTGTCGACTTTATTTTAAACGGCGGAAACGCCGGGGAAATTTTTAAGGAGATTTTGGATTATCTCGACGGCAATGACGAACTCTGAGAAAAATATCGACGCGCTCGAAAAACAATGGATTTATGCCATTCTGCCCGAAGACAAACCCGGATATAATTCAATACGGAATAAGATCGAGAATTCTATCGTTTTAAAAAGACAAACATTGTCCGGCGATCCGGTTCAGGGTTCATATAAATTAATACTCGCGCCCGCAGGATATGACGGAAATAACCCGGATACTTATTCGACCACTCCGATTTCAACGGGCAGAATAAAATATGATAACGCGGAAGTCTATATTACAATCTCTTCTTATGAAGACGATGTTTTCGAAGTAGAGATTGCCAAAGACATGAGCGAAGGCTCTCCCGGAAAATTATTGAGCGTCGAAACATACGCAGCATGGGAGCCGGGCATGAAAGCTCCTTTCGATAATTCCGATGTGAGAGAAATTGAAGCGGTAAAAAACAAATATACGCTCGCCGTAGCTCCCGTCCTCAAAAGAATCTGGCTTTATGAATACGAAACGGGCATAAATTATTTAATCCCGCTTTCCAATTTTTTCAATGAATTAATGCGATCCAGAAAAATACAATATCCCGAGATAGTAAGTAATCCGAATTATCTGTTCGCTAACTTAGATAAATTTGAAGACGCGGATTTTATAAGAGCTTTATACTTCTACAATAAATATATTAGAAGGCTCGATTTACAGCTTGAGCTGAAAGAAAAACCGGAAAGAAAAAGTTTGTTCGGCTTATTTTCTTTATTGAAAACAAAAAAGAGGTAATAAGTGTCTGAAGAGCAAATTATAGCCAAAGGCAAAGAAGTAATTAAGATAGAAGGAAATGCCGTTCTCGGATTGGAAAAAAGCATCGACGGTTCATTTGTAAAGGCGGTTAAGATTATTCTTTCTTCGAAAGGTAGAGTAGTGTTTACGGGAATGGGAAAATCGGGGCTGATTGCCAGAAAGATAGTGGCGACCATGAATTCGACCGGCACTGCGGCAATATTTATGCATCCCACCGACGCGCTTCACGGCGACCTCGGAATGGTTAGAAAAGACGACGTTGTAATTATGATTTCCAAAAGCGGCAATACCGATGAACTGTTGAATCTTGTACCGATGTTCAAGAGAATCGACGTTAAGATAATCGGAATGATAGGCGCTAAAGAATCGAAGCTGGGAAGGGAATGCGACGTTTGTTTGAATGTTTCCGTAGAACAGGAAGCGTGCCCTCACGACCTGGTTCCGACCGCCTCTACTACTGCGGCGTTGGCTATGGGTGACGCTCTCGCAATCGCGCTTCTGGAAATGAGGGGTTTTACTCCCGAGGATTTTGCTCTGCTCCATCCCGCGGGCAGCCTCGGCAAACGCCTCTCGTTACGTATCGAAGAAATTATGATTAAAGGCAAAGACGTTCCTGTGGTTAATGAAGATACTCCTCTCAAGGACACGATTTACGAAATTACTTCGAAACGTCTCGGCACTACGTGCGTGGTCGACCGGAACGGATTATTAACGGGAATAATTACCGACGGCGATTTGAGGCGCCTTCTGGAAAAAACGCTCGACCTGAAAGACCTTAAAGCTTCGGACGTTATGACGGTTAATCCCAAAACCATAAAACCCGATCTGCTGGCTTCGTTTGCGCTGCAGGAAATGGAAAAATATAATATTACTTCGTTAATTGTAATTGACGATTACAAAATTCCCGTCGGAATTGTTCACCTGCACGATCTCGTAAAACTCGGACTACAGCGAAGATGAGATTTTTGTTCCTGATAATACCGGTAGTAATAATTTCGGCATGTACCGGCGACAACGTAAAACCGGTTGTCGCCGACGCTCCCGCCGAAGGTGAAATTCCGGCTCACGAAAGCTGGAATTCTAAAATTATATTCAGCAACGACGGGGTTTTGAAAGCAATTTTATACGCCGACCATCTGCGAAAATTTGACGAAAAGAGAGTTACGCTTCTCGACGGCGTAAAAATCGATTTTTATGACAATAATAAAAAAACAACCACGCTTACTTCTCTCAGAGGCAAAGTAGACGACAGAACCATGGATATGTTCGCTTACGACAGTGTGTTCGCTGTTAACGACAGCGGAACGACGCTTAAAACGAGCGAACTGATGTGGAGAAATTCCGACAGGAAAATTCTTACCGATAAGTTTGTGTCTATTAAATCGAAAGACGAGATTATTGAAGGTTACGGTTTCCTGTCCGACCAGCAGATGACTAATTACGTGATTTTCAAGATTACATATTCGGCAACTCTGAATAACCGGGAATAATCTGTGAAGAAAATATTCTTTATAATATTATTAACAGCCGTTGCGGGCTTCGGACAGGGCAAAATGCTGCGCGTAGAAGGCGACAGTCTGATCGGCAAAAGAATCGACGGCGAAACTATACGCGAAGTGCGCGGCAACGTAGTGATGTATCAGGACGACGTTGTTATTAGATGCGATACCGCAATTCAATATATTACAAAAAACAGAGCGGAGTTAATCGGAAATGTAGTTGCCGTCCAGGACAGTATTGTAATTAAAACGTCCCGTGGATTTTATTACGACGACACGCGAGTAAGTTTTTCGAATAACGGAATCGATTACACAGACGGGCATATCAGATTGACAGCCGATAACGGCTATTATTACTACGACGAGAAAAGAGCTTTTTTTTACGGCAATGTGGTTATACGCGACTCGGTCTCTACATTAAAAGCCGATCGTTTCTATTATTACGACGACAGCGATAAAGCTGTCGCCGCAGGCGGCGTTACGGCAACGGACACTGCGTTTATAATCTCGGCTGACAGTTTGATTAATTACAGAGAAGAGAATGCTGCGTTCGCTTATAATAACGTAAGCGTCAACGATTTGAAAAACGGGACGCTGATCAAAGGCGATTATCTTGAAAACAAAAAAGATTATTCGAAAGTAACTGGGAACGCATTCCTGATGAAAATCGACACGCTCGACTCAGGCGAGACCGACACTTTGTTTGTGAAAGCGGGAATTATGAAATCCTTTTCGGATTCCACAAACCGCCTGGTTTGCGCCGACTCGGTAAGAATGCTCAAGGGAGAATTTGCATCGGTCAATAATTATTCGATTTTTTACAGGAATGAAAACAGAATTCACACATACAAATTGCCGAACGATCGAATGCCGCCTGTTATATGGAACGAGGAAACTCAAATACTCGGCGACACTATCGATATTATTACTAATGATAATAAACTTGAACGAATGATAATCAAATCGGACGCCGAAACAACTTTAAACGCCCTTATAGTTACCTGGAATCCCGACTACCCTAATCGGTACGACCAGATTTCGGGCGCGGAATTCGAAATGTTTTTTGATGACGGCAAACTGATTAAAACGGTAGTAACTGGAAAAATGCTCAGTATTTATTACCTTTACGAAGAAGATAAACCGAACGGATTGATAAAATCGAGCGCGCAAAATGCGGAGATTTATTTCGAGAACAATAAAGTCGACAAAGTGAAACTTTTCGGAAAACCGGCAAGCGAATATTATCCGGAAAATCTTGTCTCAGAAAAAGAACTCGATTTTACTTTGCCCGATTTTATTCTTATTAAAAACCGGCCGGTTAAAGACGAGTTTATAAGAAACCGAACACTTGGAAAATAAAATGAAATTAAGCGGCGAAAACCTGAAAAAAATTTATAAAAAAAGAACCGTCGTAAACGGGGTTTCGATATCCGTGGAGCAGGGAGAAGTGGTAGGGCTTTTGGGACCGAACGGCGCGGGTAAAACAACTACTTTCTATATGGTTGTCGGAATGATTAAACCAAACGGCGGAAGAGTATTTATCGACAACAATGAAATTACCGAAGAGCCGATGTACAAAAGAGCTAAAATGGGAATCGGCTATCTGCCGCAGGAAGCTTCGGTTTTCAGAAGATTGAGCGTCGAAGACAATATTATGGCGATTCTTCAAATGATCGATATTGGCAAATCCGAAAGGGAAGAGAGACTCGAATCCTTGCTGGACGAACTCGGAATCAAACACGTACGGAAAAGTTTGGGATTTCAGCTTAGCGGGGGCGAAAGAAGAAGAACCGAAATTGCAAGGGCATTGGCTACTAATCCGAAATTTATATTGCTCGACGAACCTTTCGCCGGCGTAGATCCGATTGCCGTAGAAGATATCATGAATATAGTCGCCAACCTCAAACACAAAGGAATCGGTATTTTAATAACCGACCATAATGTTCATGAAACGTTGAGTATTGTAGACCGCGCCTATATTTTAATTAACGGAAAAATATTTAAGGAAGGCACGGCTCACGATCTCGCCGAGGACGAAGAAGTGCGCAAACTTTATCTCGGCGAAAAATTCAGACTCGACCGCTACTCATAAACCTTCTACTACTATGTATGTCGCAAATGTGAGGATTGTTATATAAAGAATTAACAGTAATATTTTTTTTATTCGCCGTCTTCTGATAAGTTTCTTCTGATAACTCCACGTGGCTGTTTTATCTCTTTTATAATCCCCTTTGTCGATAGACCAGTTTTGGAATTCCATATTTCATAATTTTATAGTTCTAACCGTAAAATTAATAAATATTATTTTACTATTCTATGATATGAATCATAAAACGTTGTTCTAAACGATATGTTATTTCAATAAATTCATTTTCCCGACTTTGCTTAAATTTCCGACGCGGACTTCGTAGAAATAAATTCCGCTTGAAACGGTTCTTCCGTTTTGGTTCGTGCCGTTCCATTGCGTCGAGTAATTCCCCGCCTGAAGTTCTTCGTCCACGAGCGTCTTAATAAGCTCTCCGTTAATATTGTAGATGTTCAGTTTCACGTAAGAACCCGTTAACGATGCAGGAACGGAAAAGTTTATTATTGTGCTTATGTTGAACGGATTCGGGAAATTCCGGGCGTAAATCTCTGTCGGGATTATACCGTTTTCGTTTTCGTATCTTTCAACGCTTGTAATCAGTTGCGCGCCCGACGGCATTTTTCTTCCGTTTGAGTCGGCAAGATAAACGTTTGCCCATTCCGGTCTTTGCGCTTTGTTCAGATATTCTTCCCGCCATTCCGAATCGCTTATTCGATAAAAACCGTTGGTAACGTATTCGTAATATGAGTTGACAGGTCCTGCAAAAACAGTTAATCCTTCGTTCGGATGCTCGGCTGCGACAATCAACAGATTCCTTTTTCCGGTGCCGGCATGTTTTACCCAGCCTACCATATTACCCAATTCGTCTGTCGGACTTGTGTGATAATCGGCGGCAATTAAATCGGGAGCTTCTTCGCGGCTGCCGTACGGACTTTTGTAAATCAAGTGATAATACCAGCCGTTAAATACCGGAGCGCAGCCCACCATATTTTCGTACAGCAGATTTTTGAGGAATCTGATCTCATTCTCATTTAAAGGCGACGAATTCAATTCTTTCTCGGCTATAGTTTTCAGTGTATCCATCACGCTGCCGAAAAACGTAAAATAATTTTTCAGAGATTCATTTTCGCCGGCTATACTTTCGAATTTGGCATAAGTATTTTCCGCAAGCGTTTTCATTCTTGCATAGAATTGAGGGAACGGTTCGACGTAGCCTTGCGGGAACGAACATACAACACCGCCGGAATACGATTGTTTTGCATAGAGCAGATTGTCGTGGCGGAGTTCCGTCCATGCCGAAAGCTGAGTGTTTAATTTTTGCTGCCACCATGCTGTGGTTTGCATAAATTCCGGAAAACCCGACCTGTCTTCCGGCGGATTCAAACTTCGTATCGAGTTAAGCCATGAATTATAAATCGAACTGTTCCAGAATTCGTCCGTGTACGAATCGATCAAATATCTCAGGGAAGCTATGTTGGCGGAGTAATGATACCGTTCCAGTTCTTCTTTTAACAACTGGGCAGCCGCCGAATTTCCGAGCGCGAACATAACGTCGAGCAGCGAAGGGAGCATCCTGCGGATCTTTTCGTTGTTGTAAAGAATCCTGTCGAAGGTAACGTTGTTTGTTATGTACGAATCGATTACAAATCTCTGCCCGCAAAGCAGGAAAGCTGAAGCCGGCTTTATCTGATCGGGCGACATCGGATCGCTCATCAATATTTGAGAAAGTATTTTTTGATCGGCGTAAGGCTTGGTAGAAAGAATATTCTGAAATTCATTTACTTTGTTCGTATCGATTAAATCGACAGCCGACAGAATTCGAGCTTCGTTAAATACTTCCCTTAATTCTTCAAGCGTAACGTTATCCTGCTCGCCTACAAACGCTTTCAATAAATTATCAATCGACGCGTATTCGTCATAAACTCCCGCAGTCTCAATCAATTCGGATATTAAAAAGGCGTCGATAATCTGTCTTTGTACGTTTTCTTTTGCAACAGTGTCTGCCGCCTCTTCCGGAGGAATAAGATAGAGCTCGGTTCTGCCGAGCCAGATCATCGTCTTAAAGTAGGAAGCCAGTTCGGGATAGTATGTATCTTCGTAATGACCCCGCACCTTAAATTGCGAAAAATCGATTTTTCTTTCTTGGGAAGAAAAGAGCGGATAACCGGCGGCGCTAAGATTATCTATCAGTCCGGATAATTCATCCAGAGTTTTTTTATTGTCCTGATAAATAAGTTCGTAATTTTCTCCCAATAATTTTAGAGCCGTAGCAGTATAAACTTCCGCGTCTTTTAACATCGGAACGAGTTCAGGAAAAGAGCCGTACTTCGATTTCAATTGGGGCAAAGCCCCGTGCATCCCTTTTAACAAAACTTTGAGTTTGGGAATTATCGATTCTATCTCCACTTGTTTCAGGATGACGTCGTACGAAAGGTGAAACGCATTTAAGATAGCGTCCGTAGTTACAATCGCGGGTATGTCGTTTTTATAAAGGTCGAGATAAAGATGCAGAAAGTCGGCGCCGCTGATTCTTTCCGTAACTACAAAACCGTTTTTTCTGAGCAGCTCGATTTCGTCTTCGGTAAGTTCGTACTTGATTTTTATCGAATCGAAATATTTCGCCTCGTCGATGTTGTCGCCGATCGATCCCTTGAATTTACCGGCGTCAAAAAGAGAGTAGAGTTTGTCCGGCGGCATATTAAGATTTGAGTTCAAAAATTCCTTGTAACTCTGCAAACTGAAATTTTGAGCCGATAAAAGAAACGGAATCAAAAATAAAATTAAAAACGAAACTTTTACTTTCATAATAGCCCCCTTAATTTGAAAGTAAATCTATGAAAGAAAGTATAAAATTTAAAGAGAAAATGGCTGCGCTATAAATCCAATTCCGATTTAATGATTGCAAAAGTTTCTTCGATAGAACGCGGTTGATATCCTAATTCCGTCGAAGCTTTGAGAATAATCAATCCCGATTTCAGAGGTCTGGGCGCCGGCTGTTTTAAGTCCTTCGTAAGTACGGGTCGTATCAACTTTTTGTCGAGTTTGAAATAGTCCGCTATTCTCTGCGTAAATTCGTAACGCGAAAGGATTTCCTTGCCGCCGATGTTATAAATTCCTTCCTTTCTGAACTCGATTGTTCTGGCGATTGCGTCCACAAGGTCGTCTGTAAAAGTCGGATTGTTGTATTGATCCGTTACAATGTTAATTGCTTTGTTTTCTTTCAAAGAATTTATAACCCATTTGACAAAGTCGGGTTTGCCTTCTTTCGCGGGACCATAGAGCACGTTTGTTCTGAGTATGGTATATCTTACTCCGTTTGCGCG
The DNA here is from genome assembly GCF_051488665.1 of Melioribacter sp. Ez-97. Classification (NCBI taxonomy): domain Bacteria; kingdom Pseudomonadati; phylum Ignavibacteriota; class Ignavibacteria; order Ignavibacteriales; family Melioribacteraceae; genus Melioribacter; species Melioribacter sp. Ez-97. The sequence continues at coordinate 29,059 of NZ_JBPSEG010000004.1, read as the reverse complement.
GATAGAATTTTCGGCGGCAAGCTTTGTCCTGCCGTAATAACTGATAGGCGACGGACGATCGGTTTCGGTATAAGGACCGTTCTTGCCGTCGAAAATATAATCCGTAGAAATATGTATAAGATGAGCGTCGATAGTCCACGAATAAAAAGCCAGATTTTCCACTCCGGTTACGTTTAATTTCCATGCCTGTTCCCGTTCGGTTTCGGCTTTGTCCACGTTCGTATATGCGGCTGCGTTAATTACAAAGTCGGGGAAGAAATCGAGCGTAATATTCTTTACGCTGTTCTTGTCGGTGATATCGACGGATTTATAAGGAACTGATTTTATTGCCGAAGTCTTTTCGATCGAAGCGCACAACAGTTCGTATTTATCCTGTTTGGAAGCGTAATATTTCGCAAGACGTCGTCCGAGCATCCCGTTCGATCCTATGACCAATATTCTCGTTTTAATCATAATTTCGCTTTAATAATATTTTCGATTTTTCCCGCCGCGGTTAAACCCGCAAAATAATTGGCTTTTTTCAGAGAATAATTCAAATCCCGGGTCGAAAGATATGAATAAAAGAAGACCGACCCAAAGACGTCGCCGCACCCGATTTTGTTTACTTCTTCCACGTCTTCGGCTTTAAGTTCAATCGTTTCCGTCCTGTCGCCGGATATATAAAAAAGCTGGGAGCCGGAATTTCCTCTTGTAATAAGAACAATTTTAACCCCGTGTTTCATTATTTCCTCGGCGGCTTCCTTCCGGTCGCTGTAATCGTAAACGGTTTTCAGTTCGCTTTCGTTGCACTGCAAAATATCGATGTTTGCCAGCCATTTGTCGATTTCGGGGATGGATCTGAAGGAACGCCTGTTCCTGCTGTCGACTCCCCGCGCCAGTGTATGAACGTCGAAATAAACGGGTCCGTTAAAATTTCTTTTTATATCCGCAAGTTGATTGTAGTCGATATCAAAACCGGTGATCATATTAATCAAAATACCGTCGAAGTCGTTCCAGTCGATCTCGGGAAGGCTTAATTTCCCGGATAGATTTTTATAGATTTCCTCCCGTTCTCCTTCTTTATCTGTTATCAACAGAACCGAAGGCATATCGGATAAATTGTAAACATAGTCCGTGCGCAATTTGCCGTATAGGGAATTAAAAAGCGAAAATTGATTTTTATCTACTCCGGTTATTAAAAAAATATTATCCCCTTGTTTTATTTGAGAAAGCATACCGAGCGCCGAATAGTAGATTCCGCCCGGTCTAACGAATTCTTTTCCCTTAAGGGAAACGTAATCGATTATCGAATGTCCGATCAATGCAATATTCATATCGTTAAAAATTAATATATTGTGAACAGTTTAATTCATGAATTTGTTGAATGATGAAAAGTTACAAAAAATTAGAAGAAAAATTATGAAAATCGGAATAACATGCTATCCTACGTACGGGGGCAGCGGAGTAGTTGCCACGGAATTGGGATTGGCTCTGGCTGCAAGAGGTCATCAGGTTCATTTTATTAGTTATGCTATACCGCATCGCTTGAATCGATTCGTGGAAAATGTTTTTTATCACGAAGTGGAAATGGCAAATTATCCGTTGTTCGAGCATTCGCTTTACGGCATTTCGCTTACGAGTAAAATGCTCGAAGTAATCGAGTATGAAAATCTCGATTTAATGCACGTTCATTACGCCATCCCTCATGCGGTAAGCGCTTACCTCGCAAAACAGATAAGAAAAAAATCGAATGGGGATATTAAATTCATCACAACGCTGCACGGCACGGATATTACTTTGATGGGATTGGAGCCGTCATTCATGCCTCTGGTTAAATTCAGCATCGAAGAGAGCGACGGAGTAACGGCGGTTTCACGCTTTCTAAAAGAAAAAACTCTGACTAATTTTAATATCGAAAAAGATATCGAGGTTATCTATAATTTCATCGATATCAATAAATATCGTCCGATGGACGGCAGCGAATTCAGAAAACATATTGCGCCCAACGGCGAAAAAGTATTGGTTCACACTTCCAATTTCAGAGCCGTTAAAAGAGTGACCGACACAATCCGGATACTCGATATAGTAAACAAGCAGATTCCGACGAGATTGCTGCTCGTAGGCGACGGTCCTGAACGCTCGGAATGCGAACGCCTGGCAAGGGAGTTGAATCTTCAGAAAGAAGTGATTTTCCTGGGCAAGCAGGACGCCCTGCCCGAAATTCTAAACGCTGCGGACATCTTCTTGATGCCTTCTCAATCCGAAAGTTTCGGACTATCAGCTCTGGAAGCAATGGCTTGCGGTCTGCCCGTCGTTAGTTCGTCTGTAGGCGGCTTGCCGGAATTAATCTTGCATAACGAAACCGGATATATTGCGGAAATTGGAGACGTAGAAAGAATGGCTAAATATGTCCTCGATTTGCTCACCAACGAAAAAAAGTATAAAACATTTTCAACAAATTCGAGAAACAGAGCGGTACAACATTTCGATAAAGAATTGATTGTGCCGAAATATATTGAATATTACGAAAAGGTATTGAACAGTTAATCCGGCTGTTTGGTCGAGCGCTGGCGGTTAATTTCAAAAAGGATTACGCCCGTTGCAACCGACACGTTTAAGGAATCGATTTTTCCTTTCATCGGAATTTGAACGAGAAAATCGCATTCCTCTGCGACGAGCCGGCGTATCCCTTTTTCTTCGTTTCCCATAATCAAAGCAATCGGACCCGAATAATCAACCGAGTCGTAATTTACCGACTTGTCCGTTAAATGAGCGCCTACAATCCAGAATCCTTTTTCTTTCAGATATTTGATCGGCTGAATAAGATTTGCTGCTCTCGAAATTTTCAAATGCGACAATGCCCCGGCTGAAATTTTTGCTACAGTCTCGTTAACCGGAGCGCTGTTATTCGAAGTTATAATCACTCCGTCTACTCCCGCGCACTCAGCCGTTCTCAATACGGCTCCGAGATTATGCGTGTCCTGTAACGTGTCGAGGATTAGTATAAGCGGCTCTTTGCTTTTAAAGGAGCCGTCGATCAACTCGCGGTAGTCGATAAATTTATAGAGGCTTTTAATAGCTATAACGCCCTGAGCGTTTAGATTGCCCGCAAAGTGCTTGAATTTTTTCGACGAGAGCTGAGTTATTTTCAGATTGTTCTTCTTAGCGGCTGTAAATATCCGGTTGATTGCTTCTCCGCGCTGTCCGTATGCAACGTAAATTACTTCGATCTCTTCACCGGCGTTAATCGCTTCGAGTACAGGTTTTCTGCCGTAAATTATTTCCACGTTATGATTCCTTATTAATCGGCAAAACTAAAATTATCTTTATCCACTTCGAATTTGGAAAAGACGCGGTTGTTCTTTTTGGGGGGCATGAATTCTTCGACCAATTCGATTTTTCTGTTTTTAAAATCAAGCAGGTATTCGGCGCCGTTGATTGCGCCGTCTTGTTTTGCCAGATTAATTTTGATTTTGCCTTCGAGAATATCCTTTTTTAATTCGCATGTAGCCGGGCCAACTTCCGGCACAAGGTCCATTCTCGCCTTGAGTCCGGTAATTATTATATAGATGTCGTTTTCTTTTTCGAGCAGGTCGTAGGTTATTTCGTATTTAAAACTTGTAAAATAAGCCGCCGTTTCGAGGCGAATTATAAGATATTGTTTCTTCTCCGTTTTATCGTATTTGAAGAAGAGTTTGCAAAAATATTCTACTTTGTCGGGTTTGGGAGCGGGGACAGCTTTAAGTACTGATTCGGCTTTCTTTTTGCGGGTTTTGGGAATCTTGGGCGGATCTTCCACTTTTCTCAGAGGCATCTCAACCTCGCTTTATTTTTTCAACGACTGAATCGATATCTTCAATCGGAATGCCGGTTTGTTCGCCCGACTCCATATTTTTCAATACGGCTTTTTTGTCTTTGTATTCCTCGCCGCCGAAAAAGATCACGTAAGAAGCGTTCAATTTATTTGCCTCGCGCATTTGCGCCTTTAAGCTTCTCGACAAATAATCGCGTTCCGCTTTCAATCCTTTTTTTCTGAGAAGCGTAGTGAAAATGAAAGAATCCTCGTCGAGGTTTTTGTCGAGCAGAGCCACGTATACGTCGATTTTGTCTTCGGGAATATTGAGGATGTTTTCGTTTTCGCAGGCGAGCAATATCCGTTCTATTCCTGCTGCGAATCCCACGCCGGGTAAATCGTCGCCTCCGAGTTGAGCCACAAGTCCGTTATAACGGCCTCCTCCGCACAATGCGCTTTGCGAGCCGACGCTGCCGCTTACGATCTCGAATGTTGTGTGCGTATAATAATCCAAGCCTCTTACGAGTTTCGGCTCGATTTCGTATTTAACGCCGAGTTTTTCGAGCGCATTTTTAACTTTGTCGAAATGTTCTATGCTTTCTCTGCCTAAAGAATCGATTAAAAGAGGCGCGCTTTTCATTATTTCGATATCCTGTTCCTCTTTGCTGTCGAAGATTCTCAGGATATTCGTTTCGTATCTTCTCTTGCTTTCGTTTGAAAGACGGTCGTAATGACTTTTAAGATAATTCTTCAAATCGTTTTTATACGATTCTCTTTCGGAAGGAATTCCGAGAGTATTGATTACCACTTTTAAATTTTTCAGACCGATTTCATTTAAAATTTCGTAAGCAATCAAAATCATTTCGGCGTCGAGATAAGGGTCGTTGCCGCCGATGGCTTCGGCGCCGAATTGATGGAACTGGCGCAGTCTTCCCGCTTGAGGTCTTTCCTGCCTGAACATGGGGGAGATATAAAAGAGTTTGTTGAGTGGAGATTTTTTATGAAGCGAATGTTCTATCAACGCTCTTACGACCGCCGCCGTCATTTCGGGTTTGAGAGTTAAGCTCACGCCGCCGCGGTCTTCGAATGTATACATTTCTTTGCTTACAATATCCGTCTCTTCGCCGATACCGCGCGCAAAAAGCCGGGTTTCTTCGAATATGGGCGTTCTGATTTCGCTGTAGTTAAATTCTTCGAAAATTGCGCGAACGAGATTTTCGATGTACCGCCATTTGGGTATATCGCCCGGAAGGATATCTTTTGTGCCTGTAATTGCTTTAATCATTAAGGAGAAATCCGGCGTTAGTTAATCTCGAAATATTGTTTTTCTTCTTCGACAAAGAGATTGTAAATTTCTTCGGCAGTACGAGCCTTTGCAAGATTTTCTCTGAATTCCTCGTTGTTCATCATCCTTGAAATTCTGCTGAGGAGTTTGATGTGCGGACCTACGAGATTTTCTTTGCCGACCAATAAAAAGACCAGGTTAACGGGCTGACCGTCGAGAGCCTGGAAATCGATCGGCTCGTCGAGTTTGCCGAATGCAGCAATTATATCGTTGACGCCGTTTGACTTTGCGTGCGGAATTGCAAAACCTTTTCCGACGCCGGTCGACATTATTTTTTCCCGTTCGTGAACCGCTTCCCGAACTCCTTCAAGGTCTTTGACGCGTTCGTCGTCTTTAAATAAATCTACAAGCTCATTGATTACTTCTGTCTTTGATCTGCCTTTTAAAGAGGGTATGATTTTGTCTGGCTGTAATATTTCCGAGACTTTCATCTAATATCCAATTGAGTTTTTACTGGTACAAATTTAAGAAACCCTTATCCCTTTATCAACGAACCCGCTCCTTTTACTACTAATTTTCTTGAAATCGGATAAAACTAACCTTAATTTTTCATTAAAAATAAAAAACGGAGTTGTAATGGATATTCAAAACAAAACGGTTCTGGTTCTGGGGGCATGGGGTCTGGTCGGCAACGCGGTAACCCGTAAACTAGTGGGCGAAAAGCCGAAAAGAATTATCGTCACTTCGCTTAAAAAGGAGGAAGCCCTCGGACAGGTTGAAAAATTAAAAAAAGAATTTCCGGGTTTGCCGGAAGATTATTTTATTCCGTGGTGGGGCAATATTTTCGTAAGACATGAATTCAAAGACAAGAATCGTATGGAGCTGCTCGAGAATCCCGAATCGCGAGGAATAATGATGCGCGATATTATGGAAGAATTGAGCGATGAGATATTGGAGTCTTCGGCGGCTTATAAACTAATTATGGAATTCAAACCCGATATAGTTATCGACTGCGTTAATTCGGCAACGGCAATCGCTTACCAGGACGTTTATTCGACTTATTACCGGATTAAAAGATTGATAAACGAAGGCTCCGACGCCGAAATTCTTAAAAGCGAAATGGAAAAACTCTTTTGCACAGAATACGTGCCTCAAATTATCCGACACGTTCAAATTCTATACAACGCAATGAGCAGAGCGGGCACGAAAATTTATTTTAAGATAGGCACAAGCGGAACAGGAGGAATGGGATTGAACATTCCTTACACGCACAGCGAAGAAAAACCCTCGCGAGTTCTTTTGAGTAAATCCGCCGTCGCCGGCGCTCATACTTTACTCCTCTTTTTGATGGGCAGAACTCCTCAAGGTCCCATTACAAAAGAAATTAAACCGACCGCAGCAATTGCATGGAAGAAAATAGAGTTCGGCGAAATCAGAAAAGCCGGCAAGCCGATCGAAATTCAGGAAGTCGGTCTCAACGACGCGGTTCGATTGGAAGGGAAACTGAATTTGAAACCGGACATAAAATTCAAGTCGACGGGAGAGTCGTTGAAGTCAGTTTATATCGATACCGGCGAGAACGGCACTTTTTCGAGAGGCGAGTTCGAAGCAATTACGACTCAGGGACAAATGGAATATGTTACTCCCGAAGAAATTGCCGACGACCTGATTTACGAAATTAAAGGCGGCAATACCGGTCACGATATTATTAACGCGCTCGACAATGCGACGCTCGAGCCGACTTACAGAGCCGGCTTCTTGCAACATTCGGCGGTGGAGAAACTGGAAGAACTCGAAAACATCCATAATAAAGAGAGCGTTGCGTTTGAATTGCTCGGTCCGCCGCGCCTTTCGAAACTTTTGCACGAAATAAATCTACTGCGACACGTAGCGGGCGAAATGAAAAAAATACCGGAGTATTCGCCGGCTCGACTGTCGAAGAAAGTATTTGAGTTTATTAAAGAAAACGACAAACTGAGAAACGAAATAATTTCAATCGGCATTCCGATACTGCTGCCCGACGGCAAGTCGCTTCTGCGGGGAAATACAATGAAAATACCGCCGTTCAGAGGGGAAAACGAATTGAACATAACTCCGGAAAATATCGATATGTGGGCGCATGACGGCTGGGTGGACTTAAGAGAGAAAAATATGGAAACCTGGATCGACAGGATTAATACAATAATAGCCGAAGCGAATTCGATACCCGAAGACGACACGAGTTCGATGCACGTGAGAAACAAAAAATACTGGAACGACTTCGGTAAAATCGACATCGGGAAAGTTGTAGGATGGATTTTTAGTAAGGAAGAAAAAGGCGAACGAATGAAAGCCTGATGAATAAGCCGCCGCCTCGTCATGGGCGGCGGCTTTATTTTTCGTGCGGATTTTTTTTACCTTCGATCAAATATTCGATTGTTAATTTAATCCGTTTTTCCCTGGTCTCGATTTTCTTCGCGCCGGTAATCCAGAGAACATATTCTTTTCTGTTCGTAAACGAGAGCGTTTCGAAAAAATCGTAAGCTTTTTTATTCGTCTTAAAAACCTTCTTTAAATCGTCGGGAATAATAACCGATCGCTTTTCGGCGTCGATGTATTCCGATTTCCGGTTTCCGTTTTCCTTCTTTTGAGGCTTTGCGCCCGCCCGTAGCCCGAAAGCCGACCAGTTTACGTCTACGGAAATTAAAGTCAATATTTGCATTCCCGTTTCCTGCAGGATTTCATAACATGAATCGCGATTAAGGTCGGTCGAAATTCCGGAAGATTTTTTGGGAAAACCAGCCCACAATATTCCTTGATTGCTCAATTTTTTTATTGCTGCCGGCAGTTCTTTCTTTAAGATATCCTTTGTTTCCGAAAAAAGAAAAATTATATCGTAAAGAATCCCTTTGCGCGCTTTTGTGCCGGGATTGAAGGAAGACATCAGTCGCGCGAATTCTTCCGGCGGATTTATCAATAATAATTTTTGATTATCCTTAAGGCGGAGTTTTCTGTAATACGGATTGTTTTTCTTTCCCGTCATCTATCTGAATTATCTTTTATGGATTTCCTCGTTTATAATTTTATAACGGCGCGTTTTTATCTGATGACTTTCCATCTCTTTCTTAAAATCGTATTGCTTTACCACTTTGATTTTACGCGGTAGAATAATATGCGTCTTCGGAGTGATAATGGGAGGCGTCCGGCTGATTCGATTTACAGGCGGTTGATTCTTCTTTCGGATTTTGGTAATGGTATAAGAAAAAAGAATTATAATTAGCGCCAGCGCAAATGAGATAGTAAGAATATGAAAAATGATTTCGTTTAATTTCATGGAGTTTAAATATTTCTTTTCTTTATTATCGCACAAATCGTGCCTCGATTTTAGGGGTAATTAATAAAAAAACGGAACGTTTTAAAGATATAATGTCCCGTTTTGATACGCATTATCGTTTTAACTCTCTAAATAAAATGCCCGCCGGAACGACGGGCATTGGGAAAATGAACGATGAAATTTAATTTTTGACGGGTTTGCGCCCGATGCTGTAGTAGGTAAATCCGAGCTCTTTCATTTTTGCGGGGTCGAAGATATTTCTGCCGTCGAAAATCAATCGGTTTTTCAATAGTTCTTTTATTTTGTCGAAATCGGGATTTCTGAATTCGTTCCATTCGGTCAAAATCAGGAGAGCGTCTGCGTCCGGCAGGGCGGAGTATTGGTCCTGAGCGTATGCGGGTTTGTCGCCTAAATAGAAACGAGCGTTTTCCATTGCCGCCGGATCGTAAGCTACCACTTTTGCATTCGAGTCGAGTAACTGATTAATTATTACTATCGAAGGAGCTTCGCGCATATCGTCTGTATTCGGCTTGAAGGAGAGTCCCCACACCGCAAACTTTTTACCTTCGATATTTCCGTTGAAATGCTCTTTAACTTTTTTGACCAGAAGTTCTTTCTGGTTTTTGTTTACCTCGTCGACGACTTTGAGAATTTTCATCGGCGAGCCGAATTCTTCCGACGTTTTAATCAATGCGTTTACGTCTTTGGGAAAGCAGGAGCCGCCGTAGCCGATTCCCGGGAATAGAAACCGTTTTCCGATCCTGCTGTCGGAGCCCATCGCTTTGCGAACCATTTCCACATTTGCCCCGGCTTTTTCGCAAAAATTTGCCAGCTCGTTCATGAACGTAATTCTCATTGCCAGATACGAATTCGAAGCGTATTTCGTCACTTCGGCGCTTTCGGGATCCATTTCGAAAATCGGATTGCCCTGGCGCACAAACGGCTCGTAGAGAATTCTCATCTTTTCAAACGCTTTCGGATTCCTCGCTCCGATGACTATTCTGTCGGGTTTCATAAAATCGTCGACGGCAAATCCTTCCCTCAAAAATTCGGGATTCGAAACCACTTCGAAATTTTCGATATTGTATTTTTCTATTATTTGTCGGACTGCCGTGGAAGTTCCGACAGGAACGGTGCTCTTGTTGACGATTATTTTGAATTCGTTATTCGGTAAACTTTGCAGTATTTTGCCGATTTCTTCGGCGACGCCGAATACATACTTCAAATCCGCCGAACCGTCCTCGCCCTGCGGCGTGGGCAGACACAAAAAGATTATTTCCGATTCTTCAACCGCGCGGCGTAAATCGGACGTAAACGAAAGCCTCTTTTTGTCGATATTTCTCTGGAATAAAATTTCGAGTCCCGGTTCGTAAATCGGAACAATCCGTTTGTTCAGTTTTTCGAGTTTATCCGGATTGTTGTCCACACAGATGACCGTATTGCCCATTTCTGCAAAACAGGTTCCGCTTACCAAACCTACATATCCGGTACCGATTACGGCTAATTTCATTGATTGCCCTCCCGTTTGAATATGAAATCGTGTTCTATGTCTTTGAATTGTTTGGCTTTCAAATCCTTCTCCGATACAACCGGATTGTTAATTCGCCAATCGATATTTAAATCCGCGTCGTTAAACAAAATTGCGCGTTCGTGTTCTCTGCTGTAACGCGCAGTACATTTATACATGAATACTGCTTCGTCCGACAAAACGGAAAAACCGTGAGCAAATCCGGGCGGAATCCAGAGCTGTTCTTTTTTAACGTCGTCGAGTTCGTAGGAGAAATATTTGCCGTACGTCGGCGATCCGTAACGAATGTCGACAGCCACATCGAGTACCCTGCCTTTTAAAACCGTGCAGAGCTTGCCCTGAGCAAATTCACCGACCTGATAATGGAGTCCGCGGATCGTGTTTTTTACCGATTTCGATATATTATCCTGGACGAAGTCGAATTTAATGCCCGCCTCTTCATATTTGAATTTGTTGAACAATTCAAAAAAGAAACCGCGTGGGTCTTCGTAAACGTCGGGTTTTACTATTAAAAGTCCGTCGATATGTACTTTTTCGAAAATCATTAATCAGTATCTGGGATTAGAATGCCATTTCCATGCGGTCGAAAGAATCTCTTCGATTTTTAATTCCGGTTTCCAGTCGAGAAGTTTCCGCGCTTTTTTGTTGTCGGCTACTAAAACGGCTGGGTCGCCGGGGCGTCGACCGGTAATTTCGTAATTTATTTTTTTGCCTGTAATTTCTTCGGCTCTCTTTATTATTTCCAGAACGGAATTACCCGAGCCTGTGCCGAGATTGATAATTTCCGACGTCGAATTTTCTTTATCCAGATAAAGGAGGGCTTTCAGATGCGCGTCGGCAAGGTCCATCACGTGAATATAATCTCTGATACACGTTCTGTCGTGAGTGTCGTAATCGTTTCCGAAAACAAAAACTTTTTCGCGTTTGCCCAGCGCCGCTTCGAGCACAATCGGAATTAAATGCGTCTCGGGAGAATGGCTTTCCCCGATTTCTCCTTCGGGGTCGGCTCCCGCAGCGTTGAAATATCTCAAACAAACGTGTTTCAAACCGTACTTGTATTCGAAGTCCTTCAACATCATTTCGATTACGAGTTTGGTGTTTGCGTACGGATTAATCGGTTTTGCGGGTTCCGATTCCGAAATAGGCACGTTAAGCGGGTTGCCGTAAATCGAGCAGGTGGAAGAAAAGACAAACTTTTTAATATTGTGTTTAACGGCGGCTTTTATCAGATTAAAACTTCCCAACACATTATTCGTATAGTAGAGTTCGGGATTTTCGACCGATTCTCCCACATAAGCGAATGCGGCAAAATGTACAATAGCTTCGGGCTTGTGTTTGTTGATTACTTTTTCGAGCGAGTCGTAGTCGAGCAAATCCGCATTTTCTAACGGGACCGAATCGACAACCGCCTCGCGGTGGCCTCTTACGAGACTGTCGAGCACGACCGGCGAAAAATTATTTTTTACAAGATATTTGACGAAGTGAGAACCGATATATCCGGCTCCGCCTGTGACCAATACTTTCACTTTTATTTCACCCTGAAAAAATTTTTGTTGTTTGTAAAAATACAAAATTATATTTTCAACTCTATAATAATTTCGTCAAAGCTCATTGAGCTTTATAAAAAGAAAAACAATCAGGGCGGGAGATGGGAAAATTACCCAAGAGATTTGAACGATTCTTAAAAGAATATCCCCAGGTGGCAGTAGCGTACGAAAAACTGGGAGGCGCGGTCCACGAAGCGGGTCCGCTCGACGAGAAGACGAGGATATTGATTAAACTGGCGCTTTCAGCAGGCGCAATGATGGAAGGAGCGGTTCACGCTCAGGTGCGAAAAGCCGTCAAAGCAAAAATCAAAAACGAGGAAATTAGACAGGTGGCGCTTCTGGCTATTCCGACAATCGGATTTCCCGCTTCGATGGCCGTAATGAGCTGGATCGACGATATTCTCGACAAAAAAAAGGGAAAGAAATAATTGAGATTTATTACCGAAGATTTATTTAATTCTCCGAAGCCGGACGAAGTTAAAATCGATCTGAAAAGAATAACCGCGCTCTGGGCGTTCAGCGAAGCGGCGTTCGGCGGTATTTTACACATACTCAAAATTCCGTTGACGGGACTATTCCTCAGCGTGGCGGCGGTAATATTCATCTCTCTTCTGGCTTATTATTCCGAAGACAAAAAGATAATTTTGAAATCGGCTCTGCTTGCCGCATTGGTAAAAGCCGTCGTTAGTCCGTACAGCCCGCTGAATTCCTATTTTGCAATTGCCGTGCAGGCTTTCCTCGGTTATTATTTGTATACTTATATCAAGTAGCACAGAACGGCGACGTTTTTACTCGGCGTTATTACGCTTTTGTATTCGGCTTTTCAGCGTCTCTTCATGCTAACGCTTCTCTTCGGTTTTACGTTCTGGGAATCGCTCAATGAATTTGCCGATTATATCGTTCTTCAGTTCTATAAATTCGATACCAGTTCGGGATTCAGTTTCAGCATGATGATTATTACTCTCTACGTGGGGGCGCATTTGATTGCCGGTATCGTGGTAGGACTGAAAGCCGCAAATATTCCCAAATGGGTAAGGCGATCTTACGACGACTATAAAGCCTATTACATTTTCCATCTGATAACGTCGGATAATTTTCTGGTTAAGGAGAAAAAAGTCAAAAGGTGGTGGCAGCGACCGTCGGGTATATTGTTTATCGTATTTTGCCTTTTCCTGCTGGTGTTCTCTTACTATCTTAATAATTATAATCGTTTCTGGGGCGTTGTCTTTATGCTGCTCCGTTCGTTGACTATCTCTTTCATCTGGTTCAGCATAATATCGCCGATTGTAATCGGAAAATTCAAAAGGTTTATCGAAAAGGAAAAATTCGAGCACGCTTCGGAAATCAACAGCATAACAGATCTGTTCCCGAGTTTCCGCGCAATTCTCAACAACAGCTGGTCGGTCTCCAAAAGGTACCTCGGAATCGAACGATTGATCTTTTTCTTTTCGCTTTCCTTCTTTTTGCTTCTTACAATGAACGACGAGAATGTCCAATATAAAAATTATTTCCGGGCTTATTAATACCGGCAAAACTACCGCGCTTTTCAAATGGGCTGCGGCGCGTTCCGGCGTCGACGGAATTTTTCAACCGGTTATTAATGAGAAGCGATTCCTTTATCACATTCAAAGCAGAACGGTTTACTCGCTGGAACCCGCAGGGAAAGAAGACGAGCTTTCCGTAGGGAAATTTCGTTTCAGCCGGAATGCCTTTCGCCGGGCGAACGACAATTTAATCGAAGCCGTAAAGCAAAATTACGGCGCTATCGTATTCGATGAAATCGGTAAACTTGAATTGGAAGGAGAAGGACTCGCCGATGCTTTAAATTATGCGCTGGAATTCTCGGGCGCGGCGCAATTGATATTGGTCGTGAGGGAAAATTTGCTTGATAAAGTTGCGGATAAATTTAAGATTGTCGATCCGGAAATTATTCGCGAGCCGTACGAAATTATTTGATGCCGCGGCGTCCAAAAAACAGATCGATTTACCGATAAAAATCCGCAATTCGCCGATTTGCCGTTTCAGCTCAATCTCAATTTATTAATTTGCAGTCGGAATGTATTAACGGAGTAAAAATGCAAAGTCATATGACAACGAGAATTCTGACGGGATTTGTTCTGGTGGCGCTCGGAATTTTATTCCTGCTCGACAATTACGAAATTCTGACGCTGCCGGAATTCGTCTATTCGTGGGAATATCTGTTTATCCTGTTCGGAATATTGATCTTTTTCCTTACGCGTAGCAAAACCGCCGGGCTGATTTTTATCGGCATCGGATTGTTCAATATAGCTCCTGAATTGTGGCCTCTGCTGCTTATCCTTCTGGGTTTTTATATTTTGTTCAGGCAGGGCGGAAGAGCCAAATATAATTTCGGAAAAAAACATTATCGTCATAAACCTGAACCGGAGGGCGGGAAATCCGGCGAAGAATCAGGAACAATCGAAGAAGTATCAGTATTCGGCGGCAGCAGCAAGAATTACTACATAAATAATTTCCGGGGCGGCAATATCGTATCGATTTTCGGCGGTTCCGAAATTAATCTGACCAATTGCAAACTTGCCGAAGGCGACAACACACTCGATATAACAATCATTTTCGGAGGCGCCACTTTGATAGCGCCGCCTGGCTGGAAAATCGTCGTCGACGTGCTTCCTATTTTCGGCGGCTTTTCGGATTCCAGAAGAAAGATTCCCGATTCGGATTTCGACGAGGACAAAATTCTTTACATAAAAGGAATTATTATCTTCGGCGGCGGAGAAATTAAAAACTAAGGAGACGAAATGGATAATTCAAAAAGATCAGGCGCGAACTGGCTGGGCATTCTTCTGATTATCGCCGGAGCTTTGCTTTTAATCGACAACGTTTTTATGATCGACTTTTCATTCCGGCACATTGTCTTTTCATGGCATATGCTCTTTCTGATTATCGGCATTGCGGTTCTTTCGAAATCGAAAAACAGCGCGGTCGGTATTGTTTTTCTTGCAATCGGTATTTTCGGAATTGTAAGCAGAATTGTAAATCCTTTCTTTGTATTGAGATTCCGTGACTTCTGGCCTGTTATCATTATTATTATCGGACTCTTTATTATACTGAAAAGAAACGGCCATCACTCAAAAAGGGAAGAAGCCGAAGAGGAATCGCAGGATGCGGAAACGGAGACGAAAGATTTTGTCTATACCGAAAACGAGGATTTCATCAACGAAGAATGCATACTTACAAGCGCCAATAAAGTGATTCGTTCGGAAAATTTCAGCGGCGGTAAAATCAACATTATTATGGGCAGCCTTCAGCTTAATTTCGACAATTCCAAACTCGCAGAAGGAGCTGTTACACTCGACGTCAGCTGCATTATGGGTGGGTGCACGCTCTTTGTGCCGAAAAATTGGAAAGTGATTTCGAATATTACGTCTGTCTTCGGTGGATTCGACGATAAGCGTTATGTTATGCCGGGCGCCGAAGAGAATCAGGAAGGTTTGTTGATTTTAAAAGGCTCGGTCGTTTTCGGCGGCTGCGAAGTCCATTATTCATGACGGTTAACCGTGATGATTAATCCGTTTATCAAAAATAAAAAGCTGCTCTTAATCTATTTCCTGCTCTGGATATTTATTGCGGCGGCGCAGTCGCTCATTCTTCTTTTTATTGTGGATATGCCTTTCGGATATTCGATTGCCGACGGCATTGTATTTAACGGACTTTACGCTTTTGTGGGACTCAGTTTCTGGTATATGGTAAATTTCAATTCGCTCGACAATTATCCCGCCTACAAGATTATACTTAATCATATAGCCTCGGCTGCAATAATTACGGCTTTCTGGCTCGGAGCTTCGTATTTTATTCTTTCGAACATTATCGACGACGGGAATTATTTGACAATGCTGAACGACAGTTTGATTTGGCGTTCGATTGCCGGCATTATGTTCTACGTAATAATTATCTCTGTCGATTACGTTCTTATTTATTACAATAATTTTCACGATAAATTATTGAAGGAAGCCGAACTGAGGACGCTTGTAAAAGAGACCGAATTGAAGTCCCTTAAATATCAAATCAATCCCCACTTTATTTTCAACAGTCTCAATTCAGTCGCTTCTCTGACGTTGAGCGATCCGGGAAAAGCGCGGGAAATGACGATTAAACTCTCCTCTTTTTTAAGAGGCACTTTATCGCGTAATGAAAACCGGACAAATTCCCTGAAAGAAGAGCTCGAAAATTCGCGGCTCTATCTCGACATCGAAAAAGTAAGATTCGGGGACAAATTCGATTACGTCGAAGAATGCGACGAGGATTGCCGCGGAGGCGAAGTTCCCGCCATGCTGCTTCAGCCTCTGTTCGAAAACGCAATAAAACACGGAGTGTACGAGAGCGTCGAAAAAGTAACCATTAAACTCAAATGCAAAAGAGAAAACGGATTCCTCAAAATTAGTCTGGAAAACAATTACGATCCTGAAGCCGTTCCCCGCAAAGGCGAAGGCATCGGTTTGAAGAATATTAAAAACCGTCTCAAACTCTTTTACGACAACGAGAATTTGATTTCCACGGATAAAAGCGGCGGAATTTTCAGGGTGAATATTTACATACCGGAGAAATAATGAAAAAGATAAAAACGCTGATTGTAGACGACGAAAAGCTCGCGCGCGAAGTTGTGTCCCGGTATCTCTCGGAGTACGACGAATTCGAAATTGCCGGCGAGTGCTCGAACGGATTCGAAGCGATAAAGTTGATTAACGAAATTAAACCCGACCTGATTTTCCTCGACGTTCAAATGCCTAAAATAACGGGGTTCGAAATGCTCGAATTGATCGACGAACCTCCGGCTATCGTATTTACTACGGCATTCGATCAATACGCCATCAAAGCCTTCGAAGTAAACGCAATCGATTATCTGTTGAAACCGTTTTCGGAAGAAAGATTCAAAGACGCGCTCGACAAAGCAAAATTATCGATCGGCAATAAATCGGATCTACGGGACAAACTGAATAAACTGAAAGAAACCGACAGGGAAAAGGGCGAGCGGCTCGAAAGAGTGGTCGTTAAACACAACAATAATATTCTTATTATTTCCGTCGACGAAATAAATTATATCGAAGCGCAGGACGACTATGTAATGCTGCATACGGCGAGGGGAAATTTCCTCAAGCAGAAAACCATGAAGTGGTTCGAAAAGAATTTGGACCCCGAGAATTTCATCCGTCTGCACCGTTCCTACATAACGCGGCTCGACGCCGTCAAGCAGCTCGAACTCTTCGAAAAAGAATCCTACAGGGCAATCCTTAAAGACGGCGCAAAGATTCCCGTCAGCAAATCGGGTTATCAAAAACTGAAAGAAATAATGAACGGGTAATTTAATTGACCTTTGAAAAGGGAGTCCTTATATTTGAGGAAAAATTCGGAAAGCAAATGGACTTCGATAAAGACCTTCAGTCGATTCAACTGGCTCGCAATTTAGCCGCTCGCGCAAAAGAAGCTCAGATGGAATTCAAGCATTTCAATCAAAAGCAGGTGGACAAAATAGTCGAAGCGATGAGCGAAGCCGGCTTTCGCGAAGCCGAAAGACTCGCGCGTATGGCTCACGAGGAAACGGGTTTCGGCAAAGTATCGGACAAGATTATCAAAAATCAGTTTGCCACGAGGGATGTTTATAATTCGATTAAAGACCTCAAAACCGTCGGTATAATCGATATAAGAAGCAACGGCAAAGTGGTTAAAATAGCAGAGCCGATGGGAGTTGTGGCGGCTTTGATTCCGTCGACCAATCCGACGTCGACCGCAATGTTCAAAGCGATTATATCGTTGAAATGCAGGAACGGAATTGTAGCCAGTCCTCATCCGAAAGCCGTTAAATCGACAGCCGAAGCAATGAATGTCTTATCCGAAGCCGCCGAAAAAGCGGGCGCTCCGGCGGGTTTAATCCAGACGTTGACTATTCCCACGCTAGAAGGCACGAACGCATTGATGCACGATAAGAACATTGCGGTTATACTTGCTACGGGAAGCACTCCGATGGTGCGCGCGGCATACAGCGCGGGAAAACCTGCTTACGGCGTAGGCTCGGGCAACGTTCCGGCTTTTATAGAAAGAACCGCCGATGTTAAAAAAGCCGTGGCGGATATTGTCTACGGCACTACTTTCGACAACGGCGTTTTGTGTTCTTCGGAACAGGCGATGATTGTCGACCGTCCGATCAAAGAAAAAGTTATCGAAGAAGCCAAAAAACTCGGGTGTTATTTCTTAAATCCCGAAGAAAAGAAACTTCTGGAAGAACGAGTCGCCAAAGGCGCCAAACTGAACGCCGATATAGTGGGCAAACCCGCTCCGTGGATCGCCTCCTACGCAGGTTTCGAAGTCCCTCCGGACACGACGGTATTGATTGCCGAATGTACGAAAGTCGGCAAAGACGAACCGCTTTCGATCGAAAAACTCTCGCCCATACTGGCGTTTTATACGGTTGACGGATGGCTCGAAGGATGCCACCGTTCGATAGAACTGCTCGAATTCGGAGGCATCGGTCACACGATGGCAATCCATTCGAACGACAGGGAAATCATATTGAAATTTGCGTTGGAAAAACCCGCGTTTCGTATCGTGGTAAACACGCCTTCGTCCGTAGGCGCCGTCGGATACACGACGGGATTAACGCCATCGATGACTTTGGGACCCGGCACGTGGGGAGGTTCGATTATTTCGGAAAACGTTACGGCTTCTCATTTGATGAATATTAAAACTCTGGCGTTCGAAACCAATCCGGTTAACAAAGGCAACGCGGTCGATTCGTTGGAAGGAACCGGAGTTAGAAGGACGGAAGCGGGAGCCTCCGGATTTACGAATATTATCGAAGAACGCTTGAGAGCGCGTGCGGGCAATCCGCCTGTCGGCTCTTTCAATTCTTCTTTTACGAAAAAAGAATCAAACAAACAGTTCGGCAGCGGCATCTCCGAGGATGAGATAAATAAAATTATAGCGGAATTTAAGAAATATTGAATTTAGAGTGTGATTTTTAATATTAAAGTATTATTTTGACCTGCCGATTTTAATCAATTCAGTACCTCGCCACTCAATGGAGGTGACTTATGCTTACTATGCTTGTCAATCCCGAAATCAAAGAATTAATTCAAAAAAGAAATTTTTCGGAACTCAAGGACATTCTAATAGATTGGGATCCTACCGATATAGCGGATTTAATTCTAAATCTGGAAGAAGACGAACGGGCTTTGATATTCAGGCTTCTTCCGAAGGAGCTTGCCGCGGATGTGTTCGAATATCTTGATTACGACACTCAAATAGATTTAATCAAATCCCTCAGTCAGGAAAAGATAGCAGAACTTCTCAACGAGATGTCGCCCGACGACCGTACGGCATTATTCGAAGAGATGCCGCCGAACGTCGTCAAACAGATGATCAGCTACCTGACGCCCGAAGAACGAAAAATAGCCCAGCAGCTGCTCGGCTATCCGGAAGACAGCGTCGGGCGTTTAATGACTCCCGACTATATCGCTATCCGGGAAAATTGGACGGTTCAGGAAACGCTCGATTATATCAGAAAATACGGACACGACAAAGAAACATTGAACATTTTATATGTAGTGGACGACAGGGGAAAATTAATAGACGATATTAAGATTCGGGATTTTCTGCTGGCTCCGCTCGATACTAAAGTATCGGAATTGATGGACGGAAATTTTGTTTCGCTGAAAGTAAACGACGACCAGGAAACTGCAATCGAAGTTTTTAAGAAATACGACAGAATCGCTCTGCCCGTTACCGACTCGTCGGGCGTATTGGTCGGTATCGTCACGGTAGACGACGTGCTCGACGTTGCCGAAGAAGAGACCACCGAAGACATTCATAAGAGCGCGGCAGTCGAAGCGCTCGAAGAGCCTTATCCCGATACGCCTGTTATGAAAATGATTAAAAAACGGGCGGTATGGCTCAGCATTCTTTTTATAGGCGAAATGTTTACCGCCACGGCAATGGGATTTTTCGAACACGAAATAAGTCAGGCAGTAGTGCTTGCGCTTTTTCTTCCGTTGATTATTTCAAGCGGCGGCAATTCCGGCTCGCAGGCTTCAACGCTTATTATACGCGCACTGGCTTTGAATGAAATAACTTTGAAAGATTGGCTCTATGTATTCAGGAGGGAAATAATAACGGGATTGATGCTTGGCGCTATTCTGGCAATTATCGGTTTTATACGAATTACCGTCTGGCAATATGCGGGTTACAGTTACGGCGAGCATTGGATTTTACTTGCGATTACCGTCGCCTGTTCGATTATCGGGGTGGTAGCCTGGGGCAGTTTAATGGGTTCGATGCTTCCTTTTATAATGAAAAAACTGGGATTCGATCCGGCGACTTCGTCTGCTCCGTTTGTCGCAACTCTGGTGGACGTAACGGGAATCGTAATTTATTTTACAGTAGCTCACATAATGTTAAGCGGGACGCTTTTGCCTTAGAGATTTTGCGGTTCGATATAATTTTTGCGCCAGCTTCGCATTAAAACGCCCGTTACAATCAGGCCGATTCCGATCATAGCTATTTTAATATACGATTCGGGATAGTAATAGTATCCGCCGATGGCGACGGGCAGATTATTGAGCTCGACTGAATTAAATCCTTCGGCGCGCGCTATTTCCACTTTGTATTTTACATGAAGGAGGGCGTATACAAGGATTACGGAGCCCTGAAGAAAGCAGACTATATCCACCAGAGCGAAAATCAGAGTGGTCAATAATTTTTTCACGTTTCCCTCGAATAAGTTTTGTACCCCCGAGAGGACTCGAACCTCCGACACGCGGTTTAGGAAACCGCTGCTCTATCCACGCTGAGCTACGGGGGCATTTCCAAATTCCACTTCGAAATATATCGCCTTGCGCAAAAAATGACAAATACAAATGCGGATTAACTTAAAAGGATTATCAGAAGAATCCGTAATCGCGCGCCGGAAATTTTTTATTGACAATAAGTTTGAATAAATTTATTTTCAGTTTAAGAAGTAAAGCAACGAGGGCCCCGATGGGCAAATTCAAACAAACTGACCGAAATGGGTTTTATTTTTATAAGTGTTACAATTATTCTTCAGACTGATACGGTTGGGGAATAATAATATGCAGACTCTATTTTTTAATATTGTGTTTTTTGAAGTAAAACGAAATAATCGGAATGATATGCTGCATAAGAATACGGGATATTATTCCTCAATTAAATATTTTGTGCAGTATAATTAATAGTTATAACACGGGTAAAAATATGAGTAAAGAAGCAGAATATTCTATTGAACTCAATAAGACGCTAAAATACAGTCTTTGGGTTTTCCCGGTATTTTTTGTAATAATATTAATAATATTTTTTAAGTATGCAGAGATTAATAATATTAAACTTCTTTTGGCTCTGCCTTTTTGGGGATTTGCGTTTTGGAATTGGTTAATATATTTCAATCGTCCAGTCAAAATAGATATATATCAAGATTTTTTGATTTTGTATAACATATTCAATAAAAAAAGAAAAATAAGATTTGATGAAATCATTTCCATAGAAAATCATACTTCAAAAAAAATAGTTATTCGTACAAAATCGAAAAAGATATTAGGAGTTAATGGCTTTGATGAATTTCATAAATTAATTGAAAAAGCAAGAAGTTCCAATTACCAGATAACCTTTAAAGGTTTTTAAAGTTACAGCGTTTTAACCGACCGTTCAATCCGTACGCTCTGCCGCAGGCATGCAGGCTGCTTTTCAGAAAAAGTAAAGTCCCGGCGTCGCAACTGTTATTTTGAAAGATGTAATTGATTTTGAAGTAAAATGAGATGTTTGATAACAATATCGAGCGTCGCGGCAATAGCCGTTTTATTCGTAAGTTGTAATGAGAAGGGCGGGATGTTAACCAGCCCAATATACTACGAGCCGACAGACAGCGTAATCGTACCGCTTGAGCCGATTGATTCTCAAATTATTATGGGTATTAAAGAAGAAATTAAACCGGGAAAACGAAGCGCGGCTCTTTCATTCTATACTAAAAGAATCTATTCGCAAGGCGGCGCAAAAATTAACGGAAGTCTTAGTATAATAAACAATTCGATTCGAGTCGAACTTAAAGAAATAATACTGCCCGAAGTTGGTCCCGCGATTTCAATGCCCGCTTCCGTATCGTTTAATCTGGGCGAACTCCGGAATGGTTCCTATACGATACGGATTATAATAAACGGCAAGGAGATTACCGGCGTTATAACTGTTTCGTACGAATCATTCGATATGAAAATCCGGCCGAACAATATTATTATTTGTCGTCAAAATACAATATTACGAATACCGGCGTATATAATTTGGGGACAAGCCGAATCGATACGTCCTGATCATTACGGGTTATTCTTGGATTCGCTAAAGATTCTCGGAGCCAAAGAACATAATCTCAAACCGGGTCAATATACGTATTTCGATATCGATTCGCAGGGCAATTTCGACACGCATTCGGTTCTTGGCATGCCGTACGGCGAATTTTTTCTCCGCTCTTTCGAAGGGGACACGCTGATAACCCG
The DNA here is from genome assembly GCF_051488665.1 of Melioribacter sp. Ez-97. Classification (NCBI taxonomy): domain Bacteria; kingdom Pseudomonadati; phylum Ignavibacteriota; class Ignavibacteria; order Ignavibacteriales; family Melioribacteraceae; genus Melioribacter; species Melioribacter sp. Ez-97. The sequence goes on along the minus strand of NZ_JBPSEG010000004.1, from coordinate 7,085 downwards.
AAACCTGGTCAAACGGTTTTCAAAAAGATACGGAGACTCCGTTTATATAAAGCTGTTCGGAGGCAGAGGCGAAATGTATTTCAGCACGGTTCTGAAAAACGAACCCTGACGGTTCCGGATAGATTAAGGAACTCCCGCAGGACGCCGTTTTCCGTATTTACCGGATGACCTTCTTGTAATAATTATGATATTTAATGTAATAGTTGCGTAACTTGCAAGCCGGTATTTGCGGGCAATTGATAACGCCCAGGATAAATGTGGTTACTAATATCGATAATTCTTTTTACCGAACCGGAAAAACGCGGCGAATAAACTAGTCCGGCGGGCATAATAATTCCATCAATGTTTTCCGACTTGTTCATCTATCGATTTCGAATGATTTTGCGGATTTGACGACTTTAACGATTTGCGCAACGATTTTCGGAAATTTAATAACGGGTTCGACGTTATACCGGATTTTTTTAAAGACGAGGAGTAAACAAATGAATAAAATAAAGTCGAAACGAATCATAAAAATACTGTTGTTCGTCGGAACAATTATCTCGTTGTATTACGTTCCCTGGCCTATTGTAAAGGCATGGATAGAGCCTCTTCCCGAAGCTGTTCAGTTGCAGGCGGATAAAGCTTCCGAATGCGGATTCGACGGTATAATTGTTTGCGTCAATACGAAAGGGAATCGAACGGATTTTTACGTTTCGGGTTATAAAAACAGAGAGAACAAAATTCCCGCGGATCCCAATTCGCTCTTCAAAATAGCGAGCGTGGGCAAGTTATACACGGCAGTGTCAATCGCCAAATTGGCGAATGAAGGACGTTTGTCGTTGGATAATACTCTCTCCGGTTACTTTCCCGAACTGGCGGACAGAATAGAAAACGCCGATAAAATAACAATTAAAATGATGGCGCGGCATCGCAGCGGAATACCCGATTACACGCGAACATACAATTACTGGGCGCATCCGAAGCAGAACGATAAGGAGCGATTGGATTTGATACTCGATTTACCTGCCGGCTTCGAACCGGATACGGATTATGAATATAGCAATACGAATTACTTGTTGCTCTCTGAAATCATCGAAAAAGTTACAGGGGAAAGCAAATTCCGGTATATTAAAGAAAATATATTGGAACCGCTGAATCTGAATAATACATACGGTTCTATTAAAGAAGTTAATTTGGATGACGTAATGAGCGGATATTACGTCGGCTACGAAAGCGACTTGAAGGCGGACGACAACGCATCGATGCTTGCGACCGCCGGAGACCTGAGCAAATTTATTCGCGCGCTTAATGACGGTTCTGTTTTTCAAGATGAAAAAGAACGGGAAATCTATTCCTCGATTTATGAATACGGGCATACGGGTTTGATTCCCGGTTATCAGACTATCGCCGAATATCATCAAGATATAGACGCCGTAGTAGTGCAATTTACAAATACGGTAAACTTTGACGGTTACAATTGGAATATGTCGGAAATAATGTATAATCGAATAGTCGATATACTGAAAAAAATAATTGATAGCGCAACTGTTTTATCATAGAGGCGAAGAAACGATGGATAACGGAACCGCGCAATGATATTCCCCGGACAATCCTCTTAGATTTGTATACCTTAAAGCCCTCCCGGTAAACGCAGATAAACGCTCCGTATTAATTTTTCATTGACTAATAAACTGTCTGCTTATATTTTAAATTTACGTCTTAAACAGCAGCGGACAAATTGAGCGCCGCAGAACGGGGTGTAAATAAAGAAATAAATTCCCGGGCGTTTTTTACGGAGGTAAAATTATGCGGGGGCAACGCGGAGAAATACGGGAAAACGTTCTAAAAAGGTTTTTGTGGTTGTACGGACTCCATTCGTTACTGCATATGATTTCTTTTCTTGCCGGAAATTATTTATTACCCGAAGGCTTTATGCGCGGAAGTCCGCAGTTTGCCATCGGTTCTTTGACTGCGTCGGCAAATTCTTTTCGGAAGAATTTGCGCTTACGCTTCTTTTTAATCTGGGAGTTGTTTTTCCGGTCTGCTCGCTTTCGAATCTGCAGCGCATGTACGGAATGCCTGCCGGTTATTTTGTCAATGTCCTTTTGGCAGTTACTAGCGGACTTGTATCCGGCACAAATTCTTTTGCAGCCTCCGACCTAAGACAGTTTAATGCATTAGACGGCGCCGCTCTCGGCATGAGCATCGGCGGCATTGAAATGACTGCCTACGTTCTTGCCATTTCCGCTACTGCCGGAATCGGTATTTACGATTATACTTTGCGGGAATGGAAAGGCATAAAAATCAAAAGTTGGCGGGAAATCAGATTGTCCGGTACCGAGATTTTTTGTTTTTGTCTCGGAGTTCAATTGTTAGTCGCCGCCGCATACAGGGAAACGGTAATGGCTCTAAACGTATGAATTGTTTTTCGCCAATGATCATTTTTTAAGACTAATAGATTATGATAGATTAACTTCAGGAGAAACGGATTTGTAGATTACGCTTTAATGTATAGATTCGTACGGAACAGACACAAAAAACCGTTCCGTACGTCGTCGCCGTTGAAGGGGCAAATGCCGGATGTAACTCCGTTGTCCCGGAAAAAGATTGATTATTATAATAATTATGTTATATTTATGTTCAGTTTGTACTTCGCATGAATTAAAAGTAGTTAAGAAAGGAAAAATTTTTTACAAAACCGCAAATTAAGTGGAAAATGCGCATCTGATAACAAACAATCCTCATACTTCCGGTCGCAAAGGGCATCCGGGGAGTCCGAATATTCAAGAAATTGTTTTTCATAAAATCAATCATCTATCAAAGGTTTTGTAATCGATAATTACAAAGAATTGGAAACGGTATAAAATATTAAGAACCCGGGCGAATACGAATTCGGCTTCATTGCAAATTCCCTCACATCGCTTGCCTGGCAAAGCATGTTAAAATAGAGCGCGTGTCCGGGCGTTAGGACGTAACGTAATTTCTGTTTTCTGTAAGCAGCCGGAAGAAATCCTTTCCGGTCGTTTGTAAAAAATATAAAAACCGGTTTTTGAGTCCCGCGCCGAGAAGCAAATACCCGATTCCCTTCCCGACCGGATACCGGCGAAAAAAATTACAGACCGCAGCGGTGTATACTTATTTAGGACATTCGGGATAAACATATAAATTCATTCTTAATTAGTATACAGAGGAGGTTGTAATGACTAAAAGAGCGTATTTATTCGGAAGCCTTTTAATGATTATTGCCGCGCTGATAGGCTGCGATTCGGTTGAAAGCGGCGGTGAAATTGACGATTCAGATTCCGATTATGAAATTCTGGAAGACGAACTCGAAGGTTCGTTGACGGGCGCGGGCGAAGTTGTTCCCAATCTTACCCCTGCAGCAGGCAACTCTCCGCAGGCAAAGCTTATTAACAGATGTATTGACGTTTGGAATAATATGAAAGTTACGAAATACGTGCATTCGAAAGACAGCGTTATAGACGAACAAAAGGGAATTTACAAATACGACTGCAGCGGATTTGTAGGAATAATTGCTATCAAAAAAGTTTTGCCCGGTCATTACCGGGATTTAGTCGATCACTTAACGAGTATAATGAAAACAAACGGAACGAGGAAAAAGCCGAGCAGACCCTTGGCTGCTTCGTTTTATGATTATTTCAGAGACGTAATTCTCGTAAATCCGGACAATATTTCCGCCGAAAACAAATACTGGAAGGTTTTCACTTCGATCGATTCTTTGCAGAGAGGCGATATTATTGCCGCCAGGTATGACGATAATTGGAGAATAGATACGAAAAATCCAACCACTGGTCATGTTATGATTGCCTGGGATGTTGGCAAAGTGAATAGCGATAATTCGGTTTTAATACAAGTGATGGATGCCGTTTCGAGCGCTCACACGAAGACGGCTGACACGCGTACGATGAATTCCAAACCCATAGCGGAAGCGCTTAACGGTAATAAAAGCGGAATCGGATTCGGCAAAATGAAATATTTAATCAGCGAAAACGCGCACAAACGACCTTACGCTTATAAATGGAGCCTGAACAGTAAATATTGGTACAACCTGACTTCAGGCGATAATATCTCCGCTCCTGATTCCGATAAATACGACAGGCTTAAAGGGATTATATTTGCCCGTCCAAAATAAAAAGCGTTCTGTTTAGTGATTGTTAAAGATACGGATCAGCATAAAGTCCGCGCTTTTATTAAACGGTAAATGTATGCTTTGCGATTGAGATTTTTCTTTGATAAATGAATATTAACTGATTCGGGGTAATAAATGAATTTATTTCACGTTTTTCTGATGACGTCGGCATTCTTTTGCTCGCTTGTAGCGGGTTTTTTGCTGGCGTTTACGATTGTTGTAATGCCGGGTATAAAAACGCTTGGCAACAGGGAATTTATTAAAACATTTCAGGTAATTGATAACGTAATTCAAAACCGTCAACCGATATTCATAATTCTATGGTTAGGTTCTGTCGCGGCTTTGGGCATAACGGTTATACTGGGTTTCCAGGAATTGGAAAAGTATAATTCAATAATCATACTGTCCTCTTTTATTATTTTTTTAGCGGGAGTTCACGTCCCGACAATAATAATCAATGTGCCTTTAAATAATAAATTGCAATTGATTAATACCGATACGGAAGACGAAGCGGCATGTCAAGCCGTTCGAAATAATTTTGAGGCGCGTTGGAATCGCTGGAATAGAATAAGAACGGTATCTTCATCCGTTGCTTCGATACTGTTAATAATTTTGCTGCTTAACGTATGACTTAACGTAAGCGCTCTGATTTGAAAGATAAACTCTCCTGCAGGCGATCTGCGATTGCATTCTATTCCCGGATTATAAGGATATGCGTTTTTGCGCATTCATTAAAAAAATTTTATTGACAATAAGTTTGCGTAGAATTGGTTTCAACTTACCATAGAGTATGGTATGGCAAAAATGAGCGTTTTCGAACAAATTGCCAAGAATTGATTTGTTTAATTTAAAAACGTGCGGAGATAATAATTACTCGACAGGCGGGTTTTTTGCTGTATTTCATTCTTTAGTTGTGAACGGAATCAAAGGATTTACGGCGGTTAAAATAAGAATAAGTCTTGCTTTTAATGTAAACGCTTATTACAATATCCCGCCAGTAGAAAAATTACGGGGTTCCGATTTTTAAAGTATTGGAATTAACGACCGATGGAGAATTGTATTCAGACGGATTGACAATAATGCGCACGATGTTAAGATAGTGGACTATCATTAATATTGGGAGGATAAAAATGGAAAGATTAGAGAATATACATCCGGGAGAGATTTTACTCGAGGAGTTTTTGCTTCCTCTTAAAATTACTGCTTACAAATTAGCAAAAGATACCGGTATACCGCAGACTCGTATATCACGGATAATTAAAGGTAAAAGGAGAATTACCGCCGATACGGCGTTGAGATTATCATCGTATTTCGGCGACAGCAAAATTCTGGCTTGGTCTTCAAAACGATTATGATATCGAAGAAGAAAGAAAAACAAACAAGAGATACTGACAAAAATAAAAACAAACGCGCCGCAGCAAAAGGCATAGAATCAGTCCGGAATAGATTAAAATTACGGTTCTCAATAACCGGATATTTCATATTCCGGTAGAAGGGATTTCAATACGAAAACCGCCGCGAACTCTGCCGGAAACAGTTATTATATTAAGACAGATTTATATACGGACCGATTAAACAAAAAATACCAAACTTAACCTTCCCAACCCCGCGTCCCTCAATCACGCGCTCTATTCTAATTTAGCAGTCGACGCATATCTTGCAGATATCCGTGAAAAATATGTTGACAATAAGTTTGAATAAATTTATTTTCAGTTTAAGAAGTAAAGCAATGAGGGCCCCGATGGGCAAATCCGAACAAACTGACCGAAATGGGTTTTATTTTTATAAGCGTTACTGTGGTTCGTCAGACTGATACGGTTGAGGAATAATATTATGCAGACTCTATTTTTTAATATTGTGTTTTTTGAAGCAAAACGAAATAATCGGAATGATATGCTGCATAAGAATACAGTATATCGTTTCCCAATTAAATATTTTGTGCAGTATAAGTAATAGTTATGATAAAAGATGAAAAAGGTATATTGAATGGCAATTCCTGATTACCAAAGCTGCATGCTTCCTCTTCTTGAATTTGTTGCTGATCAAAAGGAACATTCCCTGAGAGAGGCCATCGATCATCTTGCAACGCAATTCAAGTTGACAAATGATGAACTGAAGCAAATGCTCCCTAGCGGACAACAGGCCATCTTCGATAACCGAGTGGCCTGGGCTAGAACATATTTGAAACAAGCTGGGTTAATCGAACCTACGCGAAGAGGATATTTCCGAATCAGCCATAGAGGTATTGAAGTTTTAAAGAAAACTCCACAAAAAATAGATGTAAAGTTTCTGGAGCGGTTCAAAGAATTCAGGGAGTTTAGGCAACGCAAGAGAAAACCACAAGGCAAGATTAAAGAAAACAGCAAGGACGAATCGGAAAAAACTCCAGCAGAGGCATTGGAGGTCGCCTATGAAAATCTAAGAGAGGACCTTGCGAAGGAAATCTTGCAGCAAATTAAGCGATGCCCCCCAAGTCTGTTTGAAAAAATCGTCGTCGAGTTGCTCGTCAAAATGGGATATGGAGGCAGTCGGAAAGATGCTGGACAGGCTATAGGCAAAAGTGGAGACGAAGGAATAGATGGTATCATAAAGGAAGACAAGCTTGGCCTAGATATTATCTATATTCAGGCGAAAAGATGGGAAAATACCGTCAGTAGACCAGAAATACAAAAGTTTGCGGGAGCTCTTCAAGGACAGCGAGCAAGGAAAGGCATATTTATCACAACATCGAATTTTTCAAAAGAAGCTCTAGAGTATGTGAGTAAAATAGATACCAAAATCATTCTTATTGATGGCGAACAACTTGCCCAATACATGATTGACAATGACGTGGGTGTTTCACCGGTTGCCAAATACGAGGTCAAGAAAGTCGATTTAGATTATTTTACAGATGAATAAAAAGAGAATCATAACAACCGGGCGCAGTGGACGCATGTTCCGCTGGCGCTCCACA